>NZ_AP020335.1:2179881-2491293 GCF_013340845.1 Hydrogenovibrio marinus
TAGCCGAACAGTAGCAACAGAACGACCGGCATAACAAACGCGATACTGATACTGCTTGGGTCACGAAGAATTTGGCGAAACTCCTTGGTCACCAAACCTCTGACACGCATCATCATGCGCAGAAAGTTTTGCTTCCGATTCTGGTTCATGAAGCCACCTCTTCGTCACTGACGGATTCGGTCGCCTTGTCACCTTGCACAATACGTACAAAGGCTTCTTCCATATCAGAAACACCTTCCTGACCTTTGATTTCTCCTGGGGTGCCGAGCGATAAAATTCGTCCACTCGCCATGATTGCCATACGGTCACAATACTCTGCTTCTTCCATAAAGTGTGTCGTGACCATAATCGTGACACCTTGATCGGCAAGTGCGTTGATCTTATCCCAAAAGTCGCGTCGTCCTAGTGGGTCAACCCCGGAAGTCGGCTCATCCAAAAACAGAATATCCGGTTCATGCATTAGAGCGCAGGCCATCGCCAAACGCTGCTTAAAACCTAGCGGTAAATCATGGCTGTTTTGAGTAAGAATCTCCTGCAAGTCAAAAGTTTCCACCGCCCAGTTAATACGCCGTTGCCTTTGCTTACCTTTAAGACCATACACCTGACTGTAAAAGGCCAAATTCTGTTCGACCGTCATCACGCCATACAATGAAAATTTCTGCGACATATACCCCAACTTGGCTCGCGCTTGTGCGCGAGCATGTCGGAGGTTCAAGCCAACCACTTCAAGATGCCCGCTGGTCGCTGGTAACAAACCGCACAACATTCTGAATGTGGTGGTTTTACCCGCACCATTCGCTCCCAGTAAGCCAAAAATTTCACCACGTTCCACGCTAAAGCTCAGATGATCAACGGCAACAAAGTCTCCAAACTTACAAACCAACTCTTTGACTTGAATTGCAGGCCCTTGGGTTGCCTGTTCTTCCGTGTCTTGCGAAGATGCATGCTCGGTCGAGGAAAACGCGGACTGACTGCTCTCACCTCCAGCAACATCGCCCTCTTGTGACGCCAAACGATCCACAAACGCGTCTTCAAATCGCGGCGCCACCGGTTCGATTTGATAGCCGGTCATGCCACTACTTTTTTCCAATGCTTTAGACAACAGATCAGTGGAGTCAATGCTTTCTTGAGTAAGCACTCTAAGAGAGTCGCCAAAAATAAGCGCGTCTTTCACCATTGATAGGGTGTCGAGTTGTTTTTTCAAATCTCGTTTTGACAACTGGGGATGAGACACCAAAAAGGTTCTTTGCAGCATCGCTTCGGAAAACTTCTGAGGCGGCCCCTCCGCCAAAAGCTTCCCTTCGTGCAAGAGTTTGATGTCATGACAGCGTTCCGCTTCATCTAGATATGCGGTACTCAACAAAACGCTCATGCCTTCTTTTTCCACTAGCTGATAGACAATTTGCCACAATTCTCTTCTGGAAACCGGGTCGACCCCCACGGTAGGTTCGTCCAACAGCAATAATTGCGGCGCTTTGACCAGCGTACAGGCCAGGCCAAGCTTTTGCTTCATCCCGCCCGACAGGTTCCCTGCCAGACGATCATAAAAGGCATTCATTCCCATCATACTGAGCAGAAACTCAAAGCGCTCCGCACGAGTGTGTTCTGGCACACCTTGTAAGTCTGCATAAAGAGAAAGATTTTCTCGAACGGTTAAATCCTGATACAGCCCGAACTGTTGTGGCATATAGCCAATCATCGACTGTACGGCTAAAGACTGGGTTGCGACATCAAGGCCTAAAACGCTTATTTCCCCTTCTTCATACTGAAGGAGTCCGGCAATCAAGCGCATAAGCGTTGTTTTACCTGCACCGTCTGCCCCGATCAACCCGGTCACCTGACCAGGCTTTAATTCGAAGCTGACATCGGAAAGTGCTTCAATCGTTCGATTGGGCAGGACAAAGCACTTATTGAGCGACTGGACAACTAAAGGCGTAGTGAGATTGGACATGACCGTCGCCTGAGCTACTTCGATTCGAAATCGTTCATCTCGTCTGACGACTCTACCGAATTGGCAGAACAGGTTGGCTCCTTAAGCGGCTTATCACGTGGGTCAATAGTGACGGTTGCCGGCATGCCTAAACGTAGCTCTCCCGACGTATCACAGGTATAGATTCTGACTTGATAAACCAATTGTGTTCTCAGGTCTTCCGTTTGCACGGTTTTTGGCGTGAACTCTGCAACAGGAGAAAGGTAACCCACCCAACCGTGATACACCTTGTTTGGGTAACTGTCAGTTGTAATAGTGGCAGGTAAACCGATTTTGACTTTGCCCAATTGGTTCTCTGAAACATAGGCGCGAATCCATTTCGGATTTTGTAACGCGAGAGTCATGACGGTTTGTTGAGGCTGAGCAATGTCTCCAGGTTCAAGAATACGATCGCGAATGATGCCATCTACCGGCGAAATCAGATTTGAATCCGTCAGGTTCTTTTGTGCCAACGTCACTTGCGCCTCTGCTTGGGCAATCTGTGCTCTGACTTGGGCAATATCTTCTTTACGTGCGCCCAACTTAGCAACTACCCAAGCATTTTCCGCAGCCATTTCATTATGGCGAGTGGCATCGGCTTTTGACGAGGCAATATCAACATCATCTTGAGAAGCCAGTTTTTTTGGCAATAGGGTTTTCAAGCGTCGGTAACTTTTAGCCGCTTGCTCAGCTTCTGCTTTTGCTGCCAGGTAACGGTTTTTCGCTTGTGCAATGTCCTCAGGGCGGTTTCCGGCAAGCATTTTATCCAGTTGTGCTTCAAGACTATTCACTTGCTCTTGCGCCAAGTCCAACTGCGCTTCATAACGTGTTTTATCGACACAAGCAAGCTTCTGCCCTGTTGTGACTGAAGCACCTTCTTGCACGTCTATCTTCTCAATTTGCCCAGTAACCTGGAACGCCAGATTTACCTGACGAATATCGACATTACCATAGAGTTTGATATGTCCATTTTGCTCGGAAGAATTTGAATTCGATGCAAACCAATAAATGCCACCCGCTATTATTAACAACACGACCAGAATGAGAATCCGTTTTTTCATATCAAAGCTCTTGCTTGTTTGGGTTAATCAACTAGGCTCTACTATACCCCCCCATTATAGGGAATCAAGTGAAATTTACCTTATTGGAACGGATACATATCTATACTTTTCGCGCCATAAATCTTTTGTTAAACTAAACGTGTTTAACCCTGAACACCATGTTCTGAAAGGGGTTCAAACCAAACTCTTTAAAATCATTAATTATATTTATTGGTCATAAATAAAACTTTTTCATTGATTTTCTTTCTCTCAGTCATTACTATGTATATAAAGTTTAGTTATACATAGATAATTAAACTTTATCGATATTTGAGTTTAAGTCCTTTTAGTCAAATGTCACCAATCTTTCATATTGAAACAATAGAATGCTCCTCAACGTTTCAGGAAGGTTACTCTCCTCAGATTTAAGCCTTATTGCCCCCAATAAGGCTTTTTTTATGCTTCTCGTTCAACCACAAAATTAATTTACCGACAGTATTCACTGAGCGTATGATAATCAAGGAGTTTTATCTCATCTCATGCTTTATCACATGGAGGTAGTCATGAAATCACCTTTATTCAAATTACTTGTTGCTACGCTGTTCATTACTTTTTCCGGCAAACTCTTTGCCACAGGAATGACACTAACCAGCGCAGAAGTCAAACCTGCCGCTACAATCAGTACCAAACAAGTCTTTAACAGCTTCGGTTGTACAGGAAAGAACATTTCACCCAGTTTGAAATGGTCTGGGGAACCAAAAGGGACGGAAAGTTTTGCCTTGATGGTTTATGATCCTGACGCGCCTACAGGCAGTGGCTGGTGGCATTGGGTGGTGTTTAACATTCCAAAGACTGTGCACCAACTCCCGTTAAATGCAGGTAACCCTGCAATGCATCTTATGCCAAAAGGCGTAATTCAAAGCCGAACAGATTTTGGTTCAACAGGATATGGCGGGCCCTGCCCACCGAAAGGTGACAAACCTCACCGCTATCAATTCACGGTCTATGCATTGAAAGTGAAAAGCCTGCCTTTAAAGGCTGACACCACTGCGGCAACGGTTGGGTATTATGTGCATCAAAACATGTTGGCGAAAGCCACATTACAAGGGGTGTATCAAAGACATTAACCAATAATAGCCAAGCGGGTGCTTAGCCACATTTTACTTGGTTACGTCCTGCACGCTTGGCTTCATACAAACATTCATCTGCACGTTTGACGGTATCGAAAACCTTTTCCGTCAAACGGTACTCAGCCACCCCTAAACTCAGGGTTTGCTGAATATCATGAACCAAAACTGCTTTTTCTACTGTCTGGCGGATTTTTTCGGCTAAGCGAAGCGCTTGCTGGAAACCAGTTTCTGGACAAACAATCATAAATTCCTCCCCCCCCCAGCGACCGAACACATCGGTTTTGCGAATCGTCTGGCGGATCACGCTAGACACATCGACCAATACCTTATCACCGACCATATGACCGTATTCATCATTGATTCTCTTAAAGTGATCCAAGTCAATCATAATGACACTCAGCTTGTTTGCATAGCGATCGACCCGAGCCTTCTCGGTATCCAACGCCTGATCCAAATACTGTCGATTGTAGACTTTAGTAAGGTGATCGGTGACCAACAACATGGAAAGTTGAGTATTGGTTTCTTTCAGTTGCTGCTTGGCTTGATGCAATTTGAGGTTGTACCAGAGCACAATTGCAAGAACCACCAATATCGGTACAAGATAAATCAACAACTCTTTCCATTGATATTTAGTTTCGTATTTGACCTTCAGCCAAGGGTTAATCAATTCAGCATAGGTATCCGCGGGCATATGGCTCAACACCTTCTGAATAATACTTTGCAATTCAGGCCAGTCTTTGCGCACGCCTATTGCAATATTGGCCTTAAAAGGCAACTCGCCAGAAATTTTGACGTTGGCCAAACCTTGCGACTTGATGTAATACCCAATTGACGCCACATTGTCTATATAACCATAAACCTTGCCTAAGCTCACATCCCTCAAGCCTTCAGAAGCATTTTTCACTGAGAGCAATTTAACATTGGGATACAGTCGTCTCATTTCCTCCTGCATAGCATAACCGTCAGTAACGGCAACTACTTTTCCAATAAGCAACTTGGGATCCGACATATAGGGCGCATTGTCACGTGTGGCAATGACTGTTGGAAACCTAACATAAGGATCCGTAAAATTTGCATACGTTCTTCTTTCTTCTGTAGAGATTGCTGCTGAGTAAACATCCAGTTGATGCTTTTTCATTTTCTCAACGGCTTGCACCCAATTTGAATGCTTATCGGGCCTAAACTTAAGGCCTGTCTTAATGGTGATGTAGTTGAAAAACGCAGCGCCAATCCCCTGATAGTTGCCCTTTTCACCAATATATTCGATGGGCGCCCAATTATTGTCGATTGCCAAGCGAATCACTGGATGCGCCTTCATCCAGGCCAGTTCATTCTGTGTGAACTGCAGCTCAGAGGTATTCTCGTGATAAATACCGTTCTTCAAGTCGATATTGTTGCTTATCAAACCATGTCGCTTGAATAAGTCGTTAATAAACCGGGCACGGCCCTCGTCCAACGTTCCAATAGAAACCGTATTCTGAGCGATAACATTGTCTAGCGCATTGGCTTCATACATCAAGTGCGCATAGGTTTTATTCGGCGGGTGATAAGTATCCAAAATGTACTTTGCCATTTCGGCTTTGTGCGACATGGCATATTTCCAGCCTTTGAGCACCGCTTTTTTGAAACGCAAAACCCTATCCGGATGTTCGGTTGCTTCAGTGCGAGAGGTAAACAGCATATCGCCATAAAGGTCTATGCCATAGTTCAGTGGGTTGATGATGTTGATGGCGTTGCCGCTTTGTCGAAGAAAATAGGCCTCATTCGTCAAATAACCGGAATAGGCATCCACTTCTTTGCGCGCCAAAATATTCGGATCTGTTTTAATCAACATACGATCATAGATAGGACTAACACCGAGTTGCTTCATCATCGCCAATGTCGGGAACCCATCCGTGTCGTTCAGATAAAACGCGATTTTCTTGCCTTGTAGCTTATAAGGACTGTCTAATCCGCTGGACTTGAGGGTAAATAGTACTTGAGGAGAGTGCTGAAAAATTGGGGCTACAATCACCACCGGTCTTTTCTTGGCGAGATAGAGAAATAATACCGAGTCCGCAATGCCATACTGCGCTTCGCCATTAATCACCTGTTCGACATTGTTTTTTCTGATATCACGTTGACGAATGTCTACCTTAAGACCTTCATCACGAAAATAACCTTCCTTTTGCGCGGCATAATATCCCGCAAACTGAAACTGATGGAGCCACTTGAGCTGTAACACCACTCTTTCCAGTGGTCTTTCCTTTGCTTGATTGGTAGATGTTGATGCTTCTGCCGCCTGAACGGCGTGCAGACCAACAACCAACCACAACAGCGTAAAACGCAGCAAGCTTAACCAAGCTTCTTTCACTTTTTCGCCTCCACTAGGCATTCTGCAATGAATGCTAGTAGACTCTTGGCTAAGCGCGATTTAGGAGCGTTCGTTAAATTTTTATGCTGCGTCTTCGTCATCAGCAATAGGGCATTGTCATCCTGCTCAAACCCTTTACCGTCACCGACGGAATTGGCGCAAATCATATCCAACTTCTTACACTCCAACTTGTCACGTGCATAAGCTTCAAGTCTTTCCGTTTCTGCTGCAAACCCCACCACATAAGGCTTTGTGACTTGCTCTGCAACCCATTTGACGATATCAGGGTTTTTGACGAGATTCAATGTCATGCCATCTTGATCATCGGTTTTCTTGATTTTCTGCAAGTTTGGTGTCGCGACGCGGTAATCCGCAACGGCAGCCGCACTAATGAAGACATCACAATCGGCATAGTTCTGTTGAACGGCTTCAAGCATTTGCTGTGCGCTTCTCACTAAAACGGTTTGAACTTTATCCGATGCTTTTAATGACACAGGCCCTGAAATCAAAACCACATCAGCCCCGGCATCAGCGGCGACTTCTGCAATGGCATAGCCCATTTTCCCGGAACTCTTATTACCGATAAAACGAACCGGATCAATATCTTCATAGGTTGGCCCCGCTGTCACAAGCAAACGTTTTCCCTGCCAAAACTTCGGTAAAATCTGCCAGGTTGGGTCTGACTGTTTGGAAGCCAACACAGCCGTTGCCGCATCGAAAATCGCCACAGGTTCAGGCAAACGCCCTTCTCCGACTTCACCGCACGCTTGCTCGCCGGAACCCGGCATCATGACTTCAAAGCCACGACGCTGTAGCAGTTCGATGTTTTCCTGAGTAGCTGCATTTTGCCACATCAAACGGTTCATCGCGGGTGCCAGTAGAATCGGACGATCCGTTGCCAAACATAAGGTAGCCAATAAATCATCGGCACGCCCCATTCGGAGCTTGGCGAGCGTTTCCGCAGAAGCGGGCGCGACCACAATTACATCCGGCCAACGTGCCAACTCGATATGACCCATACCGGCTTCTTGGTTAGCATCAAACAAACTGTCTCGAACGGGATGCCCGGATAGGGCTTGAAAAGATAGGGGTTGAATAAACTCTTTGGCACCGGATGTCATCACCACTTGCACGTGATGACCGGCTTTCACAAACAAACGCACCAGCTCCAAACTTTTGTAAGCCGCGATACCGCCTGTCACCCCCAGCAATATATTCATCTTTTCAGCAACCTACATGGAAATGGAATGCGTAAATTCGTCATCAAACAGCACATCCAACTCTTTCAGACCTTTCATTGGTCTACCGTTTTGGATCGCCGCGCCATAGGTTCTGGCAGCGATAATCAATTGATCATCTTCTTTGTGGTAAATGTTTTGCACAAACACGATTTTAATACGTCCTTCGCGCTCGACATCCACTGTGACATAAAAGTCATCATGCGGTCTTAGCGGCGATTTGTAATCAACCTCCGCTCTCAAAACCATCAAATCAATGCCTTGTCTCGCCAACTCCGGGAAGTTGACTTGTTTCGACAACAAAAACTCATGTCGCGCGTGCTCTAAATAATTCTGATATACAGAGTTATTAACCACCCCTTGCAGGTCGCATTCATAATCACGCACACGCATTTCCAGCTTAAACATTGTCAGACAAACTCTTTTTACTTTATGATGCGGCTATCTTACCAAAAAACCGTTATTGAGCAGGTGACATTTAGCCTATGGCAATTAGAGACTGGCACGAAAATGACCGCCCACGAGAGAAGTTACTCAAATTCGGTGCTACCGCACTTAGTGATGCCGAATTACTAGCCATCTTTCTGCGTGTCGGCGTCAAAGGAAAAAGTGCAGTCGAGTTATCTCAAGACCTGCTTGATGAGTTCGGTTCACTTGATAGCCTGCTCAAGGCAGAGCAAGCCCGATTCTGTGAAGCAAAAGGTCTGGGCGAAGCCAAATACGTACAACTCAAGGCGGTTTTGGAAATGGCAAGACGCCATTTCGAGTCTGGTTTAACAAAGGGCGATGCCCTTACCCAACCGGAAACCGTCGCTCAGTGGCTTAATTTACAAATTGGTCATTCGGATAGAGAAATCTTCGGCATGGTTCTGCTTGACCAGCAACATCGCGTCATCAATTTTCAACCATTGTTTTACGGCACTTTGAACCAAGCAAGCGTCCACACTAGGGAAGTCGTCAAAACCGCTTTGGACAACAATGCTGCAGCCGTCATACTTGCACACAACCACCCATCCGGCGACCCTACCCCCAGCCAAGCAGACCTTGATTTAACTCGCCAATTATCTGAGGCGCTTTCCATTATGGAAATTCGCTGTCTGGATCACATTATTCTGGGTGATCATGGTCGGTGGTGCTCGCTGGCACAGCTTGGAAAAATGGCAAATCTTTGACGTTATCAGGCCTTTTTCCGTAAAATTCATCACGATTAAATCCCGCCACTAAAAAAGTCGCTTATAAAACTTGCTATTAATGTCGATTTTGTGGATAATTCCGCTTCTTGTTTTTATGGCGAATGCCCGAAATCAATGAATTCGGTCGCATCGAAATAACGAACATAGAAATATTCGAATATTTTTAATGTGTGGTTCAGCGAAAATTGCTGTCCATTTTTGAGAGGAAAGTGAAATGTCTAGAGTATGCCAAGTCACAGGAAAAAGACCTGCGGTCGGTAATAATGTTTCCCACTCTCATCGTAAAACTCGTCGTCGTTTTTTGCCTAACCTACAAACTCACCGTTTTTGGGTTGAAAACGAAAGCCGTTTTGTAAAGCTTCGCATTTCTACATCAGGAATGCGCATTATTGATAAAAACGGTATTGAGTCAGTGCTTACGGAAATCCGTGCACGTGGTGAGAAAGTTTAAGGAGACTCGATATGCGCGATAAAATCAAACTTCAATCCACTGAGAGTGCTTATTTTTATACAACTGATAAAAACAAGCGCAACATGGCAGGAAAATTTGAAATTAAAAAGTACGATCCGATTGTTCGCAAGCACGTACTTTTCAAAGAAGCAAAAATCAAATAAGTTTTACCAAACTTTATTGATGCGACCCGACCCAAAAAGTCGGGTTTTTTTATGCCTGAAATTTGTCATTCACCAGCAACTTGCGCCGAGGGGTTGCCTTCGTTCTCTTGCAGCCAAGCAACAAATTGTGCTGCTGGCATCGGTCTGGCGAAATAGTACCCTGCCCGACATCACACCCCATAACCTTAAGAAGCTGCATGGATGCCCCACACCCAATCCCTTCGGCAACCAAATTCAGTTGCATGTGATGCCCCATATTGATCAAGTCCTCTGTCAGCGCTTCCGTACGTTGATTAGTCAAAATTTGATCGACAAAACTCTTATCTATTTTCAACTCGGGGTAAATGGCATTTTCTTAACGTTTGACAAGACAGCCGACCCAGTTCCGAAGTCATCGATAGAAAGCTGAAAATGCTTTAACCTAAGTCGAACAAGAATATCCAACCCTTTCTTCAACTGCTCAACCGCCTTGCTTTCCGTCAACTCAATGATTACTCGAGAGGGATCTAAATTAACGCCAGAAACTTTGTGATTCAATTCATCAGGGAAAGTTAAGCTACCAGATCCAACGCCGTCAAATGCTTGTTCAGACCTTCCAACTCAGCTAAATGAACAAACCGACCTGGATAGCAAACATTCCCATCGGCATCCAGCAACCGCACCAAAGACTCAACCCCTACCACTTGAAAACTATCCAATTCCACTTGTGGTTGATAATGCATCACGACTCCTCTTTCTTCCAGTGCTGATATCAGCTCACCAAATTGAACGCCATCATCTACCACTAAAACTTTCGTCGCCATCATTTTAATAACCATCCCTGTTTAAAGCTTTCATAAGCGCATTCATCACACCTTCACGATTATAGGGTTTTCTCACGAAAACCATATTCTCGTCCAGCTCATATTGCTTCAACAACATGTCTTTTGAAAAACCGCTGGATAAAATTACCTTAACGTCCACACCTTCCGCTTTAATCTTGTCATACAGTTGAATACCGCCCATCACTCCCGGCATCACAATATCGGAGAAGACCAAATCAAACGTCTTCTCTTTCAGTTTGTCCCAAGCTCTGTCTACAGAATCCACAATCTCTGCTTGCATGCCTTCACTTTTCAGATAGTCTTTCAACACCTCTGCAAAATCCAGTTCATCATCAACAATCAGTACATGGTATCCTGCTAAAGAGTTATGAAAATCCACGCTCTGCTCAGGAAACACGTTTGTGTCGGTAGTCTGCGTATCTATCGGCAAATACAAATGAACGCTCGTTCCAATACCGACTTCACTATAGATTCTCATATGGCCTTTGGACAGTTTGATAAAGCCATAAATCATAGCCAACCCAAGCCCGGTACCCTTCCCTTTGTCTTTGTCTTTGTCTTTGTCTTTGTCTTTGTCTTTGTCTTTGCCTTTGTCTTTGTCTTTGGTGGTAAAAAACGGTTCCAGAACCTTACCAATCAATTCTTTTGGAATACCTTCTCCAGTATCCTGTATTTCAATCAGCACATACTTTCCAGGCAGAATCTCTTCTGCCACAGATTTCGAATACTGTTCGTCCAAATAGGTTCGTTCAACCTTAATCTGGATCTCTCCCCCATCCGGCATGGCATCTCTGGCATTGACAACCAGATTAATCAAGGCATTTGTCAGCTCGTTGGAATCTACCAAGACAGCAGGTAAATTTGGCATACAATGACAGCTAATTTTGACATTGCCCTTGATGCCTCTATTCAGAATGTCCATCACATAGGACATGACTTCTTCAATATCCACCTTCTCGATATTAAGCGGTTTCTTTCTCAATACCGCTAACAACTTCTGCGTTTGCCTTAGTTTGTCTTGGAACGCCAAACTGTCCGTCACATCACGCACCAAGACAATGGCCAATCTCTCATCATCGAAAACGACTGGATCAACCATCATTTCCAAATATTTTTTCTGCCCCGTTTTCGAGAGATATTCCAAAGGATCATGTCTTGTGATTCTAATCGGCTGAGAGGTATTTTGCGCGCTGTCATTATGCAAGCTCTCAGCAATATCGACTGATATGAACGATTCTGCCGACTGACCAACAAGCTGATCACGAGCTGTTTCGAAAATGGTTTCTGCGACGGGGTTAACCGCTTCAATCAAACCCCGCTCGTTCACCACCAGCAAACCATCGGGTACTGACTCGAGTAGTTTCTCAAACCGTTGCTTTGACCTCTCCAACATGAACTCTCTTGCTACCAATTGCTTGAAAGAGTTACTCAATTTCCACGAAACGCGCAACGCGAAAAATGCGACTGCAATCAACAACGCAGAAATGAAATACGGCCACTGGCTTTGCCACCAGGAATAACCCACCATTTTTGATTGACTCAAAGCACCAACAACTGTCCACGGCAAGTCTGCAGCGTCCGTCGGCAATACAAGGTCCAGATTGCCTTTTTGGCAGCTATGAGCACCGCAAACCCGCTCAATCGCATAATATTTACCATCAAAATCAAAGCCTTCGGAAGTGGTCTGATTGATCTTTTCCCACAGTTCAGGAGACTGCTTAGCCACCGAAAACTGAGGGAGGTGGAACATAAACCCCCAGTCTTGACTAAAGTTATTGCTAAGTAAAAAATAGCCCTCTTTATTCAGAATCCGTACATCTCCGCGCTGACGTTTCAAGGCGGAATAAATGTCAAAGAGCATCTCCCTCGCGTTAAAGTTTAAAACCATATAACCCACAACCCCACCTAAATAATCGGTCACTGGCGTAACAAAACGAATGGTTGGGTTGTAAGGCACTTCAACCTGACCATATTCAATATTTAGATCAAACTTGGATTGATAGATTTGCCCAGGTTTAAGCTTCTCTGACTCTAAAAAGTAGTATCTATCCGATTTATCCTGCAATTGAGATTCAGGGACACAATGGGCTGCCCCATCTTTATAATCTACTCGAACAACTTCATAACCAGTGACATCCAAAAGACGAATTTGGGAATAGCGTTTATTGAGTGTGGCGAAGCGAAAAAACTCCTCGCACAAATGATTAGCATGTGGCGAGATGTGTTTCATCAAAACATCTTGGGTTTTCGTCTGCCCTGCTAGAAAGGCGAGGTCCGCGACCACTTGTGATAAGTTACTCTGCAGGGTTTTGGTGACTTGCTGGACAGTAGCGTTCAATTGTTGCTTCGCGGCATCTTCGCGCTGTGTTTTGTCCATTTGGAACACAACAAGCATCAGTAGAATGATAACCAAGAAAAATGGCAAGACCGTTTTCAAACTTGTTCTCATAAAGCTTACCATCCAGTGCAAAGCTATCCAAACAACGTTCAATTTCTTAAAAATTTAAGAGTATTAAATATCCCTATGTCTTGCTCGAATATACCTGAAAGCTTTTGTATACAATAATTTATTTTACTTATGCAAGAGCTGATTTCTATTATGAATTGCAGATAGGAATGAGGCCAAATGACCATTTAATTGTGAGTTGTTTGACCGTTTAAAGAGATGCTTCACCATCAAAAAACGAGCGCTTTGGCTACTACGTGCCAATTCATTTCTAGCCAAGAATTAGCAACCTAGTAAGAAGCTATGCCTGATAATAGCGTTGCTTGGCATAACGCGTTGCAGGTGGAATTTTTTCCCACGTTTCCGGAAAACGTTTCTGCTCAAATTCCCGCATCGCTTCAATCGCATCTTCCATCGAATCAAACTGCATAACCGAGCCATCTAAGCACGTGACACAATAACTCGTTTCATCAAATTCTACGTGATACTGATGAGGACTCATTTTGACCTCCTCGAAACCCTTGTGACACTTTGTTAATCGCCAACTGGCTTCTTATCTTTATTATTCTGACATCAATAATTTTCACTGCCTTTAATTTTTATATCGGCAAGCTTGCCAAAGCCTAAATACAAACCCGCTCCGACAAACCTATGACAAAGCTACAGCAAAGTCGCTAAAATAGGGTCAACTTTAAATCTGCCTTTAAATCAATTGTAGAAAATTCCATGCCAGAATTACCAGAAGTCGAAACCACTCTGAGAGGGATTCAGCCTAAAACAGAAGGGCAACACATCCAAAAAATCATTATCAGAAACCCAAAATTACGCTGGCCAGTTGAATCACATTTAACAGAAACGCTTCCCGGAAAAAAGCTCAGTAAAATTTCTCGTCGAGCAAAATACCTGCTTCTCACTTTGACGGATGACAATGGAACAGAAAGCCATCTAATTCTTCATCTTGGCATGTCAGGCAATCTTCGTGTTCTGCCTCAAGATACACCGCATCAGAAGCACGACCACATCGACGTATTATTCGATAATGGCTTTATGCTGCGCTATCACGACCCAAGGCGCTTTGGCGCTTTCTTATGGACAGATGAGCCAATTGAAACCCATCCACTACTTACACACTTGGCACCGGAACCGCTTACAGATGCGTTCAATACCGACGAGCTCTTTCAACACATGAAAGGCAAAACCTCCGCCATCAAAGCTATCATCATGAATAATCGCTATGCTGTCGGTGTTGGCAACATTTACGCGAATGAATCACTTTTCTTAAGCGGCATTCACCCGCAAACGCCGGCAAACACATTGACCCGGGCACAAACAAATACCCTTGTATCAAACATCAAATTGGTGCTTGCCAAGGCCATCGAGCAGGGCGGCACAACCCTGAAGGATTTTCTGACCCCTGACGGTAAACCCGGGTATTTCAAACAAGAGCTCAACGTTTATGGCAGACAGGATGAAGCATGCCCCGTTTGTGGAACCCCCATCGTCCGTATCACCCAAAACCAACGCGCAAGCTATTTTTGCCCTAAGTGCCAGCCTGCGCTCAAACCATGACGAAAATTTTGAAAAATCAGCGCTACTCATTGCAGACATCAAGGTTTCGTTCTAATATGTCTCGCATGAAAAGCGCTTTTGTTTTGCCGAAACGTTCAACGTGGCACCTTATCCTCTCGTCCATGCTATTGATGGCATCTTCTGTACTGCTATCCGGTTGCCAGTCTCCTTTTTCCGACAGCAATGAGCCTCAGGTCGACGTATGGAAAACAGACCCATCTTGCCATTTGCATCAAGGAACCTGCTCATCAACCAATGGTAAGCAAAGCGTTGAACTCCAAATTTCGCCTAACAACCCCATTCCGGTCGCTCATTTGTTGACGGCGAAATTGACCTTGAAAGGCTTTAAAAAACCGCCTCAAAATGTACAAATCGATATCATCGGTACCAACATGTACATGGGCTACAATCGTACAACGCTAATTCCCGTTGCAGGTTCTCCAAACGTTTACCGAGGCAAAATCATGCTGGCCTTCTGCACCAGTGAGAAAATGGATTGGGAAATCTCAGCACTTATCACCCAGAACGACAAGCACATCACCAAAGTACCTTTCCTTCTAACAACACAATCTCACTAACCTCTCCACTCCATTGGCTTTGCCTGATTTTTATGGCAGACTGGTATTGTCAGCATCGACAATGAAATCACACTCAAATGTCTTGATTTAGTAAAGGCAAGATTTCCGAGTTCCGCTCAGGGAGAGAAAGATGAAGTGGGGTCATCAAACAGCAGAATCTGTTATTAATGCTCTTAAGAGCACAGTGGAAACCGGACTTGCCGAACAACTGGTGACCGAGCGCCAGCAGAAATTCGGCACAAACGAAATCCGCCAGTCGCAATCTACCTCCGCTATCAAGATTTTACTATCCCAGTTCAGAAATCCTCTGCTGATCATTTTGGCGATTGGCGCTTTATTATCTATCTATACAGGACATCACTTGGATGCGATGGTCATCGGCGTGATTATCCTCATCAATGCCACGATTACCTTCACTCAAGAATACAACGCACAAAAGTCCATTGATGCCCTCCGCCAAATGTCTTCACCCATCTGCACGGCCAAGCGCCAAGGACAATGGCAAACACTTCCTGCAAAAGAATTGGTTCCCGGTGACATCATCAAACTCAAAACGGGTGACATCACCCCTGCCGATTGTCGCTTGATTGAAACTCACCGTTTAGAAGTAGACGAGTCCGCCCTGACAGGCGAATCCGATTCGGTTGCCAAGCACATACAACCAATTAGCGACCAAAACATTCCTTTGGCGGATCAACTCAATCAACTTTTCATGAGCACCTCTATTACTCAAGGCAATGGCATTGCCATCGTCACTGAAACGGGAATGCAAACTGAGGTGGGTAAAATCGCCAGCCTGATGCAGGCAACCGAAAACCAACTCACTCCACTACAGAAACGTATCGGTTCCTTATCCAAATTGCTTATCTGGATAGCGCTGATGATTGTCACTGTCATCATCAGCATCGGTTTGATGAAAGGACTGGCCTTCATCAACCTGATCGACAGCGGTATTTCATTGGCAGTTGCCGCTATTCCCGAAGGATTGCTCACGGTTGTTACCATCGTATTGACACTGGGTGCGAAGCAACTGGTGTCTGAAAGTGCGCTCATCAAACAACTGGCATCGGTTGAAACCCTAGGTTCCACCACGGTTATCTGCTCCGATAAAACTGGTACGCTTACCCAAAACAAAATGCAAGTTGTCGAAATTTGGGCAGCAGGCATGGAATACCAACTGGAAGGCATTGGTTATGAACCCGTTGGTCACTTCAAAACCTCACAGATGGAAATCGTCTCACCACATCATCCGAGCCACTTCTATCTAAAACAAATGCTGACCTATTCTGCACTTTGCAGCGAAACCGAGCTCATTCACCGGGATGGTAAACACAGCTTTCAAGGCTTACCGACAGAGGGTGCCATTTTGGTGGCTGCCGCCAAAGCGGATTTACATAAACAAGAACTTCATCAAAACTACCAGCCTATCGCCAGCTTTCCATTTGACCCCAAACGCAAAATGATGAGTGTCATCGTCAAAGATCATGAAGGACACTATCTGTTGATTGCCAAGGGGGCTCCTGACATCTTATTGAAGCATTCCGAAGCCATAGACTACCAAAACTCAAGACTTGATCCCCTGAGTGACGCTGAAATGATTGAAAGGGTCTTGGAGAACTTCGGTTCAAAATCTTTGAGAACCTTGGCGGTCGCTTATCGCTACTTGGAACCGTCGGAGTTGGACTTGCCACATGACCAACTGGAAAGCAGTCTAATTTTCACCGGCATCCACGGCATTATCGACCCACCAAGACCGGAAGCGATTGCCGCCATTCAAGAATGTCACAGCGCCGGGATTCGCGTCATCATGATTACCGGTGACCATGCTATCACCGCCAAAGCCATTGCCAAACAAATCAACCTCTCCACGCCGAATCACCCTTTGGAAATCATCACCGGGGCAGAAATGGATACTCTGAGTGATGATGACTTGGAAAGACATGTTGCAACGGTCAACGTATTTGCCCGTGTCACCCCCGAGCATAAACTTCGCATCGTCAAAGCACTGCAAGCCCAAAACCATGTAGTCGCGATGACAGGAGATGGCGTAAATGACGCGCCAGCACTTCGCAAAGCAGACATCGGTATTGCCATGGGATTGGTCGGTACAGATGTCGCAAAAGAATCTGCCGACCTCATTTTGCTGGATGACAACTTCGCCACACTTGTCAAAGCTGTTAGAGAAGGCCGTCGTATTTATGACAATATCCGCAAGTTCATCCGCCAAGATCTCACCACCAACGTCGGTGAAGTGTCGGCAATACTTTTCGCTTTCGTTCTAATGTCCGGCGAGCCATTATTAACCTTGGCGCCATTGATGATTCTCTGGGTGAATTTGATTAGTGACGGACTGCCATCACTGGCACTGGGCGTTGATAATGCTGAGAGGGATTTGATGCAACGACGCCCACGAACCCGTACCGAAAGTTTCTTTTCCGACCAACTCGGCCCTCGCATTATTTTAAGAGGATTGGCAATGGGGGGCGTCACCTATTGGATGTTTACCCTAGCGTTATCGCAAGGACAAAGCTTGGAGTATGCACAGACACTGGCCTTCATAACCTTGATTTTCGGGCAACTGTTCCATGTTTTCGATGCACGGACATTCAGCACACTTTACCGACGAAACCCTTTGAGCAACTCAATACTATTGCTTGCGGTATTCGGCTCAGGGAGCTTATCGTTAATCATGGTGTATTTCCCAATCGGACATACGATACTGGGTACGGTTCCTTTGGCATTCAGTGATCTGGCACTGGCATTTGCCATCTCTTCCACGCCAACGCTGGTGTTATCTGCATTCAAAGAATTGTTTAAACTGAAGTGGATTTAGAACAAAAATCTGCCAGGTTGGGGGTAGTACCATTCCCCCCAACCTGGCCGATTTTATAGTTGAAAAGACTAATCCAGAATAGCAACCGATTTAATTGCCGCCACCCAATGTTGCCCAGGTGCCAACTGAAGACTTTGCATGGAACGTTTGGTCACTTGCGCCAACAACGGAAAACTGGATGCCGACAAACGCAATCTCAGCAACACACTGTAATCATTGTGCGGATTGATAGATTCAATCGTCACCGGCAAGTGGTTCAGCATGGAGGTGAATGCCGGCTTTTCTTTCATCAAACTGATTTGCTGCGCCGCGATCACCAAACGAACTTCACTCCCAATGGCTTGTTGCAAGTGCGGCACAAAAAGAGACTCGTCGCCGACTTGCACACGAGACAAACCTTCAGATTCAAGTTGTTCAACCAACAGACTTTTCATCACACTTCTCGGCTCTTCACCTTGGTATAAAGGCGTGCCTTCACGGTTCAGTGCTTGCTCAATCGGTTCGAAGTCAACAATGCGGCCTTGCTCCATGAACATCACGCGATCTGCAAGGCGCTCAACCTCCTGAGGCGAGTGAGAGATATAAAGAATCGGAATTTCCACTTCATCCCGCAAACGCTCCAGATACGGCATGATGGCTCGCTTGGCAAACAAATCCAGTGCCGCCATGGGTTCATCCATCATCAAAATAGCAGGTTGTGACAATAATGTACGGGCAATCGCAACCCGTTGTCTTTCACCACCCGATAGCGTTTGTACATCTCGGTCAAGCAAGGCAGACAACCCAAGCCAATCCACCACCTGCTCAAACGTAATGGTTTGTGCTTTGCCGGCTTTCAGGGCGCGCTTCAAACCATAATTCAAATTACCTTCGACATTAAGATATGGAAACAGACTGGCTTCCTGAAAAACGTAGCCAATGTTTCGTTTGTGAATCGGTAAGGATTTTTTAGTTCGCAGCCAAGGCTGATTACCGAAATTGACTGTCCCTTCCGCTTGGTTTTCAAAACCTGCCAAGCAGCGAATGAAAGTTGTCTTGCCACTACCGGAGTGCCCGAAAATTGCCGTCACGCCAGTGAGCGGAATGGAGAAATCGCCTGTCTGTAAAATAAAGTCACCAAGCTGAACGGAAAGATTGCCGGAAAGAGTAGCTGTTGTCATTTGAGTCATCAGGCTTTGACCTCCATACGGCGATTCATACCGTAAACGATGGTGAGTACCGTCAAACTCAATATCAACATAATCAGTGACAGCACATGTGCCTGAGTATATTCCATCTGCTCAACGTGATCGTAGATAGCGATGGACGCAACCTGCGTAACGCCAGGAATATTTCCCCCAATCATCAACACCACGCCAAACTCACCAACAGTATGGGCGAACGCCAAAGTCGCCCCCAACAGATATTGGCGTTTGGTCAGAGGTAGGGTCACACTGAAAAAACGATCCAGCGGCCCAGCCCCTAAAGTGGCTGCGACTTCCGATGGACGTCTGCCAAGTTGCTCAAACCCTTGCATCAAAGGCTGAACCATAAATGGCAGAGAATAGATAATCGAACCAATGACAACACCACTCAGTGAAAATGTCAGCGGTGAAAACCCGAAAGACGCCCAGATGCTGCCCAGATAGCCGGTTGGAGACAGCAACACGAGGAAATAAAAACCCAAAACCGTTGGCGGCAACACTAACGGCAGCGCGACCACTGCTTCTAAAACTGCCTTTTTCTTGCCTTGGATTTTAGCTAACCAAAGTGCCAACGGCGTGCTAAGAACAATCAAGATTACTGTCGTTAAAAACGCAATTTTGAAGGTAATCCACAATGGCTGAAAATCCATCCCCGCTAGCACTCCAACTGTCTCCTAAATATGATCATGACTCGACTATCGATTCAGCCTGATAGCATAGCCGAGTTCGCCACGATATGCCTGTCTTTTACAAACCGCTTGATGGTTAATCACCCAGCCCGTAACCGTAAGCTTCGATTTGTTTTTTAGCTGCATCCGACTTGAAGTAAGCCAGGAATTTTTTCACTGCGTCTGAATCCTTGCCTTTCAGCACCACCGCTTGCTGCGTGAGCTTAGGGTAAAGGTTGCTAGGAATCTCAACATAGGTTCCGCCCACAGGTTTTTCAGGATTGGAAACATAAGACTTTGCCACTAAACCAATTTGTGCATTACCTGAAGCGGCATATTGGAAAGTTTTACCAATGTTGCCGCCGATGGCGATTTTCCCAGCACTTTGCAACTTGTCATACACACCATAATGCTTCAGAACCGCCACTGCGGCTGCTCCATAAGGCGCTGTTTTCGGGTTGGCGATAGCGATAAAGTGCAGGTTCGTATCCTTAGGGTTAAGTGATGCCAAATCTGCTGACACATTCGAAGACTTCGGCGCCCATGACACCAACTTTCCTGTCACATAGGTAAAGCGGGAGTTAGCCGCAATCAGACCTTCTTTTTCCAGTAGCTTTGGACGCTTAGCATCGGCCGCAAAGAACATATCGTAGGGTGCGCCTTTTTGAATCTGCGCATACAGCATGCCCGTCGCACCACTGGAAATCTCAACGGGAAGACCGGTCTTATTAGTAAAGTCTTTGGACAAAGCCGTCAGCGTCGCCAAGAAGTTTGATGCGACAGCAATCTTGATGCTATCCGCATAAGCAATTGAGCTTGTCAACAACAGCCCTACAACTAATAAACGTGAAACAAACTTATTCATCTCTTTTCCTTTTGTTAAATCAAGTCACTACAACTTAATATCCGTTTTTAACAACCTGACTATCGGCACAAAAAGGTATATTACCTTTTATACATATAACCTTTTGTACATATCGATAGCCAAAAAATTTTTCTCTTGGAAGACTATCCAATCAGTCCGATACCGCCAACAACACATGGCTTGCTTTCACTAACGCACAAGCTTTATCACCCACATCAAACCCTAGGTTTTCCAAACTTTGATTGGTAATGATTGCCGACATACGTTGTCCACCGCTTAAGTTGATGGTCACATCAGCGTTCACAGAGCCTTTCTCAAGATGAGAAATCTCACCGCAGAATTGGTTACGCGCGCTGGTTTTCAAAGCACCATTTAAGTCTTCAGTCAAAATAACCCAACTGGCTTTAATCAAGACATAAGCATCTGATCCCAGCTCAACCCCCAAGCGCTCCAAGCTATCTAATGTGATTTGGGCTACAACTTCCGTACCTTCGCCAATCGAAAGCGTGACATTGCAATTGACCTCCCCTTTTTCGATATGACTCACTGTACCGTGAAACAGGTTTCTCGCACTTGTTCTCATCGAAATTTTCCTCATGAGTTCTAACTGACCCAGCATATTTGGCGAAAGATTTTCCAGCTCCCTCATCCAATGCTGCATCTGCTCGTTGAATAAACGGTAGGCTGCCAACAAAGACTTCCCTGACTCCGTCAACAAGGTACCACCGCCACCACTACCACCCTTCTGGGCAGAAACCAAATCTCTTCCGGCCAGTTCATTCATCGCTTCCACCGCTTGCCAAGCCCCTTTATAGCTCATACCACAAGCCTTGGCTGCTGAGGACAAAGAACCCAGACTGTCGATTTTGCTCAACAGCTCCAAACGTCTCTGCCCAGAGCGAGACTGCTTACTGCCCATCAAAAAAGACTGCACTAATTGTTCTGGAAGAGAGGATTGTGTCAAAACGATTGCCTTTCGAAAAATGCCAAAATTTCGTTATTACCTAAGTTACATAACGAGGCATTCTAAATGAGAATTTTTGGCAATGCAAATAAAAAAGGCTAGAATCGACGACGACAAAACTTTCAGCAAGGTCGCTGTCTTTATGAAACTATCGAAAAACAACTCTCCGCTTATCGCCAATATCTCACACTTCTTTGGGGTCAGCCAAACTCCGGTGAGCCATAGCGAAAAGATCATCTCTGCACTGGGCGGTTTCATCGCTATTTTCTGTATTATGGCAGTGAGTCATCATTATATTCCAGGGGCGGCCAGCATGGGCATTGTGGCCTCAATGGGGGCTTCGGCAGTGCTGTTGTTTGCCGTGCCGCATGGCCCTCTCTCCCAGCCATGGCCATTGATTGGTAGCCACCTGCTGTCAGCTTTTGTGGGCGTTGCTTGCGCACTTTGGATAAAAGATCCGATTTTGGCAGGAAGCCTTGCGGTGGGGATTAGTATTGGTCTGATGTACTACCTGAAATGCATCCATCCACCCGGTGGTGCCACAGCCTTAACAGCGGTAGTCGCCGGTGATGCCGTTCAGCACCTTGGGTTTGGCTTTATGCTCACACCCGTGCTTTTGAACCTAGTGGTGATTTTCGGGGTTGCCATGTTGTTCAACGGCTTGTTTTACTGGCGTCGTTACCCTGCCTATCTACAACAAACACAAAAACAAGTACCTGTCGCTCAATCCGATTTTGAATCACTTTCTCACCAGGATTTCATTGAAGCCCTGAAAGAAATCGACTCTTTTGTCGACATCAACGAATACGATTTGAACCGCATTTTGGATTTGGTGTATCACAGCCAGAAGCAACACAACATGGTGCCGGAAGAAATTCACTTAGGCGGCGTCTACAGCAATGGAAAGATTGGCAGCAACTGGAGCATGAGGAAAATCATAGATGAAGGTCACGATGACCACTCAAATACCGATTACGTCATCTTCAAGCAAATTGCCGGGCAGGAAAAGAAGAAAAACGACTGCATCACGCGCCAGGAATTTGCGCGCTGGGCAAAGTATGAAATGCACCAAGTCGAAGGACGTTGGCAGCGCGTTGCCACTAAAGACTAGGCTAAAGGTTTTGCGCTTGCTGCAAAGCTTGTGCCACCTGAGGGTGAACAAACTCGGTAACATCACCACCCAATGCAGAAATCTCACGAACCAGGCTGGAAGAGATAAACGCATACTGCTCCGCCGGAGTCATAAACATGGTTTCGATTTCCGGTGCCAGCTTACGGTTCATGGAAGCCAGCTGAAACTCATACTCAAAGTCAGACACGGCTCGTAGCCCACGCAGGAGAACATTTCCTTTCACCGACTGCACGAAATCTACCAGCAAACCGCTGAACCCAATCACTTCGACATTCGGAATGCCTTGCGTCACCAAACGTGCCAACTCGACTCGCTTTTCCAAGGTAAACAAAGTGTTCTTATTGCGGTTATCCGCGACAGCGATAATCAAGCGATCATAAAAGTGCGCAGCGCGTTCTATTAGGTCGAAATGCCCATTGGTAATCGGGTCAAACGTTCCCGGGTAAACAGCGGTAATACTCATAATTCAAACCAGTTATATTTAATGGTGACTATCATACCGGGATTCTTTTCAGATTGCGATGCATGTTGATTAAGGAGTATCATGAGGTCAACGCAAAGTGAAAGCTAACCATCGAAGGAGGCGATATGGATGTTTCTGAACACACACTGGAAACACTGTTCCAGCAACTGGGTTTGCCAAATGAACAAGCGGAAGTAGAAGCCTTTGTTGAGATGCATAAACCGTTGCCTTTATCCGTACCACTTGCTGAGGCGGATTTCTGGAATGACGGTCAGGCCGCATTTATTGTCGAAGCATTTGCCGATGATGCCGAGTGGATTGAAGCTGTCGATCAGCTAGATGCTTTATTGAGAGATTAAACGGAGCGAAAGATTGAGTTCAACGCTCAATGCACCACAGCCCTAAACGGACTTGAGAGGTCGTTTTCTCCCGGTAGCATGTCCACCCATCCGGCAGTTTCGGCCAATCAAGCGCTTTTTCCTGTTCCAGATACAACCACGTCGAATCGCTGACATAACCCTTTCCAAACAACTTATCCAGTGTCTGCTGCATCAGTCCTTGATGAAACGGCGGGTCGATAAAAATAATATCGAACGGATTTTCGGTGTGGTTTTCCAGCCAAGCCAAACTATCCGCTTGAATAATACTGATGTTTTCTGCCTTGAGTAACTGCTGATTGGCCTTAAGTTGATTGGCGTTTTGCGCGGACAATTCCAAACACACCACACTCGCTGCACCACGCGATAAGGCTTCAAACCCCAAGGCACCAGAACCGGAAAACACATCCAAGCAACTCGCCCCCGGCACTTCAAATTGCAACCAATTGAATAATGTCTCACGAATACGATCAGAAGTCGGCCTTAGGCCTTGCGCTTGGCGAACAGGGAGTTTGCGCCCCTTAAAGTCTCCTCCGATAATCCGTACTTCGCCCATTTCGTTTTTCTGATGAACGATATCATCTCTACCCAACCTGGCAGTTTTTGCTCGACTTACCCCTTCGGGCGTCGAGTTCTTTGTTTGATGCGAATTTCTTTTGGATTTTGACATGATGCTTAGATATTTTTGCCGTGTTAATTTCTTTACGTGCAACAGAAACGGTTATTTTAACGCAAAGCCATCACCCCCAACCTGGCAGATTTTGATTAGGATTGATTCATCTCTTCGGAAAACAGCTCTTCGCCGCGCTCAGAAATCAATTGCTCTATGATAGACACGATTTGATTCTTCAGTTTTTCCAGCTCACTCAATTCTTTTCTGGCGCTCTGAATATCACCGATTTTCTTCAAGGCTACCGCCTCTTCACCAACCACATGCACACTTTGATGCAGACTCTCGATTTCATCTCGGTGCATGCCCAAAACAGACGTACCTTCACCTTGCAGCCAGCGCCCAAATCGGCACTCACTCGGGTGAAGTGGCGGCAATTCTTTTGATGCGGTTTCAACGTAGCGTTTAATCATTTCCACCCAGGCTTTATGCTCGGCGATGATTGCAACCAGTGCCAGCCCTTTAGCATCTTTGATTTTCTCTACAAGCTGCCAGTGTGGAAAAACCTGCCAGGCATTCAACCAATCCAGAACATTCGCGGATGGCATTGGGCGGGCGATACGGTATCCTTGAGCTAACTCATACCCCAACTTGAGTAGCATCGCTGCCTGTTGATCATTTTCAACACCTTCAGCAATAACCTTGAGGTTAAAAGCCTGCCCCATACTGACCAGACTCTGCATAATCGCCAAACTTTGTAAATCACTGGCAAGGTCTTTGATAAAAGACCGGTCGATCTTCAACTCATGGACAGGCAAGCTTTTTAGATAGGTCAATGAAGCATAGCCGGTGCCGAAATCATCTATCGAGAAATAAACCCCCAGTTTGCGGCACTCAATGATGATTTGCGATACGGTGAACAAGTCTTCAATGGCAGAGCTTTCCAATATCTCCAACGTCAGCCAACCCGGTTTAACATTAGGGTACGTCTCCAACATTTTTTTCAACTGAGTTACAAACCTGGCATCTTGTAGCAAACTACCTTCAACGTTGACGCTCACCGAAATATTTTTGCCTGCTTGAAACCAAACACACATTTGTTTCATCGCTTCTTCTATCACCCAATAGCCGAGCTTATTGGCCAAAGGATGGTCATAAAGAAGCGTTAAAAATGATGCGGGTAAAAGCAACCCTTTCTCCGGGTGTTCCCATCGAATCAAAGCCTCAAATCCAAGCACTTCTCCTGTGCGCATATTGACTTTAGGTTGATAATAAAGGCAAAGCTCATTGTTCTCCATTGCCTTTTCCAATGCCAACAAATCAGCGCTTTGCGCAATTTTCGAAGACTCTTCGAAAATAAAAATTTGGTTTTTGCCCCTGAGTTTTGCCTGATACATCGCTTGGTCAGCCTGACGCATAATCTGATCTGCATCCAAATCTGCACCTTGGCGGTAAAAGCTGACCCCGATACTGGCTGAAACGCCCAATTTGGAACCACCAATTGTCACAGGTTCATTAGCATCTGCCAACAAACGTTTGAGCACTGCTTCAAGTTCTTTCTGCTGTTTAAAGTCAGAAATAACAGCAACAAACTCATCTCCCCCTAAGCGGGCGATGGTGTCTGACTCGCGTAGTGAGCGCTCAAAACGTTTAGCGATTTCTACAAGCAGTCTATCCCCGACTTGGTGTCCATAAACATCATTGACGGCTTTAAATCCATCCAGATCAATAAATACTACCGCCATTTGTAAATGGTGTCGGTTGGAGTAAGCCATCGCTTGGGAAATACGGTCGGAAAGCAGGGAGCGGTTCGGCAATCCAGTTAAGCTATCATAGTGCGCAATATGCTCAAGCTGAGCTTGCTGCTGCTTCTGTAAGCTGATGTCGGAAAACAGTGCTATATATTGAATCGCATTGCCATCTTTATCAAAGATACCACTAATGGTAACTTTTTCAGGGTACTCTTCACCATCTTTACGGCGGTTCCAAATTTCACCAGACCATTGCCCGCCCATAAAGAGCTCTTTCCACAATTCAGCATAAAATGTCGTTGATTGGCGTCCTGAATTCAGAATATTCGGTTTTTGCCCAATGACTTCCTCCCGCTCGTAGCCCGTAATTCGAACGAAGGCTTCATTAACATCCAGAATATTGGCCTTGGCATCGGTAATCATGATCCCTTCCTGTGCGTACTCAAACACACTGGCGGCTTGCCTTAATTCCCTTTCGGCTTTGATTTTATCGGTCACGTGCTCAATAAGACCATCTGTACCAATCAAAACACCCTGCTCATCTCTCACGGCGTGCAACATGACGTGGATAATACGTTCTTCATGCTTAATCGGGTGGGTAAAGCGCATATAGTATTCTTTGAAGTCCAGCTCCCCTCTGCGCATCGCTTCTTTGTAACCCAGAACCTCTTGCACAGAATCTTCATTCCACTCAACCATGTTTGGCCAAGATAATCCAAGTGCCTTCTCTTTTGACACCCCAAAAACCTTTTCAAGGCTGTCACTGGCATACTGAATAATATTTTCATCGGCACTGACCGAAAACACCACATAGTTGTCACCGATTTCTTTAACAAGACGCTGATATTGCTGATGCTGTTGGTTGGCTTTCATTTGAATACGATTATTCTCAATCAAGCGCCAAATTTCACTCCCCAAAATACGTACCGTTTCAATATCCGATTCATCATAAGGCTCAGCCTTATTTCCCATGCCAAATACCATAATGACGTTATCTTGTTCAAAGATAGGCAACACAAAGCAACGACGAACATTGACCGGCTGAGTCGTCAGGTCGCGTTGCATCAAGAATAAATCCGCCCCGCCCTCTTTAGAATACATTTGTCCGAATTCCACAATTTGATGACAGACTTCAGTCAACACGATAGAGAACTGCTGATCCATATGCGTTTTACACACAGGATAAGAGCACTCGGACCAGTGCGCTTCTTCTGAATTTTTACCGGGGATGATGATGTGGGCAAATGCCAATTCACTTCGAACCATCTCTTTGACTTGCTCAAGAGCCGCAGACAGGAAATCGGCCTCTGTAGAAGACTCCATCAACTGAGGCAAACGTAGCAGCGCTTCATCACGAGTAGCATTGAGCTTAAGTTGCTCTTCATGTTTTTTCAGATTAGTGATTTCAACATGGGTTCCCGCCATTTTCATCGGGTCGCCTTTTGTCGACCAACGCGTGACCATTCCTCTGTCTAATATCCAAATCCAGCGACCATCCTTATGCCGCATACGAAGTTCCATTTCGTAATAATCCAACTTTCCAGCAAAATGCTCGTGAATAAGTTCATTCGCTTTCTTTAAATCATCTGGGTGAACAAAACGCTCCCAAGTATGGATGTTAATAGGTTCTAACTCATATAACTTGTAGCCGACAATTTCTGCCCATCTCTCATTGATAACCAGACCTCCGGATGCGATGTCCCACTCCCAACTACCGGAACGAGTTGCCTTGATAATCCCATACAGTCTGTTTGACTGCTCTTTCAAGCTTGCACTTAGGGCTCCCGTACCCAGCAATGCAATCACAACGACGATAAACAGTACCAGCAACAACAATATTGGAACGTGATAGACCGCCCAGAAGTCCTCCCAATTGAATTCTGGTAATGCATCGTAAGGCGGCAAATGGAGCGACCTCAATAAATTTTGTACTGGCAAATAATCTGATGGTGGAACAAAGCCGGCAACCCCAAACTTCTTAACATAGTCTGCATCCGGCTTAAACTTGAACAACGCCACAATCAACTGTCGAGTCTTATTTTCATCTACATTCGACAACACAACGAATGGCCACTCAGGATACAAAGGCGTGGACACCAAATAAGGAAACCCCATCAACTTACGGGGATGTATGACTTTAATCTGTGTTAGCTTTAACTTGCCTTCATCTTGCCAGCTTTCCAAGATACCCGTTCGAACAAAACCGACATCCGCCTTGCCTGTCAAAACACTTTTAACAACATCATCATTGGTGCCGACAGAATGAAATCTGATTTCATCTGTTTTCAGGCCACGCTTTTTCAGCTCAAACAAAGGTATACGATAAGCGCCCATATTGCTGGTGGAAGGAATGGCAATGACTTTATTTAGCAAATCTTTGTACTGTTTAATGTCTTTTCGGTTTGCCTGTGTGAACACCACACCACCAAGGCTACTGGTCGTTATGCCATTCCGAGAGCGCTGCACAGTAGCAATCGCACCACTTAAGCTATTTTCGTTTCGAACAATCTCATAAAGACTTGGGTTGACCAACAACAAATCAACATCATGACGGTGCAATGCGGTTTTTAACGCCTCATTGCTTAGTACTTGTAGGTGAATATGAAAACCGGACACTTGTGAGTTTAAGAAGTCAACCAATGGCTGGTACTGTTGTCTCGTTTTTTCAGGTTCGCGATAGGCATAGACACCTAAATTCAGGTTGGAATCCAAATTCAGGTGCGCACAAGCAGACCAGCTCCATAAGCTGATAAAAACAAACAGTATAGACTGAAGCCTCTTGTGCAAAAAATTCATACATTATCTTCCGGTAAGTATCGGTTTGATAACAGTTTATTGAAATCATCAAGACGAGAAATCATGCCTTTTTCATACATGAGCTCATTCAATGTCTGAGCGGCACGGTAAAAAGATGACCCTCGTCTCAAATAATTCCTGTTGGTCGCCAAACTCGGCAAAATCACACCTCTTAATGCAGATTTAATATCATTCGGCAAAATGTTTTCGTGGTTAGCGATACGATAAATTGCATCGCCCAAGTTAGTGTTCATACGCACCAGCGCATCGAAGTCAGCCTTGACCAACTCCTTGATTACTGTTGGGCAATTTTCCAACACGTCAGTTTTGACCGCCAACACATCAAATATGGTTTCAGGAATCTGGCGACTATCGAACAGCATTTTTGCCCCCAAATCTTTCAGCAAGCTTGCAGTCGGTTCATAGGTAATCACCGCGTCAACCTCATTGCTTTTCCAAGCTTTAACTTGCCTATCCGGCGATAAATTAACTCTAATGACGTCCGTTTCTTGCAATCCAGCCGTTTGCAATGCTTTTGACATCATCAACTCACCAACAGCGCTTCTTTCGTAACCGATTCGCTTGCCTTTCAACTGAATCAAATCAAAAATATCAGGGCGTGTCAGTAGCATGTCGGCTCCTGCAGAACTATCAAAAACCAATACGACCGTCAAAGCAACGCCTTGATTCCGAGCTCTCAACACTTCATCTAGAGTCAAGGCAGCAGCACCTACTTCCCCCGACTTAAGGCGCTGAATACTTTCTGAAGCGTTATGCCCTTTCATTAAAGAGATTTCATGAGGCAATAGACCGAAATCTTCTGCTAAATAAATAGGCTCATAGCCTATCCACGGATGAATCGCCATTTTTAAAGTCTGGCGACAAGAACAGCCGGAAAGTGATGCAACAGCCGCCGCGGAAACCAAACTACGAATCATGAACTGACGTCTTGTAAACATCTTCTTAAAGACCTCAAACAGGTGTTTTTACGTAAATTTTTTTCTATCAATTCATTTTATCATACAAAATTCGTACTACTAATAAGGGAATACCCAAATTCAACGCTTTACAAGACACTCTTCATCAATAGGAACTTTCTGTTTATTTATTCCTTATTAATAAATTTTAAGTAGAATTGAACCAGCCAACTCCAAAGGACACATAAGAATCCCTGAAGGTGAAAAAGAAGAAGTTCTACAAATCTTCCCGCAAAAAGGCTTTCAAAAAAATCAACCCAACTCTGCCGTCGCAGCCCTGGCAACTTTTTGGCATTCATCGCCGTCGGCATAACGCCCTTGATACCCTATTTAATACTAGGTTTAAGTATGACGACACAATTCACTACAAGCTCGTTAATTGCTATGCTCATGTTTTTCTCCATCGGTTTGATGAAAAGCTTATCCCTAGGAAAAATCAAGCTGACTTCCGTCATAAAAACACTGATAATGGGTAGTGCTGCTGCAAGCATTGCTTTTTTGACAGGGTATGGTCTGCAACACCTGTTTGGAATAAGTATGATTTGAAGAATTTTAAACATATTGGCCATATAAAATAATCCTCCATAACCTCTTGGAATATTAAGTCCAAAACATGCTAGAAACAGATTTTCACACATACATTTATGCGTTACATGCCGTTTTAATCACGTCTACAGCAAGTATTCTCCTTGTCATTTTCTCTTTGCAGAACAGAGAACTTCCTGTTGCTTCAATTCGACTGTTCAAATTGTTTTTCTTGTTTGCAATTATCAGTTGGACTTTACTGGCTGCAAGAGACCTTTATGGTCCGACTCACAAGTTCCTACCTCCGGGAACAGGCTATATTATTAGTAGCTTTTTATTGTTGATTGCCGTAAAACAATGCTCTGACGACCTTAAGAAAATTGCATTCATCGCCGGACTTCACATCATCCCGATCTATGCCATATTTCACGCTGAAGGCGCTTTCCAACATATACTGGTTGGTTCAATCTATGCGTTATTTGTTTATCCGATTATCTTCTACGCCTCACTGAAACGCGCCATTAAACTTAAGAATATCGGTAGTGGATTAATTGCACTCAGTGCATTAGTTATCGTCATAACCGCTCCAATCCAACTCTACTTGGCATACGAGTTCAACAGTTTACGTACAGCTTATACCATTGCCTTTACAGCCACGACGACAAGCTTCATCCTTGTTTCCATCGGCTTCCTGACATCAATATTGATTCATGACCATAGGCAACTATTGGACTTGGCGCTCAACGACCCTTTAACGGGCGTTTTAAACCGTAGAGGTCTGACAAAAGCATTGCCTATTATTTTGTCGACAACAGAAGTTCAGCAAACACTATTAAATGTAATCTCGGTTGACATTGATTACTTCAAGCAAGTGAATGACAGCTATGGCCATAAAGTGGGGGACGCTGTTTTAATAGAAGTTGCAAAGGTTCTCCAAGAGACTTCAAGGCAGGGAGACTTAGTGGCTCGCATTGGTGGAGAAGAATTTGTACTGATATTGCCAAGCTTAACCTTAGATGTAACCAAAGACATTGCCGAACGGATAAGGCATAAAATTGAGTCCACACCAATACAGTTTCCTGAATGCGACATTCAGGTCACGGCGAGCTTTGGAATTGCCTCCGCATCTGGCAGGATTAATTTCGACACCTTACTGAAAGAAGCAGATAAGATGCTTTATCAAGCTAAGAACAATGGTAGAAACTGTATTTGCTGCCAAGAAAACCTAGATATGGCTTAACCTGTTTTTAAGCAGGTTTCTTCTACTTTTGCCCAACGGTAACTTGAAGCAAAGCTGGCGGGTGTACATGTTTAGACCAGGCTTTTAAGATATCCTGCTTGGTCACTTTAGAAATGGCTTTCGGAAAACTCTGCAAATAATCCAACGGTAGCCCATAAAACCCTATCATCGAAGCATATGCCAGGAGTTTGCTGTTACTATCCATTCTTAGCGGAAAACCATCAATCAAATTGCTTTTGATGGCTTTCAACTTCTTATCCGAAAACCCTTTCATGAAATGTTCTAACGTTTCTCTAACGACCTTATCTGCCTTTTCTTCATTGGCATTTTTAGTTGATAAACTGATGATAAATGGACCTGCAACTTTCATCGGGACAAAATAACTATACACCCCATAAACCAAGCCGCGTTTTTCACGAACATTCTCCATGAGAAGTGAACTGAAACCACTGCCACCTAAAATCTGATTCCCCACAAATAACGCAGCGTAGTCGGGGTTACCTCGCTCAACACCCATCTGCGCCAAAGCATAATGCGTTTGTGTCGCGGTAAATGGAATGTGAACGACCTCTGCCTTTTCTAGTGGTAATGGAGGTGGCAAAGTGGCTGGCTTTTTACCCTCAGGCAATGCCTGTGTCAGCCGCGTGGCAATTTGCTCAGCTTCCTTTCGGGTAAGTTTACCTACAATGGTTACCTGTGCATTACTGGCAACGTAGTATTGTCGATAAAAGTCTTTCAACGATTGTGCCGTCAATTTTTCCAACGATTGCTGGGTACCTTCAGGTGGATGAGCATAAGGGTGTTTTCCATACAATTCAGACCACAATTTATCAGACATTAGTGCTGATGGCGTGACAGCTTTTTGCTTCAACTGCAAATACAAACGGTTACGCTCCCTATCCAAAATTTCTGGTTTGAATACGGCATTGGATGCCACCTGCTCAAATACTGATAAAGCTTGGTTAAGGATTTGGGGGCGAGTCAATGTTCTGAGGTAAATAGAAGCACTATCTCGCCCGGCATCCGTACCGAACTGTGCGCCAATATTATTGAAGTCAGAGCTGATGACATCCTCTGCCAACTTACTGGTAGAGGTACCTATCAACGCAGACGTCAGATAGGCCAAACCAAATTGATCGCCATCTCTTGCAGAGCCAGCATCGAACTTCAGTTCAACATCCATCATTGGCAATTGATTTGCCTGAACGAAGTATACTCGAGCGCCATTTGATGTATTCCAGTGTTGGATTTTTACAGCAGCTTCCGCAGGAAGTAAAAATAACAGCCCCACTCCTAACAACAGATACAAACTGAATCGTTTCATCATCGAATCCCTCCTGCATTAATCGCCGAAGATCCCGACTGTGTTGGCGCCTTACCGTCCGGCAGCAAAATGCCCAGAGTCATTTTATCTTTAGAGAAATACTTCTTCGCCACCGCTTGAACCTGCTGAGGCGTCACGGTTCTTAAATGTTGAATCCAATGAGCATCGGTATCTGCTGGTAATCCGACAGAAATAGAAGCCCCCAAAACCATCGCTTGAGCCTGGATTGAATCTTGGTGGTAAACATACTGAGCTTCTGTTTGCGCCAGAACTCTATTGAGTTCTTCCGGTTGGATTAGTGTTCGTTGTAGCTTTTCTATTTCTTGCCATAATGCATCTTCAACCTGCTTAGGAGTCACACCTTTGGAAGGCGTTCCCTCCATTAAAAACAAAGTTTCAAGCCGAGACAGCTCATCGTAACCTGCACCAGCACTTGCCAGCTGCTTGCTACCTCTGACCAAATCTTTAGTTAATCGAGAAGAATCATCTCCATCTAGCACATTGCTTAGCACTGAAAGCGCATAAACTTCTTGCTTTTCTTCAAGCGTTTTTGCTGTTGCCAGTGTTGGCACATGAAATCCCATTAAGACACTTGGTACCTTTGTTGCCCCCTTTAAAACAACTTTTCGTTCGCCTTGCTGTGGAATCTCAACTTGAGGCTTAGGCTGCACAATTTTTCCTGATTTATAAACACCGTAATAGTGCTTCGCCAACTTAAGTACTTGCTGAGGCTCTACATCCCCAACGACTACCAATGTCGCATTATTCGGCGCATACCATTTCTGATACCACTGCCTGACATCTTTTGCGGTGTAATGTCGAATATCATTCATCCACCCAATGGTCGGGTGGTGAGGCGGGCTATTAATGAAAGCAATCGCATTAAATTGCTCATATAGTTTACTCGCTGGCTTGTCTTCAATTCGCCAGCGTCGCTCTTCTGTAACAACTTCACGTTCTTTTTGAAAGTCTTTATTTTTTATGACTAAGTTTCTCATTCGGTCAGCTTCCAGCTTCATGACTTCTGCTAAATGCTGTTTACCAACAACCTGATAATAGACCGTATAGTCAGAAGAGGTAAAGGCATTCTCTTGCCCTCCAAGCTTTGCGACTCTCTCAGAGAACTCTCCAGGCTTTAAGATTGTCGTTCCCTTAAACATCATATGCTCCAGCATATGCGAAATGCCGGTCAAACCGTTCTCTTCGTAATTTGAGCCTACCCGATACCAAACTTGCTGAACAACAACTGGCGCACGATGATCTGGTTTGATAACCACCTTCAAACCGTTTTTAAGCTGATACTCAAAAATGCCCGCATCGTTTTTTGCTATCGCAGCAAAACTGGTAAAAGCTAAAATCCCAAAAAACATCCAATGTATCGCAAGCTTCATCGCCTCGAATCCCCTAAAAAAGACCTTGATTTGCTTTATAATAGCCCATATTTATCAACTAAGTATGACCGAAGCTTTGAAAGCCCCCTACGATTACTTAAATCATTTTTCTTGGTGATCACCAAAAAATTTAAGGGAACCAAATGTTCAGTTTTTTAAAACGAAAAGACAACTTAAACAAAGCGTTAGAAGAGAACGCTGAGCAAATGTCTGAAGAAAATGTTTCATATGAAACATTTTCGCAAACTGATGCCCCATCTAAAACCCAGGCAATTACCGAGGAAAAATCTCCCTCGTTCTTCGCCCGCCTAAAATCTGGACTAAAGAAAACAAGGCAAGGCTTTACAGATAATCTTGCTAACTTGATTCTTGGAAAAAAGGAAATAGATGACGAACTCCTTGAAGAACTTGAAATGGTTCTTTTAGGTGCTGACATCGGTGTAGACGCGACGGATAAAATCATCCAGAACCTAACTGAACAAGTCTCCAGAAAAGAACTCAAAGACCCGAAGGCGCTAATAAGTGCTTTAAAACTTCAATTAATGGCGTTACTTGAACCCGTAGCACAGCCTTTAGAAATTGATACCTCGAGCCACAAGCCTTTTGTGATTTTGATGGTCGGCGTCAACGGCGTTGGAAAAACAACCACCATTGGCAAATTGGCTAAGAAGTTCCAAAACGAAGGTAAGTCAGTCATGCTTGCAGCTGGTGATACTTTTCGTGCCGCCGCTGTTGAACAACTTCAAACTTGGGGAGAGCGCAACCAAGTGCCTGTAATCGCGCAAAATACCGGAGCAGACTCTGCTGCGGTTATTTTTGATGCCATCCAGTCTGCAACTGCAAAAAAAATCGATGTCCTTATCGCAGATACCGCGGGCCGATTGCATACTCAATCCAACTTAATGGAAGAATTAAAAAAGGTTAAGCGCGTTATTCAGAAAGTCGATAACTCAGCGCCACACGAAGTTATGTTGGTGCTTGATGCAGGCACAGGGCAAAACGCCATGAACCAGGCTCAACAATTCCATGATGCCATGGAGCTGACAGGTTTGACGCTTACAAAACTTGATGGAACAGCGAAAGGTGGAATTATTTTTGCTCTTGCTGAAAAAACCGGCTTACCTGTCAGATTCATTGGTGTGGGCGAAAGCATTGATGACTTACGAACTTTTAATGCAAAGGACTTTTCAGAAGCCTTATTTGATTAGCTAATATGAAATTGCCAGAAACACAAAATGCCAACCACTTATATGCCTTTAAGAAAGGCTATCGGTTAGCTATGGAAGGCAAATCTTTAACGCTGATGCCCAGTCAGATCAAACTGGACAGCACGATGAAAACACACTTTGAAAGTGGCTGGCACCAGTACCAAGAAGACATTGCCGAGGCATTGGAGAATGAAAAGGAGTCTCCATGGCGTAATAAGGCAATTTGGACGGTCATGGCAATCGTTGCAGGCTTAGCAACTGCAAGCGTCATGATTCATAACGTCCAGCAAGAGAAACAAGCAAGCAAGCCTCAAAAGATCGCTAAGAAAAACGTCACCGCCACTTCTGCAGTAGCGCCACCTTCTCAGCAACCTCAAGCACCCGATCCGGGAGACTTTGGTCTTCTCTCCGCCGCTAAAAATCAAACAAAAAAGCCAAGCTCGCCACAAGAAGAGAAACAATCACCCGCGCAGAAACCTAGCAATGAAAAACCTCATATCTCTTTATCCTTACTCTCACACGATGAGCGAACAGATTTAGAACTATCCAAGCAAGAAGCTACTTCAAATCCACCATTGACCGGAACGCAGTTAATTCAAAGTCCTATTCAAATTCGTAGCGCTGTTTTTACGACTGAAATAGCAAACAGGGAACCAGGAAAAATTTATCAAAACGCCATTCCAAAATTTGTCAGAAAGCTTTATTTCTTCACTCAAATACAAAAGGCGAATGGTGAAGTGCTGTATCACCGTTGGCGTTACAATGGAAAAGTTATGGCTACAATCCCTCTTAAAATTAAAGGGAAAAATTTCCGCACATGGTCAAGCAAACGCCTCAGTAGCGCATGGAGCGGACACTGGGATGTCGAGGTGTTGAACAGCCAGAAGCAGCCTATATACCGAAAAACCTTTATTTATTCACAATGAACGTCATGAATACAGCCTTAAAGACTGCCTTACTACTTACATTCTTTATACTGGTTTCCAGTTGTACTACCAATCCACCTAAACAAACACATGACAATATCTGCCACATTTATGGGTATGATAGCGACTGGGAAGGAGCAGCTAAAGCATCCTCAAAAAGATGGGGCATTCCAGAGTACATCCTAATGGCATTTATCTACCAAGAATCTAGATTTAAGGATGATGCTCAACCCAAACGCGAATACGCACTTGGTATTATCCCGCTACCCAGAGACTCTTCTGCATATGGCTACTCGCAAGCACAGGATCCTGCTTGGTATGAATATCAAAAGTCAACTGGCAACCGCTTTGCGAAACGCACGAACGTTGAGGATTCCTTGGATTTCATAGGATGGTACAACTATCAGTCACACATTAAAAACCGTATTCGAAGGGATGATGCTTACAGGCTCTACCTTGCTTATCATGAAGGACAAGGTGGCTATTCAAGAAAAACCTACCTTAAAAAGAAATGGTTACTGCATGTCGCAACCAAGGTCAAAAACAGAGCTGAGCTTTATAAAAAACAACTTATCGCTTGTCATAAAATTCCACCTGAGAAGGTGATCAAGAAATCTACGCCAAAGAACAAAGGTAAATGTAATGCACCATGGCCCTATTGCTAAACTACAGGCATAAAAAAACCGGCAAATGCCGGTTTTTTTATATCATCACGTTAAGAAAATTAAGCTTTATACTTTTCCACAACGATACATGCATTTGTTCCGCCAAAACCGAAACTGTTACTCATAATACGATTCAAGCCTGCATTTTCAATAACTTCAGTTACGATAGGCATACCTTCACATTCTGGATCAAGGTTTTCAACATTAATTGAAGGTGCAATAAAGTCATTTTCGAGCATGCACAAGCTATATATCAGTTCATGAACGCCTGCCGCACCCAATGAATGACCGGACATCGACTTGGTCGAACTGATTTTAGGAATCTTATCACCAAACACTTCACGGATAGCCGCAGCTTCTTTCGTGTCACCAACTGGAGTCGATGTTCCGTGCGGGTTAATGTAATCCACATCACCATCAACACTTTTCAGCGCCATCTGCATACAACGCACAGCACCTTCACCAGATGGTGCAACCATATCGTAACCATCAGAGTTAGCACCATAGCCAGTTATTTCAGCGTAGATTTTGGCGCCTCGCGCTAGGGCATGCTCCAATTCTTCCACTACAACCATACCGCCACCGCCAGCGATTACAAAACCATCTCGGTCGGTATCGTAGGCCCGAGAAGCTTTTTCTGGAGTGTCATTATATTTTGAAGACAATGCACCCATCGCATCAAACAATACCGACATTGTCCAATGAAGCTCTTCACCACCACCTGCAAAAACAATATCTTGTTTTCCAAGTTGAATTTGCTCAACTGCAGTACCTACACAGTGCGCAGAAGTTGAACACGCAGAACTGATTGAATAGTTAATACCTTTAATCTTGAATGGCGTTGCCAAACATGCCGAAACAGTTGACCCCATAGTACGGGTAACCATATAAGGTCCTACACGTTTAACGCCTTTGGTTTTAGCAATTTCAACTGCATCAGTGGCATTAGAGTTAGAACCACCGCCAGAACCTGCAACCAGTCCAGTTCTAGGATTTGAAATTTGGTCTTCACTTAAGCCTGAGTCTTCAACAGCTTGCTTCATTGCAATATAACTGTAAGCCGCCGCATCACCCATAAAACGTAGTTGTTTTCTGTCAATGTGTTCCTGGAAGCTCAAGTCTTTGATAGCTCCGTGGACTTGGGATCTCATTCCATTTTCAGCATACTCTGGGGCAAATACTATACCTGACTTACCTTTTCGCAGTGAATTGGTAACTTCATCTTTATTATTCCCTAGGCTTGAAACAACGCCTATACCTGTGATGACTACTCGCTTCATAATTAGAAAGAATCCGTATTAGTAAACAAACCGACCTTTAAATCAGCCGCAGAATAAATTTCTTTTCCGTCAACAAACATGTGTGCATCAGCAATACCCATGTATAGCTTCCTTTTGATCACACGTTTCATATCAATTACATATTCAACTTTTTTGGCAGTTGGTAAAACTTGTCCATAAAATTTAACTTCACCTGAGCCAAGAGCACGACCTCGTCCAGGCCCACCTGTCCAACCTAGGAAAAAGCCGATCAACTGCCACATGGCATCCAAGCCCAAACAACCAGGCATAACAGGGTCGTTGTTGAAATGACATTCAAAAAACCACAAATCACTAGTGACATCTAACTCAGCTCTAATTTGCCCCTTGCCAAAAGCTCCACCTTCTTCTGAAATATGGGAGATTCGATCAAACATTAACATCGGAGGCAATGGAAGTTGCGCATTACCTGGGCCGAATAATTCTCCTCGACCACATTTCAATAATTCTTCTTTAGTATAGCTAGACTGCTGTTCCATGTAGTTTCCATTTTATAAAATTGTATCGGTATTATACAGAGGCGAGAAAACGAATACAAATTACTAAAAACCTAGAAAGGATAATCGTTTAAGGAATTGATTTTTGTTAATTTATGGTTAAAAAAAAACCACTCAAAAGAGTGGTTTTTAGAATATAAGCTTGGAGATGACCTACTCTCACATGGCACCTGCCACACTACCATCGGCGCTGAGACGTTTCACTACTGAGTTCGGAATGGGATCAGGTGGTTCCATCTCGCTATGGTCCCCAAGCAATTTGGTTATGTAGAATGAAGAAAATCTCTCACTCACCCTACTGAATTTGGAATCAATCTCTGTTAGAGCACAGTTTACTGTTGGTAAACACTATCTCAATTGTGTCTTTTCTAGTCTTGTCTACTCAAGCTCAAACATGTCATCTTAGTCTTTCGTCTAAGGATACTTTTGAGTTGTATAGTTAAGCCTCACGGGTAATTAGTACTGGTTAGCTTCATACATTACTGCACTTCCACACCCAGCCTATCAACGTCATAGTCTTTAACGGCCCTTTAGAAGACTTAAAGTCTAGGGAGAACTTATCTTGAGGCGGGTTTCCCGCTTAGATGCTTTCAGCGGTTATCCCTTCCGATCATAGCTACCCAGCAATGCCATTGGCATGACAACTGGAACACCAGCGGATCGTCCACTCCGGTCCTCTCGTACTAGGAGCAGCCCCTCTCAATTCTCCAACGCCCACGGCAGATAGGGACCGAACTGTCTCACGACGTTCTAAACCCAGCTCGCGTACCACTTTAAATGGCGAACAGCCATACCCTTGGGACCGACTTCAGCCCCAGGATGTGATGAGCCGACATCGAGGTGCCAAACACCGCCGTCGATATGAACTCTTGGGCGGTATCAGCCTGTTATCCCCGGAGTACCTTTTATCCGTTGAGCGATGGCCCTTCCACACAGAACCACCGGATCACTAGAACCTGCTTTCGCACCTGCTCGACGTGTCTGTCTCGCAGTCAATCACCCTTATACTCTTGCGCTCATTGCACGATGTCCGACCGTGCTGAGGGTAACTTCGCGCTCCTCCGTTACACTTTAGGAGGAGACCGCCCCAGTCAAACTACCCACCATACACTGTCCCTGACCAGGATTCACTGGCCTAGGTTAGAACCTCAATAATATCAGGGTGGTATTTCAAGGATGGCTCCACAATAACTGGCGTTACTGCTTCAAAGCCTCCCACCTATCCTACACAGATAGTATCAAAGTCCAGTGCAAAGCTGTAGTAAAGGTTCACGGGGTCTTTCCGTCTAGCCGCGGGTACACAGCATCTTAACTGCGAGTTCAATTTCGCTGAGTCTCGGGTGGAGACAGTGTGGCCATCATTACGCCATTCGTGCAGGTCGGAACTTACCCGACAAGGAATTTCGCTACCTTAGGACCGTTATAGTTACGGCCGCCGTTTACCGGGGCTTCGATCAAGAGCTTCGCATAAGCTAACCCCATCAATTAACCTTCCGGCACCGGGCAGGCGTCACACCGTATACGTCATCTTTCGATTTTGCACAGTGCTATGTTTTTAGTAAACAGTTGCAGCCACCTGGTCTCTGCGGCCCAATCGCTTGGGCATACCTTCTCCCGAAGTTACGGTATCATTTTGCCTAGTTCCTTCACCCGAGTTCTCTCAAGCGCCTTGGAATTCTCATCCTGACCACCTGTGTCGGTTTGGGGTACGATTCTTTATTACCTGAAGCTTAGAAGCTTTTCTTGGAAGCATGGCATCAACAACTTCGTCCAAAATAGGACTCCTCATCACGCCTCAGCATTAAGATCCCGGATTTGCCTAAGATCTCTGCCTAAACGCTTGAACTTGCAACCAACAGCAAGCTTGCCTAGCCTTCTCCGTCCCTCCATCGCAGTAATAAAAAGTACAGGAATATTAACCTGTTTCCCATCGACTACGCCTTTCGGCCTCGCCTTAGGGGTCGACTAACCCTACGTCGATTAACGTTGCGTAGGAACCCTTGGTCTTTCGGCGAGGGAGCTTTTCACTCCCTTTGTCGCTACTCATGTCAGCATTCGCACTCGTGATACCTCCAGGATGCTTTACAACACCCCTTCGCAGGCTTACACGACGCTCCTCTACCATGCCATAAATGGCATCCGCAGCTTCGGTACACTATTTAGCCCCGTTAAATCTTCGGCGCAGGCCGACTCGATCAGTGAGCTATTACGCTTTCTTTAAAGGGTGGCTGCTTCTAAGCCAACCTCCTGACTGTCTAAGCCTTCCCACATCCTTTCCCACTTAATAGTGTTTAGGGACCTTAGCTGGCGGTCTGGGTTGTTTCCCTCTTGACTACGGACGTTAGCACCCGCAGTCTGTCTCCCATGATTGCACTTCTTGGTATTCGGAGTTTGCAATGGGCTGCTAAGCCTTGACGGCCCGCTAGACCATAACAGTGCTCTACCCCCAAGAGTGATACATGAGGCTCTACCTAAATAGATTTCGAGGAGAACCAGCTATCTCCGAGCTTGATTAGCCTTTCACTCCGATCCACAGCTCATCCCCGCATTTTTCAACATACGTGGGTTCGGTCCTCCAGTACCTGTTACGGCACCTTCAACCTGGCCATGGATAGATCGCCCGGTTTCGGGTCTACGCCATGCTACTAATCGCCCATTTAAGACTCGGTTTCCCTTCGGCTCCCTTATTCAGTTAACCTTGCAACATAACGTAAGTCGCTGACCCATTATACAAAAGGTACGCGGTCACACCACGAAGGTGCTCCCACTGCTTGTACGTATACGGTTTCAGGTTCTATTTCACTCCCCTTCCGGGGTTCTTTTCGCCTTTCCCTCACGGTACTGGTTCACTATCGGTCGGTAGAGAGTATTTAGCCTTGGAGGGTGGTCCCCCCATATTCAGACAGAATTTCACGTGTTCCGTCCTACTCGAATAACACTTAATAAGATTTCGCATACAGGACTATCACCTTGTATCGTCACACTTTCCAGAGTGTTCTGCTATCTTAATAAATGCTTTAGGGCTGGTCCCCGTTCGCTCGCCGCTACTTAGGGAATCTCGGTTGATTTCTTTTCCTCCGGGTACTTAGATGTTTCAGTTCTCCGGGTTAGCCTCCCACAAGGGGATATCCATAAAGGATGGGTTTTCCCATTCGGAAATCCACGGATCAAAGCTTGTTTACTAACTCCCCGTGGCTTATCGCAAGTTACTACGTCCTTCGTCGCCTTCTACCGCCTAGGCATCCACCGTATACGCTTAGTCACTTAACTATACAACTCAAAAATAACCTTGACCTTTTGTGTTGCTTCCATCCCTTCAACTCTTTAAACACCTGCTAGAGTATTTAAAAATCCAGAATTTCTACAATCAAAGCCTAGTGAATTGCTGTAACTAAAAGTTTATCGCTGACATGTTTCGCTTGAGTAGACTCAGTGTTGATCTTTCGATCTTCACTAAAACTAAAATTGACTCAATTAAGACATTGTTACCTAGTACATCAATTAAGTTGAATTGCTTCTTCTTAATCAATGACTATTACTACGCACGAACCCGTTGGAGCAGGTTCGTGCTCCTATGACATGTCGGTGTCATAGGTTTCTCTTTTTCAGAGATTGATCCAAATTGTTAAAGAACTTCTTCAGTTATATTGTTACCAATATCACTGCTAATAATTTCTGATACTTACTCAGACTTTATTCACCGTAATATTGGTGGAGCTATGCGGGATCGAACCGCAGACCTCCTGCGTGCAAGGCAGGCGCTCTCCCAGCTGAGCTATAGCCCCAAGTCATGGTGGGTCTGGGTGGATTTGAACCACCGACCTCACCCTTATCAGGGGTGCGCTCTAACCAACTGAGCTACAGACCCAGGTCTTTTCTTCTAGTAATACAGAGACAATTTATGTGGAAGCCAGCTTAAGCTCGCAGTCACTTTTTTCTTAAAGGAGGTGATCCAGCCGCAGGTTCCCCTACGGCTACCTTGTTACGACTTCACCCCAGTCATGAATCACAAAGTGGTAAGCGCCCTCCCGAAGGTTAGACTACCTACTTCTTTTGCAACCCACTCCCATGGTGTGACGGGCGGTGTGTACAAGGCCCGGGAACGTATTCACCGTGACATTCTGATTCACGATTACTAGCGATTCCGACTTCATGGAGTCGAGTTGCAGACTCCAATCCGGACTACGAAGGGTTTTATGAGATTCGCGCACTGTCGCCAGCTAGCTGCTCTTTGTACCCCCCATTGTAGCACGTGTGTAGCCCATCCCATAAGGGCCATGATGACTTGACGTCGTCCCCGCCTTCCTCCGGTTTATCACCGGCAGTCTCTTTAGAGTTCTCAACTAAATGGTAGCAACTAAAGATAAGGGTTGCGCTCGTTGCGGGACTTAACCCAACATCTCACGACACGAGCTGACGACAGCCATGCAGCACCTGTCACTGCGTTCCCGAAGGCACCAATCTATCTCTAGAAAGTTCGCAGGATGTCAAGGGATGGTAAGGTTCTTCGCGTTGCATCGAATTAAACCACATGCTCCACCGCTTGTGCGGGCCCCCGTCAATTCCTTTGAGTTTTAATCTTGCGACCGTACTCCCCAGGCGGTCAACTTATCGCGTTAGCTGCGCTACTAACCTTTTTAATAAGGCCAACAGCTAGTTGACATCGTTTACGGCGTGGACTACCGGGGTATCTAATCCCGTTCGCTACCCACGCTTTCGCACCTCAGCGTCAGTTTTAAGCCAGGAAGGCGCCTTCGCCACTGATGTTCCTCCAGATATCTACGCATTTCACTGCTACACCTGGAATTCCCCTTCCCTCTCTTAAACTCTAGATTGCCAGTATCGGATGCAATTCCTAGGTTGAGCCCAGGGCTTTCACAACCGACTTAACAGTCCGCCTACGCGCGCTTTACGCCCAGTAATTCCGAATAACGCTTGCACCCTCTGTATTACCGCGGCTGCTGGCACAGAGTTAGCCGGTGCTTCTTCTAAAGTTAACGTCACACTAAGCAGGTATTAACTACTTAGCTTTCCTCACAATTGAAAGTGCTTTACAACCCTCAGGCCTTCTTCACACACGCGGCATGGCTGCATCAAGGTTTCCCTCATTGTGCAATATTCCCCACTGCTGCCTCCCGTAGGAGTCTGGGCCGTGTCTCAGTCCCAGTGTGGCTGATCATCCTCTCAAACCAGCTATAGATCGTCGCCTTGGTAGGCCTTTACCCTACCAACTAGCTAATCTAATATGGGCTCATCCTCTAGCGATACCTTCCAAGGAGAGGGCACCTTTAATCCGTAGATCACATTCGGTATTAGCATACGTTTCCATATGTTGTCCCCAACTAGAGGGCAGATTCCCATACATTACTCACCCGTCCGCCACTCGTCAGCAAGAAAGCAAGCTTTCTCCTGTTACCGTTCGACTTGCATGTGTTAAGCCTGCCGCCAGCGTTCATTCTGAGCCAGGATCAAACTCTTCAGTTTAATCTTTTGACTTGTTTTTTTAATTGCTTGTCTGCAACACAAATTAAACACTCGAAATTAACAAGGTACATGTATTATTAAATACCTAAGTATTCAACAATTAACCATATACATAGTTGTCGAGATATTTATGTTTTTAGCAACTACTTACTTAAGTAGCTCCCACATAAATTATCTCTGTATTACCTGATTTTTAAAGAACTAAGTCCGGCAAAAAGACTCGAATTTTCCAAGCATTTTTGCTGTCGTTAAGCTGTGAATTATAGCTTTATTTTCTCTAACTCGTCAACTTAATTTTTCCGTTTTTTGAAAAATTTTAACTCGATCTTTTCAAAAAACACCCGATTCAAACTTCTAAACTTTCAATCGGTTTTTAACTTCTTTCAGAGTGTCTCCGAAAGAGATGCGTATTCTAATCACTCTGGAAATCTTTGCAAGCCCTATCACTAACTTTTTTACAGTTTTTTTACGTTTTCTACCACCCAACCAAAACTATCAACAACTTACAAACTCCTCATACGAAAAAACCGCCATTTAGCGGTTTTTCCAAATACCCAACCTGGCAGATTTTTAACAGTTAATCGTCACTCGTGCAAACTTTCGCTTACCAACTTGGTAAACCTGCTTCTCACAAGCTTCAACCGTAACACGACCATCTTCGATTTTTTCGCCATTCAATTTAACAGCGCCTTGTTTAATCATACGATGTGCATCTGAAGTCGAACCAACCAAGCCAGCTTCTTTTAATAAATTCGCTAACGGCATTGCTTCGTTAAACGTAAATTCCGGCATTTCATCTGGAATTGCATTTTTCGAGAACTTGGTTTCAAAGTCTTTTAATGCAGATTGTGCCGCTTCAGCAGAATGGAAGCGTTCGATCAATTCAAGCGCCAACTTAATTTTAACGTTTCTTGGGTTTTCACCATTCTCAACAGAACGCTTCAATTCTTCTATTTCTTCCAAGGACAAGAAAGACAACAATTCATAATAGCGCCACATCAATTCGTCAGAGACAGACATGACTTTACCAAACATATCATTCGGCTCGTCTTTAATACCAATATAGTTACCCAATGATTTGGACATCTTTTGCACGCCATCCAAACCTTCAAGAATTGGCATAGTCAAAGTACATTGCGGCTTTTTGCCAAAGTGTGACTGCAGCGTACGCCCCATCAATAAGTTAAACTTCTGATCCGTTCCACCCAACTCGATATCAGCATCCATCGCAACAGAGTCATAACCTTGCACCAATGGATATAAAAACTCATGGATGGCAATTGGCGTTCCAGACTTGTAGCGGTCTTCAAAGTCATTACGCTCCAACATACGCGCAACGGTTTGTGTGGCTGCCAACTTAATCATATCTGCCGCTGTCATTTGCCCCATCCACTCGGAATTAAACATGACCGTGGTTTTTGCTGGATCAAGAATTTTAAAGACCTGTTCTTTATAAGTCTCTGCGTTCTTCTCAATTGCTTCTGGCGATAGCGGCGGGCGCGTAGCACTCTTTCCAGTAGGATCACCAATCATCGCAGTGAAGTCACCAATCAAGAACAACACTTCGTGCCCTAAATCCTGAAACTGCTTAAGCTTATTAATTAACACGGTATGACCCAAGTGCAAATCAGGTGCTGTCGGATCAAAGCCTGCTTTTACTCGCAAAGGCTTACCTGATTCCAACTTCTCAATCAGCTCTTTTTCAACCAAAATCTCTTCTGCGCCACGTTTAATAATGGCCAACTGTTCTTCTACTGACTTCATTTCTTTACTTTAAATTAAATACTAAAAATTCTTAACCACAAAGGACAGTGTCGGTATTCAAAGCCAACTTACCTGTCATCTCCGATACGCTTGTATAACCATGCTGCTGCATGTAGCGCGCAATGCCTTTGTTCACTTTTTTCGCCAACAAAGGATCTTTTGCCATAGCGGTGCCGATCGCAACCATGGACGCACCTGCCAAGAAAAACTCGATCGCATCTTCAGCAGAGGCAATACCTCCTAACCCAATAATCGGCACATTATACTGTTTTGCAACTTGGTAAACCTGATGAACCTTAAGCAACGCGACAGGCTTTACTGCAGGACCGGAAAGACCACCTTGATTATTTCCCAGCGTCGGCTTACCTGTGTGAATATCTATCTGCATTCCCATCAAGGTATTGATAGCCGACAACATATCCGCGCCCGCATCAATAACACGCCTTGCACCTTCTGCAATGTCCGTCTGATTTGGCGACAACTTCACAATTAAAGGTTTTGTCGTACTTGCACGGCAAGCTTCAACCACCTTTGCCGCCATATCAGGATCGTTTCCAAAAGCAGCCCCGCCTTTTTTGACGTTCGGACAGGAAATATTCACTTCAATCGCTGGCAAATCGGTTTGATCAAACAAACGCACTACTTCTGCATATTCTTCAATAGATGAACCAGACACATTAATAATGAATCGCGACTCATCCATGTTCAGCTTAGGCAAATATTGTTCAATGACCGCCTTAGCACCGGGGTTTTGCAAACCAATTGAATTGAGCAAACCGCAAGGAGACTCCATCACCCTTTCAGGTTTGTTGCCCAACTTAGGCTCCAAAGTAGTCCCCTTCAGAAACACCGCCCCCACATCTCTATTGGAAAAACCGGAAACAGACTGGTATTCTATGCCGTAGCCAGCATTCCCGGAGGCCATGCCCACCGGATTATTAAAATGAATGCCGCACAAATTTACCGATAAATCCATCAACTCTCGATCCTAAAAAACATTTACCTATGATTCACATCATCTTGTATGAACCGGAAATTCCACAAAACACTGGGGCGTTAATTCGTTTGAGCGCAAACATGGGCGCGCATCTTCACCTGATCAAACCTTACGCTTTTGACTTAAGCGAAAAAAAGGTGCGCCGCGCAGGACTGGATTACCATGAGCTTGCAAACCTTCATGAGCACGAAACGCTCGAAGACTGCATTCATAGCGTACAACCCAACCGCGTTTTTGCTTTAACCACCAAAACGACTCGCTATTATACCGAACCTACGTTTGTTGACGAAGATGCTTTTTTGTTTGGCCCTGAAAGCAGAGGACTACCCTTGGATGTCATCAACAGCCTACCTGAAGAACAGCGACTAACCATCCCTATGGTTCCTGGCGGGCGCAGCCTAAATCTCGCCAATGCTGTTTCAGTTATGGCTTATGAGGCTTGGCGCCAACTTAACTTCTGCATGCCGAAATAGGCATTTCAAAACACAAAAATCTGCCAGGTTGGGTATAGATACTTAAACACCCAACCTGGCAGATTTTAATCAACTCAAGGCTTGGGTACCTAAGACTCGGCTTTTAACTCTCTTGCCAACAAATGCTCTGCTGCTTCCTTAGCCGTGATATTTCCTTCCACTAACTGATACACCTGCTCAGCAATTGGAAGATCCAAGCCTTTTTCATCGGCAATGGCCTTAACCACTCTCACCGCTTTGACACCTTCTACCACTTGCCCGATTTCCTGCTGCGCACTTTCAGAAGTTTGCTTTGGCGACGCCAACTTCAAACCAAACTGACGGTTACGTGATAGATTATCAGTACAAGTCAACACTAAGTCTCCAAGCCCCGCCAACCCCATTAGTGTTTCTGGTGTCGCACCGTATAATCCGGCAAAACGCATCATCTCCGCCATCCCTCTGGAAATAATCGCCGCACGTGCATTTGCCCCTAAGTGCAACCCATCACTAACACCGGTAGCGATTGCCATAATGTTTTTGTAAGCGCCACCGACTTCAACACCGGCAATATCGCCTTGGGTATACATACGAAATGCATCATGATGAAACAAGCTCGCCCAATAAGCAGCTTCCTGCTCATCGGTTGACGCGCTCACCATGGCTGTCGGTAACCCTTTTGCAACTTCTGCTGCAAAGGTAGGACCTGAAAGCACAGTGTAATGGCAATCTTTACACAACTCTTGCTTTGCAATCTCATGCAAAAGTTTCTTGCTTTCCGGCTCAAAACCTTTGGTTGCCCAGGCAATATGCTTCTCGGAAACATCAACCATACTCGAAACTTGGCTTAGTACCTGGCGAAAGACATGACTTGGCACCACCACCAAAATGGCATCCGCGCTTTCAAGACTGGAGGCGAGATCACTTACCACTCGAAGACTGTCTGGAAAATGGACTTGAGGTAAATATTTTTGGTTTTTGCGCTCTTGCGTCAAACTCTGGGTATGCACATCACTATGTGCCCAGAGAGATACTGACTGCCCGGAGCGTGACAAATGAATAGCCAAGGCTGTTCCCCATGCACCTGCACCGAGAACAACGACGTTTTGCACTTTTTTTTGTGACATAAACTCGCGCTCAACTATTCAAAACTGATTTTAGTGAAACACCTTTCACCAAATTATTGTTGCATCCCTTGAGCTTGTTGCTCTAAATGACTTGCAAACATTGCATCGAAATTAACTGGTTCCAAAATCAACTGCGGGAAGCCACCTTTTGCGACCAAGCTCGAAATGGTTTCACGCGCATAAGGAAATAACGCAGCTGGACACTGAGAAGCCAACAAGTACTGAATTTCTTGTTCATTAAAACCTTCAAGCGTAAAAATACCCGCTTGCTCAACTTCACATAAAAATGCTGTTGCATCGTCAATCATGGTGGTCGCTGTCACGCGAATCAATACATGATAGGCCCCTTCTTCCAAAACATCCGTTTCAACATTTAAGTCAACATCAAGCTTAGGCTGAAACTCATGAAGAAAAACTTCAGGGGTTTTTGGCGATTCAAAAGAGATGTTTTTCGTGTAAATTTTTTGGATTTGAAAATGCTGCTGCACTTCAGTTTGGTTATTTTCAGACATGTAAACTCTATTTCCTATTCTTTTACTTAAGCATTTTCAGCAAGGATTTTATCCAACTCACCAGAACGATCCACAACAGACAAGTCATCAAACCCACCAACATGGTGTTCTCCGATGAAAATCTGTGGAACAGTACTGCGACCACTCTTCTCTTGCATCGCAGCCCAAAGAGCAGAGTCACCACCAACGTTAATTTCGTTATAGGTTAGGCCTTTGCCGTTCAGTAAGTTTTTCGCCATATTACAGTATGGGCAGGTTGACGTTAGGTAAATCGTAATTTCCGGCATCGCTTTTTCCGACATTACACGCCCTCCTTTTTATTGTTTTTTTTTAACTGCTTTTTCGACACTTGTTTATTGACCGGGAGCCCCGCGCTTTTCCAAGACATAATGCCGCCACTTAGGTTATGCACCTTGGTAAAGCCCTGCTTGACCAACATTCTGGCAACACCTGCAGAACGTGCGCCTGATTGACAGTAGATCAAAATATCATCAGCTTTATGAGACTCTAAACTTGAGAGCCTTTTAGAAATATCGGTAGATGAGATATTCTCTGCTTCGCCGATAAATCCACTTTTATATTCTCCATCCGTGCGCACGTCCAAAACCCAAGCACCATTGTTATATAACCTGACCGCTTCATCAGCATTTACAGACTTATAACCGGACATCTTATCGCCAAAATAGCTGTAGCCAAGCATTATCACAATGACTGCTAATGCGATAAACAAAAACGGCTGTTCGTGCACAAACTCAATAAACATCAAAGTTCCTTTAACAAATGATTCATTTCAAAGCTAATGATTTTAACAATGAAACTCGTTACAATAAACGTCTATTTACTGTTTTTAACCAAATTCATTAAATTCAAGGACAACCCTCTTTTTTCGACGGAAAATACCATGACTGAAACTGTAAACTTAAAACACCGACCAACTGGATTAATTATTTTGGATGGATGGGGACATCGCGAAGAAACAAAGTACAACGCGATTGCTCAAGCACACACTCCTAACTGGGATGGCTTGCTTTCCAAATTCCCTCACACCCAAATCAATACTTCAGGGTTTGCTGTTGGTTTGCCAGAAGGTCAAATGGGAAATTCGGAAGTTGGGCATATGAACCTTGGCGCTGGCCGCGTGGTCTATCAAGAATTGACTCGCATCCAGAAAGACATTGATGATGGTCGTTTCTTTGAAAACAATGCTTTATTGAAAGCGATTGACTCCGCCATTGACCGTGACCGTACTGTTCACATCCTTGGCCTACTATCCGATGGCGGTGTTCACTCCCACATCAAACACATCAAAGCAGCGATCAAGATGGCTCACGACCGTGGTGCCAATGTTGTGCTACACGCTTTTACCGATGGCCGAGACACATCACCACAAAGTGCACTTCAATACATTGAAGATATTGAAACCTTTATGTCAGAAATCGGTGGCGGACGCATTGCCTCGATTACAGGGCGTTACTACGCTCTGGACAGAGATAACCGCTGGGATCGTGTACACAAAGCCTATGACGTAATTACTTGCGGCATCAGCGAGTTTGAGTATGCTTCAGCCACTGAAGCAGTGGAAGCATCTTATGCACGTGGCGAGAATGATGAATTCATCCAAGCAACTCATATTGCGCTCGAAGATGGTTCAAAAACTCAGGTTCAGGATGGTGATTCAATCATTTTCATGAACTTCCGTTCAGACCGCGCTAGACAACTGACTAAAGCATTTATTTTTGACGACTTTGAAGATTTTCACCGTTGCAAAACACCGGTTTTATCAGCTTTCGTCACCCTAACGGAATACAAAAAGAATTTTGAAAAGTTCGGCGCTTTGGTTGCTTACCGCCCAACGAAACTTCGCAACACTTATGGTGAGTATGTCGCCAAAAAAGGCCTTAAACAACTACGTATTGCCGAAACTGAAAAGTACGCTCACGTCACCTTCTTCTTCAATGGCGGTGTGGAAGAGCCAAACAGAGACGAATACCGTATCCTGGTCAACTCACCAAAAGTTGCAACCTATGATCTACAGCCTGAAATGAGCCTGCCAGAAGTGAAAGCAAAGCTAATCCAAGCGATTCACTCCGGAGAATATGACACCTTTATCTGCAACATCGCCAACCCAGACATGGTTGGTCACACTGGTGTGATGGGAGCTTGTATTAAAGCAGCCGAAGCCGTCGATGAAGCATTAGGGGAAATCCTTAAGGCTCTTAAAGAAGTCGGTGGCGAAGCTATCATTACTGCTGACCATGGAAACCTTGAATTGTTGTTTGACGAAGAAAAAGGAAAACCTCTTACATCTCATACAACCTTCCCGGTTGACATGGTTTACTACGGCGAACGCTCATGCACGCTTAAATCAGGTGGTGCATTGTGTGATGTCATTCCCACCCTGTTCGACATGATGGGCATTGGTCAACCGGATGAAATGACCGGACAATCGCTTTGTTCGTTCAAATAACCCCTTAAAATTCTACGTAGAATTTTTACTGATTTAAAAGCACGTTCAGGAGTCATTTCTCTTGAACGTGCTTTTTTGACTTTAAACAGAGTCGACTTCTCGGCATCCGCATTGAAATTTAACGCGAGACAATTTATAATTTCGCACCATTTTTTATTTTTTCAAGCCCAAAGAAGAACAAGAAAAATTGAAAAAATACAAATATAACAATAAGTTATAACAATAGTATTACAGGAAACTGATTATGAATTCGTTAAACCAACTACAAGGTCTATATTCTCCTGAGTTTGAAAGAGAGAACTGTGGCTTTGGTATGATCGCCCAAATGGACGATCAGCCTAGCCACTGGGCAGTCAAAACCGCGATTGAGTCACTTGGAAACATGACTCACCGTGGTGGTGTTGCTGCAGACTGTTGTACTGGTGATGGATGTGGACTTCTTATCAAGAAGCCTGATCATTTCCTTCAAGACGAAGCGGCTAAGCTAGGCTTCACTCTAACGACTACTTATGCCTGCGGTATGGTTTTCTTAAACCAAGATGCAACTAAAGCAGATTTTGCACGTACAACACTAGAATCTTTACTTAAGGAAAAAGGACTTGATGTTCTTGGTTGGCGAAAAGTTCCTGTTAATTCGTCAGTTCTAGGGAAACAAGCTGCTGGCATGGAACCAGTGATTGAACAAGTCTTCATCAATGCGCCTACAGATATGTCTGAAGCTGACTTCAACCGTGCACTATTTGTTGCTCGCCGCAAAGCTGAAATGGAGATTGAGTCAAACGATGCCACTTTCTACATTGCATCACTAAACAGCCAGTTGTTATCTTACAAAGGCCTTGTAATGCCTAAAGAGCTGCCTTTGTTTTACTTGGATCTACATGACGAACGCTTTGCCTCCTCTTGTATCTCATACCATCAGCGTTTCTCAACCAATACACTACCGCAGTGGCGCTTGGCTCAACCATTCCGCTTCTTGGCGCACAATGGCGAGTTGAACACGATTCGAGGAAATCGCAACTGGGCATTGGCACGTCAAAGCAAATTTGAAACACCACTAATCCCTGAATTATCACAACTAAAACCTTTAGTGGCGCAATCAGGCTCTGACTCCAACTCTTTGGACAACATGTTGGAAGTTCTAATGATGGGTGACATGAAAGTCTTCCAGGCGTTGAGATTATTGATTCCACCAGCTTGGCAAAACATGCCGCACATGGATCCTGACCTTAAAGCGTTCTTAGAGTACAACTCTATGCACATGGAACCTTGGGACGGCCCTGCAGGGATGGTTATCAACACTGGTAAATACGCTATCTGTGGCGTAGACCGTAACGGTCTACGCCCAACACGTTATGTCATCACCAAAGACAGACATGTTACTTTCGCTTCTGAAATCGGTGTTTATAACTACGCTCCGGAAGATATTGTTGAAAAAGGCCGCTTGAAACCAGGCCAAATCATTGCCGTTGATTTGGAGTCAGGAACACTTCTTAAACCACAAGACATCGACAATGAATTGAAAGCTGCTAAGCCATACCGTGAATGGATGGATAAAGGCTATATGCACATTACCGAGAGATTGGACTGCAAAGATCAAACTCGCGACTGGGATGCAGACCAAACAGCAATCTATCAAAAATATTTCCAAGTATCTTTCGAGGAAAGAGATCAGATTATCCGCGTGCTTGCAGAAGCCGGGCAAGAAGCTACTGGCTCAATGGGTGATGATGCACCGCTACCAGTGTTCTCGCACAAAGCGCGCTCTGTATTTGACTATTTCCGTCAAATGTTTGCTCAGGTAACAAATCCACCTATCGACCCACTGCGTGAAAGCATTGTTATGTCTTTGAACACCTGCTTTGGTCGTGAGCTTAACATGTTTGATGAAAGTGCTGATCATGCACGTCGTTTAGAAGTCAAATCACCAATCCTGTCTCCATCCATCATGGAACAGTTGATTAACTTCGGTGATAAGGACTATCAGCATAAGGTCATTTCATTACATTATGACAATGAAGCAACATCACTAAAACAGGCTATCCTAGATGTTTGTGATGAGGCTGTTAACGCCGTCAAGTCAGGCATTACTCTGCTAGTGCTTTCTGACATGAATCTAGTACAAGGTAAACTGACCATTCCATCAGCGATGGCAACTGGTGCAGTTCACCATAGACTGATTAAAGAGGGTCTACGTCCTGAAGCTAACCTAATCATTGAAACGGGTACTGCGAGAGATCCGCATCATTTTGCAGTGCTATTCGGCTATGGCGCAACCGCGGTTTATCCTTACCTAGCATACGAAAGTATTGCCGACATGGTTCGCACGAAAGAACTTGATAGTAAAGTAGCAATGAGCGACTACATCAAGAACTATCGCAAAGGGATCAACAAAGGCTTGATGAAAATTCTTTCAAAAATGGGGATTTCTACCATCACGTCGTACCGCGGATCACAGCTATTTGAAGCCGTTGGTTTAACTCGTGAAATCGTTGATCTATGCTTTACCGGCACACCTTCTCGTATTGAAGGAACAAATTTCGAGCACATCGAAGCTGACAACAAACAGTTAGCTTGGGAAGCGTTCAACCCGCGCAAATTCATCCAACCTGGTGGTTTGTTGAAATATGTTCACGGTGGTGAATACCATGCTTACAACCCTGACGTTGTAAACTACCTACGTGAAGCCGTACAAAAAGGCACGCAAGCTGATTACGACAAGTTTGCGGAGTTGGTTAACAAGCGTCCAGCAATGACTGTTCGTGATTTGATTACTTTTAAAGACGACATCAAATCCATCGACTTGTCAGAAGTTGAACCGATTGAATGCATCTTCAAACGTTTCGATTCAGCTGGTATTTCTTTAGGTGCTCTTTCACCTGAAGCACACGAGGCGCTTGCTATTGCAATGAACCGCCTAGGTGCTCGCTCAAACTCTGGTGAAGGTGCTGAAGATCCTGCGCGTTACGGCACAGAAAAAGTATCTAAGATTAAACAAATCGCATCGGGTCGTTTTGGCGTAACTGCACACTACCTACGTAATGCGGAAGTGCTACAGATCAAAGTCGCCCAAGGTGCTAAGCCAGGTGAAGGCGGTCAATTACCAGGTCATAAAGTTGACTCTATGATTGCAAAACTGCGTCATTCGGTACAGGGTGTTACGCTGATCTCACCGCCGCCTCACCATGACATCTACTCAATTGAAGATTTGGCTCAGCTGATTTTCGACTTGAAGCAGGTTAACCCGAACGCTTTGATTTCCGTCAAGCTGGTTGCTGAACCAGGTGTGGGAACCATCGCTGCTGGTGTTGCAAAAGCTTATGCGGACTTGATTACCATCTCAGGCTACGACGGTGGAACCGGTGCAAGCCCATTAACCTCTGTTAAGTATGCTGGTAACCCATTTGAAATGGGCCTGGTTGAAGCGCATCAAGTGCTGCGTGCAAATGACCTTCGTGGCCAAGTTATCCTACAGGCTGATGGAGGTCTAAAAACAGGTTTAGATGTTGTAAAAGCAGCCATCCTTGGTGCGGAATCTTTCGGTTTCGGAACAGCTCCAATGATTGCACTGGGTTGTAAATACCTACGTATTTGTCACTTGAACACTTGTGCTGTAGGTGTTGCAACACAAGATGAACGCTTGCGTAAGGAGCACTTCATCGGCCTACCTGAAATGGTCATGAACTATTTCACTTTCGTTGCTGAAGAAACACGCCAATGGCTGGCTAAGTTAGGCGTTGCCCGCCTAGAAGATTTGGTAGGTCGTGTTGATCTATTGAAAGTCATTGATGAACCTTTGACGGCCAAGCAAAAGAATATTGATTTGAGCTCCTTCATCTCTGATGGTGGTGTTCCTGAAGACAAACCTCAGACGGTTCAGGTCTCAAGAAATAATCCATGGGATGATGGTCATATTGCCGAAGAAATGGTCAGAGCAACCTTGCCTGCAATCGAAGGTAAAAATGGTGGTATCTTCAACTTCAAACTTGTTAACACTGGCCGCTCAATCGGTGCCCGTGTTGCAGGTGAGATCGCCGAGCGCTATGGTAATGATGGCATGAAGGATTCACCTATCACCCTAAAACTAACAGGAATTGCGGGACAATCATTCGGTGTGTTTAACGTGGATGGCTTGAACCTACACCTTGAAGGTGATGCTAACGATTACGTCGGTAAAGGTATGGCTGGTGGAGAAATTGTCATCAGACCACCACAAAACTCATCATTCGACCCACATGTCACACCTATTGTCGGAAACACCTGCCTATATGGTGCGACTGGCGGTAAGCTATTTGCAAACGGTACAGGTGGTGAGCGCTTTGGTGTTCGTAACTCAGGTGCCATTGCTGTTGTCGAGGGTCTAGGGGATCACGGTTGTGAATACATGACTGGCGGGACAGTGGTTAGCTTGGGCGAAGTTGGCGTTAACTTTGGTGCAGGTATGTCTGGCGGGATGGCGTTCATCCTAGACACGGACCATACATTGCCTGATCGCTTGAACACGGAAATGGTTGAAGCCATTCGCATTGATACTGAAGCAACTGAAGCTTACCGTGTTTATTTGAAAGAATTGATTACGGAATATGCAGAAAAAACCGGAAGTGCTTATGCACAGGACGTTTTGGCTAACTTCAGCAAAATGATTCCAAACTTCTGGTTGGTTAAATCACGTGCTATCAGCATTGATGACTTATTCACCTTGTTCGTGCAAACCGCTGCGTAATTCATAAGGATTGAACAGAAAATGGGAAATGTTAGACAATTTTTAGAGCTTGATCGCCAGCTTCCACCTAAGAAAGAGGCGATGGAACGCAAGCAGAATTTTGAAGAAATCTATACCGAGTTCAGTCTGAATGATGCTATGGCGCAGGCCGATCGCTGCCTTCACTGCGGGAACCCGTATTGCGAATGGGCATGTCCGGTTCATAACTACATTCCAAACTGGTTAAAGCTGGTTTCTGAAGGAAATGTTATTGAAGCCGCTGAGCTATCCCATAAGACCAACTCTCTACCGGAAATGTGCGGTCGTATCTGCCCTCAAGACCGTCTTTGTGAGCAAGCTTGTACTTTAGAAGACACTAACTTCGGCGCGGTTACCATTGGTGCGGTTGAAAAGTACATCACTGACACAGCAACAGACATGGGTTGGACACCAAATCTGACGAACATTGCTATGACGGACAAAAAGGTTGCCATCGTAGGTTCTGGACCTGCTGGTTTAGGTTGTGCAGACATTCTTATCCGCAATGGGGTTAAACCAGTCGTCTTTGAAAAAGAACAAGAGATTGGCGGGCTTCTAACTTTCGGTATTCCACAGTTTAAATTGGACAAAAACATTGTTAGCAAGCGCCGTAAGATTCTAGAAGGTATGGGCGTTGAATTCCGTTGTAGTACTGAAATCGGTAAAGACATCACCTTCCAAGAACTTTTGGACAATTACGATGCTGTTTTCCTTGGCATGGGAACTTACAAACCAATGGCAGGTCGCTTCCCAGGTGAAGATCTACCACAGGTTTACAAGGCTCTAGACTTCCTAATCGGCAACGTAAAAAACGAATTGGGCTATGAACAAAAACCTGAACCTTTTGTCTCAATGAAAGGTAAGAAAGTAGTTGTTCTGGGTGGCGGTGATACCACGATGGACTGTACAAGAACTTCAATCCGTCAAGGTGCCAGCGAAGTTTACTGTGTATATCGTCGTGATGAAGAAAACATGCCTGGTTCACGTGCGGAAGTCAAAAACGCAAAAGAAGAAGGGGTTCAATTCAAGTTCAACTTATCTCCAGTTGAAGTGGTTGAAAAAGACGGTCAAGTTTCAGGCTTGAAAGTTGTGGAAACACGCATGGGTGAACCAGATGAAAACGGCCGTCGTCGTGCGGAAATCGTTGAAGGTTCTGAGCAAGTGATTGACTGTGATGCGGTTATCGTTGCGTTTGGTTTCCAACCTAACCCACCTGCTTGGTTTGAAGACTTCGGTATCAACCTAACTGACTGGAATACTGTGGTTGCTGCTGACAGCACACAATATCCATTCCAAACCAGTAATGAAAAAGTATTCTCCGGTGGCGATATGGTAAGAGGATCAAGCCTAGTCGTTCATGCTATCGCAGAAGGGCGCTCGGCAGCAGAAGGGATTCTAGACTATTTAAAAGTCTAATCCATTCATTCTGTTTGCGCATAAAAAAAGCGGTTTCGATTTTATCGACACCGCTTTTTTTATACCCCAACCTGGCAGATTTTTTGATTGGCTACAGTGCCTTGACAGAAAACTGGTTTCTGCCATTGTCTTTGGCAAAATACAGTCCTTGATCTGCCTCCTTAAACAAGCGATGAAACTCGCTATCCGCAGTGGCTGCGCCTATGGAAACTGTTACGCATTCTGTTGGGCTTAACTTGATTTCTTGCACCCTAGACAAGAGTCTCTCGCAGATAGCACGCAAGTCTGACTCTTGTACCTCTTCCAAAAACACCAAAAACTCATCGCCGCCCCACCGACCAATCAAATCATTTGGACGTACCACTGATACAATCGCTTTAGCCACCTCTTCTAGTACTCGATCGCCTTCTACATGCCCTAACTTGTCATTGACGTTCTTGAAGTAATCGATATCCACAATCATCAGCGCTTTACTGCCAATATCATTATCTCGTGCCCAAGAGTCGATCTTCTCGTCAATAAAGCGGCGATTTAACAGCCCAGTTAAAGAGTCGGTTTCACTTTGTTTCTTTTTCGCTTCCATATTTCTGGTTAGCTCGGAACTTTGCCTATGAATCAAATATTCATGAATACTCGACAGTAAGATGACTGCCAGCGCAACCGCATAAAACCTATCTGGAATGAAGTAGTGAATATAGCCGGAAGTTGCCAAAAACAAAATCAATAGTAAATACAGAACCGATGCCACAAAACCGATAAAGAACCCTGCAACATGGAGTATTGAAATAAAAATGGGGATGCTCCACAAATAGGCCGTATTTTGGTGCCCACCATCGATAGATAAATAAACGAGAAACGGCAGGGTTACCAATGTAAACCCAAGCTTTATGCCAAGAGTGAGACCACGTTTGTCTATGGCATAAATCAGTCCGATCAGAATAAAGAAAAAGACGACTAGAACAACGGCATTAGCATATTTTTGATGAAAAAATGAAAGTGCGGCAAAGAAGGTGAGAAAAGACAAGTAAATGGCAAACAGCAGACGGATCCTAAATTCCGTTTTAGCAAACACATTCATCTCGCTAGAACCTCACTTCATTGACTTCCGACAATGCTTTCATGTAAAGCTTAACGTGATCGGTATTAATACCATGATCACTAGCGGATTCAAACTGTTTAGCAATGGCTAGGAGTTGTCCATAAGAGTTTTCACCCTTACAAATCCCAAACTTGATCTCTTCATTAATTGGCAACTGCTTTAGAGCATCTTCCATTTCTTGCTGCAAAATAACATCCAACATCGAAAACAAACCTGCCAGATAATAAGAATCTACTGCTCCGTGGCCTTCATGTTGTGCAAGGCTTCGCATAAATACTGCTCGTGTCCTCGCCAGGTTGAAAACCTCTGGCACAATATCATCCAATATGGACATTGAGACCAGCGTTGCCCAGGATTGAACTCGCTTCAAACCAAACAACATCATCACATCACGCAAAGAAGAGAACTCAGGCATACTCAGAGAACGATATTGTTCAGCCATTTTCATCAACTTGTGAGTTAAACCGACATCCCGCTCAACAATTTCTATCAATTGATCAATATGCAAATTATCGTCCGAAATTTTTTCCAATAGCAGGATCAGGTTGTGCCGTCCGACATTGAGTTGCTTACCGGAAATCACCTCAGGTTTTGCAAAAAAATACCCTTGAAAATAGTCGGCACCGGCCTGTTTACAGACTTCGAACATTTCTTTGGTTTCCACCCTTTCGGCGATAATCTTCACATTGGTAATTTGTTTTACTTTCGTAAATAGGGCGGGAATATTTTCGGGCTTTACGTACTGAACATCAAACTTGATAATGTCCGCTAATTGTATCAATGGAACCAAACGTTTCTTGAAAACAAAATCATCCAGTGCAATGATGTAACCTTGCCCTTTTAATACTTTAATTCCTTCAATCACGTCTTCTGTTGGCGGAACATCTTCCAACACTTCAACCACAATATTATCAGGGGAAAAACAGGGCGTTTCTGTACTTAAGAAAAAACTTTCGGGGAAATTGATAAATGCTTGATGCTGACCAACGATACTCTCGAGTCCCAACCCCATCATAGAATTATGAATGACGGCAGCCGTAGCTTCTTGGCCTGAGTCAAAAACGGCTTCATTGGGATCGAAACCACCACGGAAAAGCAACTCATAACCATAAAGCTTGCTTTCTCTATTCATAATCGGCTGACGCCCGATGAAGAATTCGCTATTGGACATACTCGTATGAAACAAACATTAATAATGAAATCATCTTATCACTTCGATAAGTAGTAAGCATTAATTATTATTTTTCAACGATAAAGAACCGTTTTAAATTTAAGAGTGGCGAAAAGGAAAAGTGCGGCTTGCCAAATTGGCAAGCCGCTTTGATACTTATTTATTCAGTACTTTTTTCAGAGCAGATAAGCAGAATAAAACATTTTCTTCTTTTGCAGAGAAGCCCATCAAACCAATACGCCAAACTTTCCCCGCAAAATCACCCAGTCCAGCACCAATTTCCAAGTTATAGGTGTTTAGCAGTTCAGAACGCACCGCGGCATCATCAACACCTTCAGGAATCCAAACAGAGTTCAATTGCGGCAAACGAATATCTTCATCTACAACAAACCCAATTCCCATTTCTTCCAAGCCGGCTTTAAGCTTATCGTGCATAGACTTATGCCTAGCCCAAGCATTTTCCAAACCTTCTTCATGCAACATGACCAAAGATTCATGCAAAGCATAAAGCGCGTTGATTGGCGCAGTGTGGTGATATGCACGTTTAGCGCCTTGCCCCCAATATCCCATGACAAGATTTAGGTCTAAAAACCAACTTTGAACTTTAGTTTTACGGTTACGAACCTTGTCCAATGCTTTTTCGCTGAAGCTAACAGGAGACAAGCCTGGCGTACAAGACAAACACTTTTGTGTACCGGAATAAATGGCGTCAATACCCCACTCGTCAACACGCAACTCCACTCCCCCAAGAGAAGTTACTGCATCAACAATCGTCAAACAATCATGCTTACGTGCGATTTCACATAGCGTTTTTGCATCCGAACATGCGCCTGTAGAAGTTTCCGCATGAACAAACGCCAAGATTTTCGCATCTGCATTTGCCGCTAGCGTTTCTTCTACTTTTTCCGGTGAAACTGCCTTACCCCAGTCATCATGCACTTCGACGCATACACCACCAGCTCTCTCAACGTTTTCTTTCATACGCATACCGAAAACACCGTTGATACATACCACTACTTTATCGCCTGGCTCAACCAAGTTAGCAAAACAGGTTTCCATTCCGGCGGAACCTGGAGCAGACACAGGCATCGTCATAGCATTTTCAGTTTGAAACGCGTGTTTCAACATCGTTTTAACTTCATCCATCATGCCAACAAACGCTGGATCAAGATGTCCAATAGTTGGCCTTGCCATTGCTGACAAAATACGTGGATGAACATCTGATGGGCCAGGACCCATCAACGTACGAACAGGGGGATTAAATGACTGCATAAAAAACAGATTCCTATAAAAAATGTGTTTAAAAAATTGATCTAGGTCAATTATAATTGGAACAATGAATGTTGTTCAAGAATTATTACACCGCTTACCACGAGACCAAGTCATCGTTGATGATGAGCAAAAAGCACCGTTTGAATGTGATGGTCTATCGGCTTATAGAGAAAAACCGCTAGCTGTCGTTTTACCTGCTGACATTGAGCAAGTAAAGCAAGCTTTAGCTATTTGCAGAAAGCATAACACACCTGTTATCACTCGTGGTTCAGGAACAGGACTTTCGGGCGGATCGCTGCCTTTAAAAAATGGCGTAGTATTAGGCTTAACTAAGATGAACCGCATTCTGGAAATTGACCCTTTAGCCAGAACGGCAGTGGTTGAACCTGGGGTACGGAACATTACCATTTCGCAGGAAGCGGCTCCTCACAACCTGTACTACGCACCAGACCCTTCCTCTCAAGTGGCTTGCTCCATCGGCGGGAATGTCGCAGAAAACTCCGGCGGCGTTCACTGCTTGAAATACGGTTTGACCGTACACAATGTACTCGCCATCAAAATCATCACCATTGATGGCGAAGAACTGGTGCTGGATTATCGTGACGATGGCGTTGATCTTTTAGCACTACTGAATGGCTCCGAAGGATTACTAGGCGTCATTGTCGAAATCAAAGTTAAACTGCTCCCTAAACCAGATGCTTCTCAACTCATCATGGCAGCTTTCGAAAAAGTCAGCGACTGTGCCAATGCTGTCACAAATATTCTAAAGTCGGGCATCATCCCTGCTGGATTGGAAATGATGGACAAATTTTCCATCAAAGCCGCCGAGGCGTTTGCGCATGTAGGGTACCCTCTTGAAGCTGCCGCCCTACTATTATGTGAAGTTGATGGCAACCAATATCAAGTTGAAGCTGATACGGAAACTGTATCGAGAGTTTTGAAAGAAAACGGCGCTTACATGCTAAAACTGTCCCGCAATGATGAAGAACGAATTGCACTATGGCAAGGCCGTAAGAATGCCTTCCCTGCTGTTGGTCGCCTTTCTCCTGATTACTACTGTATGGATGGAACTATCCCAAGAAATCAATTGGCCCATGTGCTGGATGAAATCGAAAGAATGTCAAAACATTACGAGTTGAAAGTCGCCAACGTTTTCCACGCCGGGGATGGCAATTTGCACCCTTTAATCCTATACGATGCACAAATTCCGGGCGAACTCAAAAAAACAGAATTGTTTGGCGCTGAAATTTTAAAGCTTTGCATTAATGTCGGCGGAACAATCACTGGTGAACACGGTGTGGGCGTTGAAAAGCTGGACTCCATGTGCCAACAGTTCTCAGCACCTGAAATCGAAATCTTCCATAAAATAAAACGTGTTTTTGACCCTGAAAACCTGTTAAACCCTGGTAAAGCAGTACCAACCTTGCATAGGTGCGCAGAACTCGGTCACATGCACGTTCATAACGGCCAACTACCTTTTGCCGACTTGGAGCGTTTCTAATGCCATTGACACCTTTCCAAGAACAAATAAAACAGGCTTTGCATGAAAAACACCGCTTGCAAATTATAGGCAATCAAAGCAAAGTTGCCTTAAATCATGATCACCAGGCTTTGGATATGAGTGGCTATGCGGGCATTACCAGTTATGACCCTGCCGAACTAGTCGTAACGGTAAAAGCGGGAACTAAAATTTCAGACTTGAAACAGGAACTTGCCGAACACAATCAAATGCTGGCTTTTGACACGCCTGACTACGGTGACTCCACCATTGGCGGCAATTATGCTTGTGGCTTATCCGGTCCCTCTCAGCCATTTTTCGGTGCTTTGCGAGATTTTGTACTTGGCATTAAAATGGTCGATGGACAAGGTCAACAACTGACTTTTGGCGGCCAAATGATCAAAAACGTTGCCGGCTATGACGTTGCTCGTCTACTGGTAGGGTCAAAAGGACTTTTTGGCCTCGTTACTGAAATCAGTTTAAAAGTCCTTCCATTGATGGAAGAAAAAACCTACTCCATAGAAATGGGTCAAGCCGACGCGATTGTCAAAATGAACGAAATGGCAGGCACAGCTCTTCCGATTTCCGGTTGCGCATACTACCAAGGGAAACTTTATTATCGATTGATTGGCGTTCATCCACCTCAGTCAGCTATGCCGGAAGACAACCATATTTGGCAGAAAATGAACCCTTTTAGACCAGAGATTAGTGGAAAGCAGAAATTATGGCGCGTCAGTACCGACTCCATGCATCCACCAATCCACAACACCCTATTAGTCGACCAAATTGGCGCAAGGCGTTGGGTCGTCAGCGAAAACAAGCCAGATGTTTCTCATGTCGATTTGTGGAGCTTGCAAGAAAAGACAAGACGTCCATCGTTTGACTCACATACAAAAATCACTGACATAAAACGGGGGTTAAAGTCAGTGTTTGATCCTTATGAAATTTTCTACTGACTTTATGAAAACAGAACTTGCTAAAGACTTACTTTCCCCTTCAGATACACAAACTGCCGATAAAATTTTAAGGGCATGTGTACACTGTGGCTTCTGCCTTTCCGCTTGCCCAACTTATGGAATTCTCGGTGATGAACTCGACTCTCCCCGTGGAAGAATCTACCTCATTAAACAAACCTTAGAAGGCAATGCCACTTCAGAAAACTCACTGAAGCATTTAGATAGATGTCTTACCTGTCGCTCATGCGAGACAACTTGTCCTTCTGGCGTTGAGTACGGACATTTACTTGATATTGGCCGTAAGGTCATGGAACAACAAAGCCCTCGTGCATGGCATCAGCGAATTGTCCGTTATGCATTGCGCTCTTTACTCACTTCTCCAAAACTGTTCAATTTTCTGATTGCGCTGACCCCTTGGAATAAACACCATAACGTAAATAAAAAGTTACAGTTGCAGACAGAGTCCCAAAAAGATGTTCTTCACAGTACTAAGAGCGTGTTATTGATTGCCGGGTGCGTACAACCTACGTTAGCACCTAACATCAACTTGTCTTCCAAGAGCGTGCTTTATAAACTTGGCTATGACGTGATCGAAACACCGCAATCTCAATGCTGTGGTGCGATCAACCACCATCTGTCTGGGGAAGATGCCGCACTAGAGCAAATCAAGGAAAACATTGATTCTTGGGCGGCACAACTTGACCAAGGTGCCGAGGCCATCATCTCGAATGCCAGTGGTTGTGGCGTGATGATTAAAGATTATGCGCATCTATTAAAAGATGATGAAAACTATGCGGCAAAAGCCAAACGTATTGTAGAACATACCTGCGATATTTCTGAATTCCTACTCAATCAGGATTTATCCCAGTTTAAAAAGGAGAGCAATCAGAAGATTGTTTTCCAATCGCCCTGCACTTTGCAACATGGTCAAAAACTGCCAGGTCGGGTAGAAGCACTGTTAACTGATTTAGGATTTACATTGAGTCCAGTGAAGGATGCGCACCTTTGCTGCGGCTCTGCAGGAACGTATTCTATCTTTCAGAAAAAATTATCTTATCAACTTAGAGACAACAAGATTCAGTCGCTTTTAAAAGAAGCTCCCGAAATCATTGTTACCGCAAATATCGGTTGTCTAACACACCTCCAAAAGGGGACTAGCACACCGGTTAAACACTGGATAGAACTTCTTTAAAAAAAGAAGTCTCTTACTACTTTTAGGAAACTGACGATGTCTGATATCGAGATTGCACAACGTGCAAAGATGAAGCCCATTATCGGATTGGCGGCTGAGAAATTCGGGATTCCAGCAGAGCATTTAGATCCTTATGGGCATTACAAAGCAAAACTCTCATTAGAGTATGTAGACAGCCTTTCGCATCAAGCACAAGAAGGCAAACTGGTTTTGGTCACGGCAATTAGCCCAACACCTGCCGGAGAAGGCAAAACAACCACAACTGTCGGCTTGGGCGACGCACTCAATAGAATCGGCAAAAAGACGATTATTTGCCTTAGAGAACCGTCTCTTGGACCATGCTTTGGTATGAAAGGCGGTGCAGCAGGCGGTGGTTATTCGCAAGTTGTTCCTATGGAAGATATTAACCTGCACTTCACTGGTGACTTCCATGCTATCGCCGTTGCCCACAACCTTTTATCTGCCATGATCGATAACCATATCAATCATGGCAATGCGCTGGACATTGACCCTAGACGCATCAAATGGAAACGCGTGGTGGACATGAATGATCGTGCCCTAAGGGAAATCACGGTTGGTCAGGGCGGCCCCGCTAATGGTTATTTACGTGAAGACGGTTTTGATATTGTTGTGGCATCTGAAGTCATGGCTATTCTATGCCTTGCAACAAACAGAGCAGACTTAAAGGAACGCCTTGGAAGAATCGTTATCGGCTATAAAACAGATAAAGTTACACCCGTTTACGCAAGCGACTTAAAAGCTCACGGTGCAATGGCTGCATTACTAAAAGATGCCATCAAACCGAATATTGTCCAAACACTGGAAAATAACATTGCGCTGGTTCATGGTGGACCATTCGCCAACATCGCTCATGGCTGCAACTCAGTGACAGCCACAAAGACCGCATTAAAGCTGGCTGATTACACCATTACAGAAGCTGGCTTCGGTGCTGACTTAGGTGCTGAAAAGTTCTTGAACATCAAGTGCCGTTCAGCCAAACTCGCACCCTCTGCTGTCGTATTAGTCGCAACCGTTCGTGCCTTAAAATACCATGGTGGTGTTGACCGAATCCACTTAAACCAGGAAAACCTTGAGGCTGTTGAAAAAGGCTTTGAAAACCTTGAACGCCACATCACCAATGTGACTAAAAACTACCAACTGCCCTGTGTAGTCTGCATCAATCATTTCACTTACGATACTGATGCTGAGACCGACATGATCATCGAAAAATGTTCTGACCTCGGTGTTAAGTGTATCGTATCGAAGCACTGGGCTGAAGGTGGTGCAGGCGCTGAAGCATTAGCAAATGAAGTTGTCAGCATGGTTGAAGGATCAACCATCTCTCCTGACAATCTAAACCTGCTTTATCCTGATAACATGCCTATCTGGAACAAGATTGAAACCATTGCAACTAAGCTTTACGGCGCGTCGGAAATTGTTGCCAGTGATAAAGTAAAGGGAGAGATTGCCGAGCTTCAGGAAAAGTATGGTGATCTACCGATTTGCATGGCAAAAACGCAAATGTCCTTCTCGACCAATCCATCTTTGAAAGGAGCGCCAACAGGGCACAGTGTTGAAATCAGCAGTGTTAAGCTTGAGCATGGTGCGGGCTTTATTGTCGCTATTGCAGGCAACATGATGACCATGCCGGGGCTACCCAAAACGCCTACTGCAGAAAAAATAGACATTGATGACAATGGCGTCATTACAGGTTTGTTCTAGTCAAAAAAGCTGACAGCCATAGGTTTCTATGGCTGTTCTTTTTCCTTATTTTCAGGACTGCTTTGCTGCTCTCGAGCTGCTTCTTTAGTGTCTCGAACTTCATCTTCTTCATATTCATCATCAAGAAAAATACTATTCGCAGCACCATCCAAATCATCCAATTGACCGGATTTTGCCATCAAGATAAACACGACAACAGAAATAAAGCCGGCAATCAACATCATGGGGATTAAGCCAAAAATAACATCCACTGCAACACTCTCCTACTGATGTATTTTTTGGCGACGTTTGGCAATTGCACGCTTACTAAAGAAAGTTCTAATTCGGGCGGCATTACCAACAACAATCAAGCTACTTAACGGCATTGTTACTGCTGCAATCAATGGAGTTAAAGTCGCTGCCATCGCCAGTGGAACCAAAGTAATATTGTAAATGATACTACTGGCAATATTCTGTTTAATCGTTCTAAGCGTTCTGGCAGACAACTCAACAGCCGTGTCAATCGACAACAATTCATTGTTAAGCAATACAATGTCAGCACTGTCCATTGAAATATCTGTTCCAGAACCTAGCGCAAAACCAACATCCGATCGAACCAGTGCTGGTGCATCATTGATACCATCACCCACCATTGCTACGCGAACACCAGTGGCTTGGATTTGCTTGATTTTTTCATGCTTATCCTTTGGCAGTACTTCCGCAATAACTTCCATGCCGCCAAGCTTTTCAGCAACCGTTCGAGCAACAGCTTCTCTGTCACCACTAAGCAAGGTAACAGCTTTACCTTTTGCTTTTAGACGATTGATTAGCTCAAGCGCATCTGAGCGCAGTTCATCTTCCAAGAACAAAATGCCGATAATTTCTTTATCCCTTGAAACCCAAACCGATGTTTGCCCTTTCTCAGCACGTTCATCCTGTAAAGCAATAAATTTCTCAGGCAATGCCATGCCATAATCTTGTAGCCAAGCTGCCGTTCCCATCAGATAGTGCTTACCATGGTAGCGGGCTTCAACCCCTCTACCAGGATGTGCCTGGAAGAATTCTACATCCATATTCTGATGTGTCAGCTCAGGATACATCTCTTCAAGACTTAAACATACAGCCTTAGCCAAACTGTGCTCAGAATGGTATTCAACACGGAAAATGTCTTTTAGCGTTTCTGCTTGATCTCCAACGCCTTCAACAAAATGACTATCGACTAAACGCATCTGCCCTTTGGTCAAAGTACCTGTTTTATCAAAAACAAAATGCTCAACATCATTCAAAGTTTCAAGCAACGCACCGTTTTTAATCAAAATACCGTGGTTTGCGGACACGCCCGACGCCACGGCTGTTGCCATAGGTGTCGCTAGCCCGAATGCACAAGGGCAAGTAATAATTAATACTGAAGTCGCTGCAATCATCGCCGTCTGAATATCAGCCTTCACAATCCAGTAAACAAAACTCATAGTTGCCAAGGTAATAATGACCGTAACAAACCATGGCATGATGCGCTCCGCAGTACATTGAATACTAGCCTTCGCACCTTGAGCTTCTTCAACAAGCTCAACAATTTTTCCTAACATAGTTTCATGCATCACCGCATCAACTTCGATGGTTAAAGAGCCATCTATGTTATTGGTACCCGCCGAAACTTTTGAGCCTTCTTTTTTCAGCACTTCTGTTGATTCACCACTTAACATAGCCTCATCAACATTTCCCGTACCGGAAACGACCGTTCCATCAACAGGAATCTGATCACCTGGCTTAACGATTACTAAATCTTTCTTACGCAACCTTGAGACTGAAACCACTTCAAAGCCATCTTCGGTCTTCAGGCGTGCTACCTTTGGCTGCAATTCAACCAGCCTTCTGGTCGCATCGACTGCTTTGTTCTTGGATATGGCTTCTATATACCGCCCTATCAACAACAGGAAGATAAAGTCGACCATGGTATCGAAATACACTTCACCCGGATGGTTTGAATCCACTGTTACCCAAAATGAATACAGATAGGTGGTAATTACCCCTAAGGAAATAGAAACATCCATCCCTACACTTCTGGATTTAATGGATGTCATTGCACCTTGAAAAAAAGGTTTTGCGGAATAGAGAATAACTGCTGTCGCAATAACGAACTCTATCCAGTGGAAATAACTCCTGAATTCACTTTCAGTATCGGCGCCAGAATAAAGTGCGACGGAAAACCACATGACATTCATCATGGCAAATCCGGCGAAGCCTAGGCGGAATAGTAAGTCTCTATTGGCTTTTCGGAAGGCTTTTTGACTTGCTGATGGATCATAAGGGGTCGCATCATAACCAATCTTATTAAGCTTTTTTATGATTTCGGAGAGTTTGATGCGGTCGTTATCCCAACGCACTTTGATTTGTTTGTTGGTGAAATTAACTTTTGCTAGCAGTACCCCATCAATTTTCGCGAGTGTATGCTCTATCAGCCAAATACATGCCGCACAGTGAATGGCTTCTGAAATAAGAGTAATTTCTCTTTTAGAAGAAAGTTCCGACACATACTGAGCTTGAACTTCATCGTAGTCAAAGAACGATGCATCTTTGCTTGGCGGTGGTGGTGGTGACAATAGGTCACCTTCTATCGTACGTTTGTAAAAGCTCTCCATTCCAGCTTCATAGATTGCATCACAAACACCTGCGCAGCCATGACAACAAAAAGATCGCTCTACATCCTTAATAGGTTGTAATACAAGCTCTCCTTTTTCAATTTGCTGGCCGCAGTGAAAACAAGACCCGATAGACACTTATTGACCTTTATCCTGAACCATAACAGAACGGCCAAGGTTGAAAACATCTTTCCCTTTCGTCACTTCCATTACAAAATCATATTTACCTTTAAGTGGTAAATTGATCGTTCCCTGATAAACGCCCGTTTTGCTTGAGTGCTCCAGCTTAAGCTGACCATCATAATTCTTATCAGAGGGGCGGTAGTAGTAAAGAATGGCGGTATCAACATCCATTGCCTTTCCGGATTTGTCATGCACGGTAACGACAATTTGTTGGCTCTTACCTTGCGTCAAAATAGGAATGCTAATATCCATATCCCATCCGAGAGCTTCCATCTTCTTTCTTCTGGCAATGATTTGCCCCATATCCTGACCCTTTTCATAATAATCTGAAATTGTCAGTCCAGGGAAAGTCACAATTGCCATACTTACCATGAAGAAATTCACGGAAACAACAATTACCAAGATAACAAACCAGCCAACTACAAAAGGATTTTTCCAAGCAACGCTCCAATCCTTTTGCTTACCGTCTTTTGAAAGTGCTTGTTTTGATTCAGCCAAAAGTTTTCCCCTCAAAATAAAAAGCCCTAGAATTCTAGGGCTATCATTATATAGTATTGTTTCTTTTTTATAATCGATTAGTCTGACAAAAGTCTTGAACAACTAGCGTAGTTTTGGACCAATGAACATACTGTCGTAGTCGGCTTTAATTGCCGGCTTATCCATATCCTGAACATGGATCTCAATTGGTGTATTGACTTCCTTCAAATCTTTGGTAGGAATTCTCACCAAAATCTCTGCTGTCCCAACCTCACCAGGAATAACACGCAACTCTTTATCCACGATATACATTAATGACGCAGGACCTGTAACCGTAATTTTCGCGTTTAAAGGCTTGTCCGTTTTATTAACGACTTTTGCATAGTATTTATTCTGGATCGTACCATCACTCATTTGAACAAAAAGCGGCGCACGTTCGTGGAGAACTTTCATGTCAATTGGAGACATTGTTAACAGCCCCCAAATCAGCATAGCCGCTGCAAAAGTCATGATACCTGTATAAACAATAACTCGTGGTCGTTTAAACAACGGTACAAAAGGTTTGCCTGCGAACTCCGCTAAGGATGCGTATCGAATCAACCCTACAGGCTTCTTGATTTTCTCCATAACAGAATCACAAGCATCAATACACAAGCCACAGGTAATACAACCAAATTGCTGCCCCTTACGAATATCAACACCCGTAGGGCAAACCGCAACACAAAGGTTACAATCAATACAATCACCTAATAGTGGCGCTTCCTCACCAGGCTTCGCACGTTTCATTCTTCCACGAGGTTCACCGCGATCAACGTCATAGGTTGGCACAACTGTTTCTGTATCAATCATTGCACCTTGGATACGAGCGTATGGACAAAAGCCGATACAAACCTGCTCTCGCAAAAAACCCGCGAAAAATACCGTCGCAGCGCCCAATCCTAAAATAATCGAGGTTTCTGTAAACGTCCACTCAAACTTGAACAAGCGATACCAAAGATCAAATGCCGGATCAAAATAGGCAACAAAAGAAAAGCCCGTCAAAAAGCCTATCGCGGTCCAAGCTACCCACTTAGGAAACTTTGTTTTGATTTTCTTAAAACTAACTGACTCATTGTCTAGTGCGATTCGTTTGTTAGGTTGCCCTTCAAACTTTTCCTCTATCCAAGTAAAGGCATCTGTCCAAACCGTATGAAAACATGCATAACCACACCATAGTCTGCCGGCGACTGCGGTGGTTGCAGCTAGCAACAATGCAAAGAACAATAAAATCATTGCCAGCATCCAAATATCTTGTGGCAAGATTGTGATCCAAAAAATATGGAACTGCCGACCGGCCAAATCAAACAATATTGCTTGATTGCCATCCCAACGTAAATACGGTGACAAAAAGAAAATGGACCATAGCGCCATAACTACCCATTTTACATTGCGAAACTTACCCGAAATCCTTTTTGCATGAACTGTCCCTTCTGTATGAACAGTCAGCAACTCAACGCCAATATTCTGGAGATTCTTGTTGGACGTATCCATTTCGTCAAGCAATGATGCCATATGGTTTGAGTCGTGTGACTTCACTTCTTTTTGTACATCTGACATTACTTATTCCTAGTAAGTTAAAAAACAAAAAAATTGTATAAGAAACCGTGCTTATTTTCTAAGCAATGTTTTTTATACAATTAAATAAATGAATATAAAAAAGGCCTACAAATGTAGGCCTTAAAAATTAATTGCTGGAAGAGTCATCTTCGTTTTTTTCGAGTCCTTCAATTCCTCTTGTCGCTTTCCATGCAAAAGCCACTAAAGAAACGATCGTTGCAACTACTGCTGCAATTGAGACCCATAGAACCATATCGCTATTTAAGTCATTCATACCCAACCTCCATTGATTTAGATCAATTTTCTTTACATAAAAAAAAGGAGAACCTAAGTTCTCCTTTAATTCTATTGTCCACCACCTAAAGAGTAAACATAAACCGCTAAGCGTTTAATATTAACCTCTGGGTTCGGCAATCTTTCTTTAAATGCCGGCATAACCGCATTTCTTGTGTGAGGAATCAACTCACCATTTTTCTTAACATTCACACCATATTTAATGGTTCTGATGATGTCATCTTTGTCACCAGCAAAACGCCAGATATGATCCGTTAGGTTTGCTGCACCAGCAGGAGCCAATGGCTTACCAGCAGGTCCGTGACATGCAAAACACATACCTTTAGTATAAACAGCCTTACCAGCAGCTACACTTGGATCATTTCCTTTACCATTAGATAAAGCAATTACATAATCAGCAACATGGTTGATATCTTCATCAGTCAAGTTACCCATCATGCCTTTAGCTGGCATGTTACCAATACGACCATTAGTAATAGTCGCTTGGATTTGAGCTGGCTTACCACCCCACAACCAATCATCATCAGCTAGAACAGGGAAATCAGGGTTACCTTGTCCACCTGCACCATGACACGCTGCGCAGTAATCACCAAATAACATTTTTGATGTTTTAACCGCATAGGTTGTCAAATCCTTGTCTTTTAGGATTTGATCAACTGATAGTGCCGCCAATTTTTCTTCTTGATCAGCAAACTTTTTCTTACGCCAGTCCTTCAAGACTTTATAGTCTTCGTGGTACTCACCAACCTGAGTCCAACCCGCTAAACCTTTAGTATGCGAGTTTTCCAACGGAATAGTTGGGTAGTAAAGCGCATAAAAGATGATCATAACAAAACCAGCATAGAAGGAAAGCATCCACCAAAGAGGAGGCGGATTATCCAATTCGCGGAGATCCTCATCCCAAATATGCCCAGTATTTCCTTCGTCTGGCCATGGATTATGATGTGCCATAATTTATTCTCCTCAGAATAATTTTAATCTTCGTCTAGAATTTTGTATTTTTCTTGCTCAAGCTCTTTTCTTTTACTTGGGCGAAGGGTACGCGCAAAAGTAATCAGCATACCGAAAAACACAACAACCGTAATCGTTAATCCAACCCAGTCTGAGGTCGTCATCGAACCCCAGTCTGTGCTGAAATATGCCGAGATATTACTCACGGTAAGATTTACTATCGTCTAGTTTAACCATCGTACCTAACACTTGCAGATACGCTACCAAAGCATCCATTTCTGTATAACCTTGAACTGCTTTATCAGCGTTTGCGATTTCTGCATCGGTATAAGGTACACCCAACTCACGCATGACTTTCAAACGCTCTTTCATGTCACGTTTGGTGCCGAAGAAGCTTTTTGAAATTGGGTTTTCAGCTAACCATGGATAAGCCGGCATAACTGATTCCGGAACCATATCCTGTGGACGCATCAAATGCATTACGTGCCATTCGTCAGAATACTTACCACCAACACGAGCCAAATCAGGACCAGTACGCTTTGAGCCCCATTGCATTGGGTGGTCGTAAATTGATTCTGTTGCTAGCGAGAAGTGACCATAACGCTCACGTTCATCACGGAAAGGACGAATCATCTGGGAGTGACAAATATAGCAACCTTCACGCAAATAAATATCGCGACCAGCAAGCTCTAGTGGAGTATATGGACGAACACCATCGCCTGGTTTCCAATCACCAATTACCCATTTCCCATTCTTATCTTGCTTATACAAAACCTTATCCGAAACTAACTTACCGTCAGTATTCACAGTAAAGGTTCTGTGCCATACAAGCTCAGGGAACTTTTTGTTTTCCAGGTTTCCATATTTATCTGTTTGTTCAGTGTAATCAACAGCACTTTTTAGATAGAACAATGGAACAATTTCTACGATACCCGCGATGGATACCATGAAAGCAGTTGCCAAAAACAACCCGAAAATATTTCGTTCTAGGCGTTCTTGCAAATTTCTTGGTTTACTATCTGACATGAGTCTATGCTCCTCAACTCATAATTTATCTAACTTGCGAGAGACCTTATAGCTCCCGCAAACCTCAGCATTAAGCTTGGGCAGCAACTGGCGTTGACTGTCTTGCTTCAGCAGTTCTAATTGTCATTACGATATTGAACAACATAACAACCGCTCCAGAGAAGAACAAGAAACCACCTACTGTACGCATAACATAATATGGATGCATAGCAGCTACAGACTCAGCAAAAGTATATGCCAACGTACCGTATTCATCATACGCACGCCACATCAAACCTTGCATAATCCCTGATACCCACATTGCAACGATATAGAACACAGTTCCGATAGTCGCCAACCAGAAATGGAAGTTAATCAACTTCATTGAGTACATTTCAGTTTTCCATAGCTTCATAACCATATGATAAATCGCACCGATAGAAACCATCGCAACCCAACCTAACGCACCAGAGTGTACGTGACCAATAGTCCAGTCAGTGTAGTGAGATAATGCGTTTACCGTTTTTGAAGCCATAACAGGCCCTTCAAACGTTGACATTGCGTAAAACGCCAATGAGATGATCAAGAAGCGCAAAATATAGTCAGTACGCAATCTGTCCCAAGCACCTGAAAGCGTCAACATACCGTTCAAAGCACCACCCCATGAAGGAATAATCATCGCTAGAGAGATTACCGCACCCAAAGAACCTGTCCAGTCTGGAAGTGCTGTATATTGCAAATGGTGAGCACCCAACCAAACATAACCGAACATCAATGCCCAGAAATGGATAACTGACAGACGATATGAATAGATAGGACGTTGTGCTTGCTTAGGTACAAAATAGTACATGATTGCAAGGAAACCAGCAGTTAGGAAGAAACCTACCGCGTTATGTCCCCACCACCATTGAATCATTGCATCTTGAACACCAGAGAACAAAGAATATGAGCGGAACAAAGAAACAGGAATCGCCAAACCATTTACGACATACAAGTAAGTGATCGCGATCATCATTCCAAGGAAGAACCAGTTGGATACATAAACGTTCGGATGCGTTTCTTTATTTCTCGAAGCGATCGTCATCACGAAGTTCAAAGTATAAAGTGTCCACACAAGAGCAATTGCGATAGCCAAAGGCCACTCTTGTTCATGGTACTCTTTACCTGTAGTCATACCCAAAGAGATTGTAACAACTACTGCCAACAAACCAACAGTGAACAAAAGTGCTGTTACCCAAGCCAGACCATTGCTCCATAGCCTAATACCGTTTGTACGCTGTACGGTATAGAAAGCAGTCGCCATCAACGTCATACCACCAAACGCAAAAATAACTGTATTGGTGTGCATTACGCGCAATCTAGCAAACGTAATCTCAGGAATATCAAAGTTTAAAACCGGCCAGGCAAGTTCTGCAGCAGCGTAAGTACCAAACATAGTACCGACAACTAAAAACACAACTGCGCCAACCGTTAGGTACTTAACCACACCATTGTCATATTGTGGCTTTGCGATAGTATCCATTAGCTGGATCCCCCTTTTAGTCAAAATTAATTCAACCCCAAATCAAAAATGAAATTGGTTATTGAAGTCCCTCAGGCGGCATTATAAACATTAATCAAAAATCTGCTTGTGCCAAAGCAGACAAAAAATTAATATAAATCAAGAAAAAGCACTGAAGCCTCAACACTTTATTCATTTTTCATGAAGCTTTCACATTCATTAACGCGGCAATTATCTCAAAGAACCCCCATAATTTCAGCCTTAATAAGACAAATTTTTTTTATACCACATATTAGAGTTTCTTAATTCTTTTCGTAATTGAGCAATCCCAGCTACCAGAGAGTTTCAGAGGCTCAGCGCCACAATTCATTCAAACTCAGCAACTTTTTTTGAAAACCACTATAATATTCGCAACTTGATTACCCAGGACTTTTACACATGCGACATGCATTCATCGAAAGAGCTACGCTTGAGACACAAATAAAGGTTTCTATCGACTTAGATGGCACAGGAAAGGCTAGCCTGGACACAGGCGTTCCTTTTTTCGAGCACATGTTGGATCAAATTGCCCGCCACGGACTGGTTGACCTAGATATCAAAGCGAATGGTGACACTCACATTGATGACCACCACACAGTTGAAGATATTGGCATCACGCTTGGCATGGCACTAAAAGAAGCCGTTGGCGACAAAAAAGGCATTCAACGTTATGGGCACGCTTATGTACCATTGGATGAAGCGCTGTCCAGAGTGGTTATCGACCTATCAGGAAGGCCTGGACTGGTTTTCAATGCGGACTTCACAAAAGGCGCTATTGGAAGCTTCGATACAGAATTGGTATATGAATTCTTCCAAGGATTTGTTAATCACGCCCAAGTAACGCTGCACATTGACTGCTTAAGAGGTCACAACGCTCACCATCAAGCTGAAACAATTTTCAAAGCTTTTGGTCGCGCACTGAGAATGGCGCTTGCCAATGATGAGCGCATGGCTGGCGTTCTGCCATCCACAAAAGGTGCCCTTTAATGACAAAGCATGTCGTTGTCGTTGATTACGGAATGGGAAATCTACGCTCGGTTGCTAAAGCTGCCGAGCACATGGCAAATGATCAAACAAAGATCGTCATATCAAGTCACCCTGAGGACATAGACTCTGCGGACGCCATCATCTTCCCGGGACAAGGTGCGGCAAAGGCTTGCATGCAGGCTCTGAATGAAACCGGCATGATTCACAGCCTGCAAAAAGCCGCGAATGAGAAACCTTTTCTCGGCATTTGCATGGGGCTTCAAGTTTTAATGACACACAGCCAAGAAAACAACGGTATTGACTGCTTGAATATTTTAAAAGGTGACGTCGTTCAATTCGACCTAACAGCATACCCGGAACTTAAAATGCCACACATGGGCTGGAACCAAATCCACCAAACTCAAGAACACCCGCTTTGGCACAACATTCCACAAGACAGCCGCTTTTACTTTGTACACAGCTACTATGTCATGCCGGAAGCGCCAGAGATCATTGCTGGTGAAACCACTCACGGCACCAAGTTTACGTCAGCCATTGCCAAAGACAACTTATTCGCGATTCAAGCACACCCAGAAAAGAGCGCCGAATCTGGCCTACAGCTCTTCAAAAACTTCTTGAATTGGCAACCTTAAAATTAACAAACTAAAGATTTAACGTACTGAATATGCTACTAATTCCTGCTATTGATTTAAAAGACGGCCAATGCGTCAGACTACGCCAAGGCATTATGGAAGATGCAACCGTATTTTCCGGAGACATCGTTGCCATGGCACAACGTTGGATTGATGAAGGTGCTCGACGCCTACACATGGTGGACTTGAACGGCGCCTTTGAAGGCAAACCCGTTAATGGTGACGCGGTCTACCAAGTTAGAGAACATTTCCCTGAATTGCCAATCCAAATTGGCGGCGGTATCCGCGATTTACAAACGATCGAAGCCTACTTAAACGCTGGGGTCAGTTATTGCATCATTGGCACTAAAGCCGTCCACAACCCTGAATTTGTCGCCGAAGCCTGCAAAGCGTTTCCTGGTCACATCATGGTTGGACTTGACGCCAAAGACGGAATGGTCGCCATCAACGGTTGGGCAGAAGTTACTGATCACCATGTCGCAACACTGGGCAAACAATTTGAAAACGATGGAGTAGATGCCATTATCTATACCGATATTGGCAGAGACGGCATGATGCAAGGCGTCAACATTGAGGCAACACAACAGTTAGCCCAGGCATTGAACATTCCGATTATCGCTTCCGGCGGCATCACTAACCTGGACGACATCAAAGCGCTTGCAACCATTGAAAGTGATGGTGTCATTGGCGCCATTACCGGGCGAGCCATCTACGAAGGGACTCTAAACTTCAAAGAAGGCCAAACTCTTTCTGACCAGTTGTCTGTGTCACATTAAAGGGCAAACCATGAGCTTAGCGAAACGTATCATCCCTTGCTTAGATGTCGACAACGGACGCGTCGTCAAAGGCGTCCAGTTTGTCGACATCCGCGATGCTGGCAACCCTGTTGAAATCGCCAAGCGTTACGACGAACAAGGTGCCGATGAAATCACTTTCCTCGACATTACAGCTACCGCAGATGACCGTGCAACGATGGTTCATGTTGTCGAAGAAGTCGCTAGTCAAGTATTTATTCCACTAACGGTTGGTGGCGGTATTCGTACGGTTGAAGATATCCGCCGCATGCTAAACGCCGGTGCGGATAAAGTTGCTATCAACTCAGCAGCGATATTCAACCCTGCTTTTGTTCAAGAAGCCAGCGACACTTTTGGGTCTCAATGTATTGTTGTCGCTATTGATGCTAAAAAAGTCAGCTTAGCCGGCGATCCTGACAAGTGGGAAATCTTCACCCACGGTGGGCGCCGAGAAACCGGCATTGACGCTATTGAATGGGCGAAAAAAATGGAAGCACTCGGTGCGGGCGAACTGCTGGTTACCAGCATGGATAGAGACGGTACAAAAATTGGATTTGACCTAGAATTGACGCGCAACATTGCAGACTCGGTCAACATCCCTGTCATCGCATCTGGCGGTGTCGGTGAACTGAAACACCTAACCGAAGGCGTTGTCTCCGGCCACGCTGAAGCCGTATTGGCCGCCAGCATTTTTCATTTTGGTCAACACACCGTGCAAGAAGCCAAACAAGCCATGCAAAAAGCAGGTATTGAGGTACGACTATGAGTGAACTTCTGCGACAACTCGATGAAGTGCTAGAAAACAGAAAACAGGAATCTGCTGAGGATTCTTACGTCGCCAGCCTGTACCATAAAGGCCTCGACAAAATCCTTAAAAAAATCGGTGAAGAAGCAACCGAAACGGTAATGGCAGCAAAAGACTGCGACAATGCCTCCGACAAGTCACACCTTGTTTATGAGGTGACCGATCTTTGGTTCCACACCTTGGTTTTACTTCACCAACAGGGCTTGACCAGCCAAGACATCCTTCAAGAACTTGAACGGCGTTTTGGACTTTCAGGCCATGTTGAAAAAGCCAATCGTAGCGAATAGAATTTAACCCCTTTCTTTGTTTACGGCATCAAAAGTGCCTACTAGAAAACAAAGTAATATGACTCTCACAAGGAAAGCATCATGACTCTTGAAAAAAGTATTTTTAGCAAAATCATTGATCGTGAGTTGCCTGCTGATATTATTTACGAAGACGAAAAATGTATCGTCATCCGTGACATCAACCCAAAAGCGCGCATCCACCTTCTTATTATTCCAAAAAAGCAAATCGCCACACTCTTTGACCTTTCACCAGAAGACAAAGATTTGATGGGACACATGATGCTGCTTTTGCCACAACTGGCTGAATCTCAAGGACTTGATGGTTTTCAAACACGAATCCATACCGGAGAAAGTGGCGGACAGGAAGTATTCCACATCCATATCCACTTATTAGGAAAATAAATATAGGCATTAAATGCTTTAAACAAGTCATAAACTTTTTTTAACGAAAAACGCCTATTTCAAAGCGAGTTTTTTGTACGTTAAGTTGTTGACTCTGTTAATATTGGCAATCAATTTTTTGAACCCCTATTTGTAAATGCGTTCAATGACTGGAGAAATAGAATGGGCATTAGTATTTGGCAATTATTAATTATCTTAGCAATCGTTTTGGTTTTATTCGGAGCTAAGCGTCTTCGCAACGTAGGAACAGACCTAGGTAATGCAATCAAAGGCTTCAAAAACGCCGTTAAAGAAGAAGAAGAAAACAAAGACGCTACAGCAACTACCGAGCAAAAGCTTGAGAAGAAAGAAGGCGAAAACGTCTTTGACGTAAAGGCTGAAGAGAAAAAAGAAAAGCCTGACGCTTAATCTTTAAGCTCTCAATCTTTTTTAATATTTCGCATTTCCTATGTTTGATATTGGCTTTACCGAAATCCTAATTGTTCTCGTGGTGGCGCTTATTGTCATCGGGCCTGAACGCATGCCTGAAGTTGCCCGAAAAATTGGGCAATTTATCGGTAAAACCAAACACTTCATCAATAGCGTCAAAGAAAATAGCGAAATCAGTTCCGCCGTGCGTGAGCTTCATGATTCCATCAACTTGGAAGAAGAGAAGAAAACCGTTGAATCTGTTTCAGATACCCTAAAAGACGACTTCTCCCAACTTCAACAAGACTGGGAAATTGATGAAATCTCCCGTCCGACTTTTGGTGGTTCAGAGCCTGTAACATCTACCGACACACAGTTCAGTAAAGCGCCGCAACAACCTGTTTTACCAAGTTCGGAACAAGACAAAAAGCCAGCAAAGCCGACTGAAGCTCCAAGCGAAGAAAAAGCAGTCAAAGTTGACACGCCACCTGAAAAAGAACCCGCTCCACAACAAGAGAAAGCTTAGTCCATGAGTTCATCTGCCCTACCGCCTCATGATCAGGAAATGACACTCGTTCAACATCTGCTTGAACTGAGAAACTCAATGACTAAGGGTATTCTTGCCATTCTGGTAGCTTTCTTGGCGCTATTTCCTTTTGCAAATGAACTTTATACTTACATTTCCGAACCGCTGACACGCTTTTTGCCTGCCGGCACAAGCATGATTGCAACAGGTGTTGCATCCCCTTTCTTAACGCCTTTTAAGTTGAGTTTGGTCTTGGGCGTATACGTTGCGATGCCGGTTCTTCTCTATCAGGCTTGGCGCTTCATTGCTCCTGCTTTGTATTCGCATGAAAAACAACTGGTCGCTCCAATCCTGTTTTTCAGCTCGTTCCTGTTTTATGCAGGTGGCGCCTTTGCTTTCTATGTAGTATTCCCTTTGGTATTCGGTTTCTTATCGACCACTGCACCGCATGGCGTTACCATTGCGACTGATATCTCGCTCTACCTCGACTTCGTTATCAAAATGTTCTTTGCCTTTGGCGTAGCATTTGAAGTACCGGTGGTCGTTGTCATCCTGATTTTGACAGGCATGGTTTCTGCCGAGAAATTAACCCACGCGCGCCCTTACATCATTGTGGCAGCCTTCATTATCGGTATGCTGTTAACCCCACCGGATGTGGTTTCTCAAACCATGCTGGCGGTTCCGATGTGGCTACTTTATGAAACGGGCGTGATCGTCGGTGCTTATGTCAAAAAACGACGAGACAAAGCCAAAGACCTGCGTGAAGCCAAAGAGGCGAAATCCGAAACTGGAGAGAAACAAACTTCAGGTGAAGCGAAAACTTCAGCGACAACTGCTTCTGCCGCGGCTGCTTCGACCTTCACACCAAATCCTGTACCGGATGATATTGAATTTGACGACCGCTATGCAGATCAAATCGATTCATTAGAAGAGGATGAGGATTGGGATAATGCCTTTGATGAAATCGATGCAGAATTCCAAGCGCTTGAAGAAGACTACAAAAAACGTCAAAATGACGAGTCACCTCAAAATAGCGACGGTCAGGATGAACCTCAAAACGAAGCGAAAGATGACGCTTCAGAAGAGAAGCCTAAATCTTAAAGAATATGTCTCCCATCAGTTGAGAGCACAAATGATGGCGCGTGGCAGTTTGCCGCACGCCATAAAACACTTATTCACTTGCTTCGCACTCCTTACATCCATTTTTGCCCAGCCATCTCAAGCCAGCGAACTCTCAAGCCACTTAAATAGCAACCAACTTTATAACAATCCATCACCTTACCTCGCAATGCATGCGTCCGATCCTGTTCACTGGCAGACTTGGCAAGCGAGCATTCTTCAACAAGCGCAAAAATCGAACAAAATCATCATGATTTCCAGCGGTTACTTTTCTTGTCATTGGTGTCATGTCATGCAGCGCGAAAACTACCGGAATCCGCAAGTCGCCACTTATCTCAATCAACATTTTATCTCTGTCAAAATTGACCGGGAACTTATGCCCGACCTTGACCGTTATCTGATTGAATTTGCCCACAAAGCCTCAGGGCATGCCGGCTGGCCTGAACATGTTTTTCTCACGCCACAAGGCTATCCTTTCTTTGCGCTAACTTACCAGCCGCACCAGCAATTCATTAACACCCTTAAACGCATACAGACGCTTTGGCAGACTGATCCAACCAAAATTATCAGTGCCGCAAAGCAAGCGATTGCCGATGACGCTCATGCCACCGATGCTAAACAAATCTCATGGCAGCAATTCAAACAGAACTTTTTTCTCACGCTAAGTAATCAGGAAGATGTGCTGGGCGGCGGTTTGAAGACTGAAAACAAATTCCCAAAAGCACCATTGCTGTTATCGCTACTGAATGACTCGAACTTACCGGAAGAACAACAAGATTGGTTGGAACTGACCCTGACGCAAATGCAGCAGCAACAACTTCAAGACCACATTAACGGTGGATTCTTTCGTTACACGATTGACCCAGAGTGGCAAACGCCACATTTTGAAAAAATGCTCTACACTCAGGCTTTATTAGCCAAAGCCTATTTCATTGCCGCAAAGCGCTTTGAACGAAAAGACTTTTTGCAAACAGCAAAAGCCACCCTTGCCTATGCGGAAAAGCATCTTTACAACCCGAAAACACAACTTTTTCTCAGCAGTGAATCGGCAATAGACCGCCAAGGCATTGAAGGCGGAGACTATCTTTGGACACAAACCGCATTACAAAAAGCACTCAATCCAACACAATACCAACAGGTCGTTAAAGACTGGCAACTCAACCAACCAGCGCCCTTTACAATAAAAAATGGCACGCCAGGCTGGCTGCCAAAACCAACCCATCAAAACTGGCAAGCGATTCAAGCCAAACTGATGCGTCCGATTAACAACATCCCGACAGACAGCAAAAATATTTTAGGCTGGAATGGACTCATGCTGTCTGCCTATGCCGAGGCAGTAGAAACTACACCCAACAACCAGGATTATCATCAGCAAGCTAGCCAACTTGCCAAGCGTTTGATGGACGCCTTCAATCAAAACGCCGGGCAAAAAATCAGTACACCGCGCGCTTATTCAAAAGACAATCAGCCCATGGGAACAGCAACGATTCAAGATTATGCATTTGTCTTTCAAGGGTTAAGAGACTGGCAAAATGCTACCCATAACAGCACCATTACAAACACACTTCAAAAACTTTCAAAGCAAGCTAACACCCGTTTTTTCACCGCAAAAGGTTGGCTTTATACCTCAGCACCACTCCTTCCGGGGCAAGTTGGTGACTGGGCGATTCCTGATGGTGCACTCCCCAGTCCAACGGCAATATTCGACTGCACCCAACCTGGCAGATTTTCTCAACTAGGTTCACAAGCCACTTCACAACTCAGCACTTCACCGCTAGACTATGCGTCTTATTTAACTTGTCGAAACAACACTGACTGATTCCATGGCATTCCTGATTATTGCGTTTGTTCTTTTGTTTATCATCACCAGCGTACCGAGCTTGTGGACTAAACACATCCTCAATAAATACAGCAAACCGCATCCTGACATTCCGGGCAGCGGCCATCAGTTCGCCGAACACCTCATCAACAAATACCAACTCAACATTCGAGTGGAAGAAACCCAGGAAGGTGATCATTACGACCCTATCAACAAAGTCGTCAGACTATCGCCGGAGAATTATCACGCCAACTCACTGACCGCCATCACCACCGTTGCCCATGAAATCGGCCATGCCTTGCAAGACCAAGCGAATTACGAACCGCTAAAGCAGCGTACCGTGTTAATCGAGCGTGCGAGATGGATGCAGCAAATGAGTGGTATCGCTTTAATGGCGACTCCGATCTTGATTCCGTTGATGCATACGCCAATGATTGGTTTGGTGACATTTGCCGCAGGCTTTATCGGTATGGGTGTGCCGGTTATCATTCACCTCAGCACCTTGCCGGTAGAGTTTGATGCCAGCTATAACCGAGCCCTGCCTTTATTGAAAGAAGGCGGTTATCTGAGTAATAAAGACTTAAAAACCAGTAAGAGAATCCTTACTGCTTGTGCCATGACTTATGTTTCCGCATCCCTGTCCAGTCTGTTCAATTTATGGAAATGGCTGCGCGCGCTAAAACGTCACTAAAAAGTAAAATCTACCAGGTTGGGTTCAACAGACATCCCCCCAACCTGGCAGATTTTAATCCTGAAAACGCCTAAACCGCTTTTGCCAAAACCCAAGCTTCAACTTGTAGCTGAGGGTAGGCCTGCTTTAAAGTCTTTGCCAGTTGTTCAAGCGTGGCACCTGTTGTCATGACATCATCAATCAACACCACTTTTTGCATGGAAGACAAAGCCGCGTTATCCACTAAAAATGCTGCTTTCAAGTTGCGTTGCCTTTGTTGTTTATCCAATAACGTTTGATGAGGCGTATCGATCTGCCGGATGACTCCGGCATCAATCAAAGGCACGCCATAATGTTTCGACAAACGTTTGGCGACTTCATACGCCTGATTAAACCCTCTCTCTACCAATCGGTTCGGATGCAAGGGAACGGCTATCAGCGCGTCGACTTTCTCAGCGGTGATTCTCTGCGCCATCAACTCGGCAAACACTCGAACCCAAAACAATTCTCCCTGATACTTCAGTCCATGAATCATTTGCTTGGCGGCGTCATTGAACACCAGCAAGGCTTGGGTACTGTCGACAAAATGAGGATGTGCTAAACAATCCCCGCAAACATGATGACTTGTCCCCGGCATGGCGCAACGCGGACAGCCTTGCTGCCAGAAGTCCAGCTCAGCCAACAAGACATCATCCAAATCCGCTGGTATTGTCGATAGCAGCGCATGTCTTCCCTTACCGACAGGTGGCAACACCCAGTTTTCAAGTCGCTGAATCCACGAATGATTTTTATTACTTTGCATCATTGCCCCTAACCACCAAAACTGAATCAGTCTAGCCTTCGTTTCCGTTATAATAGATAGAATATCACGAAATAAACCTATCAAATCAATGGCGAAGCACAATGAATGCTGCTCTCCGTTGAGACTAAATGCGAAGGAAAAACCCATGAGTCCTCAAGACATCGGTGCTATCCGTAACGATTGGACACTCGAAGAAATTCGAGACATTATGAACCAGCCTTTTAATGACCTGATTTTCCAGGCTCAAAGCGTTCATCGTATGCACTTTGACCCCAATGAAATTCAGACCAGCACATTGATCAACATCAAATCTGGTGGCTGCGCGGAAGACTGTGCTTACTGTCCACAAAGCGCACACCATGGAACGGATGTTGAAAAAGAGCGCATGATGGAAGTTCAGGAAGTCATCGAACAAGCGCTTGCTGCCAAAGAATGTGGCGCAACGCGTCTATGCATGGGGGCCGCTTGGCGTAACCCGAGCAAACAGGATTTCCCTCGCGTATTGGAAATGGTTCGTGTGGTCAAGGCACTTGGACTGGAAACCTGTGTCACATTGGGGATGCTGAGCGATGACCAAGTACAACAATTGAAAGATGCCGGTTTGGACTACTACAACCACAACCTGGATACTTCTGAAGCCTTCTATCCAAAAATCATCACCACCCGTAACTACCAAGACCGTTTGAACACCATTGATAAGGTGCAAAAGGCCGGCATCAATGTCTGCTCCGGCGGCATTATCGGTATGGGTGAAGAGCATAAAGATCGTGCAGAGTTATTGCGCACTTTCGCAACCATGGAACATCACCCGGATTCCGTTCCAATCAACTTATTGGTCGCGGTTGAAGGCACGCCTTTGGCACACATGAAAGACCAAACGGATTCTTTCGAGTTCATCCGTGTTATCGCAACGGCACGTATCGTGATGCCAAAAACCTATGTCCGCCTATCCGCGGGTCGTATGTCGATGACAGATGAAGCACAATCACTCTGCTTCTTAGCCGGTGCTAACTCCATTTTCTACGGTGACAAACTGCTCACGACAGAAAACCCGGAAGCCAATCACGATATGCAGCTGTTCGCTAAGTTGGGCATCCACATGCAGCAGAACGCGAAAGCTGAGATGACCGCAAAGAAAATGGCAGAACAAATCACTGAGCTGACTGCTTAATCGCTCTCTGGAACTTTCCTTCTCGGTAAGCCGAGAAGGTGTTTTGCCATGTCGATAAAGTCCCGCTTCCAACCTCTCCTTGAGCAACGTGCGAAAGAGCATCTTTACCGCCGCCGTCCCTTGGCGACCACCGCTCAAGATACCGCCATGCAAATCAATGGCGTCCAGACCATCAATTTCTCGTCAAACGACTACCTTGGGCTTGCCAACCATCCTGCCTTGAAAAACGTGCTACAGGAAACTGGAGACTTAAGCGTTGGCTCGGGTGCAGCACATTTGGTAACCGGCCATCATCTCGAACACCATTTACTGGAAGATGAACTGGCGGATTGGCTAGGTTTTGACCGCGCACTGTTGTTTTCCACTGGCTATATGGCCAACCTTGCGGTACAGCCTGCTCTGATGCAAAAAGGTGACTGGATTGTTTCCGACAAGCTGAATCATGCCTCTTTATTGGACGGTGCACAGCTCTCTTCGGCAGAACTCAAGCGCTATGCCCACAACGATATGGACGCATTGGAAAAACGCTTGAAGCAAGCACACAAAGACAATATCCAATGCCTAGTTGTGACCGACGGTGTCTTCAGCATGGATGGAGATCTGGCAAACCTGCCCGCCATACAAAAACTTGCCCAGAAATATGATGCCTGGCTACTCGTAGACGATGCCCACGGTATAGGCGTGATGGGATCACAAGGCAAAGGTTGCTTTGAATATTTCGGACTACAAGCGGATGAAAACACCATTTTAATGGGTACACTTGGTAAGGCTTTCGGTACCTCTGGCGCATTTGTCGCCGGTAGTGAAGTGGCGATTGAAGCGCTTATCCAATTCGCCCGTCCTTACATTTACACCACCGCCATGTCGCCAGTGAATGCCAAGGTCACCCGTGCTGCCTTAAAATTGGTGAAAGATGCCGATGTTCGTCGCCAGCAGCTCATGGACAATATCGCCTTTTTCCGCAAAGGCGCAGAAGCCATTGGCTTGAACCTCATGCCGTCGGAAAGTGCCATTCAGCCAATATTGCTCGGTGATAGCGAAGTTGCCATTGCATGGTCTGATGCACTCAAACAGTCGGGTTGCTGGGTATCCGCCATTCGTCCACCAACTGTTCCAAAGGACACCGCTCGTCTGCGCATCACACTATCCGCTTCACATACGCATGCACAGATTCAACAATTGCTTGAGGCCCTTGCCGCAATTCAAGCAAAATCTTCCACATAGCGGATTTACTAGCGAGACCACCATCCCGCAAGGCACAAGCAATCCTGCGCTAAAAAAGGTAAAATGACGCTCTTGTTTAAATCCATCGAATCTTGATAAGACACCGTTCATGAAACTGACGCTCAACCGAACATTCATTCCTCACCAGCCTACAAATGGTCATGAAGAACACTCTGCGCCGAACCTGACACTGATTCATGGTTGGGCAGCGGAAAATGCCGTTTGGGAAGACTGGGCAGCGGAAATGCTCGCACCACACTTCAACCTTTACCTGATTGAATTACCCGGTTTTGGATTAAGCCCGGTACTTCCTGACCTGAAAGATGAGGAAATCAATACCGTTTGGCTGGAAGCTTTGGCGGAGCAATTGCCCGAAAAAGGCCATCTACTGGGTTGGTCACTTGGTGGACTGCTTGCCCAGCAACTGGCACTGACTCACCCCGACAAAATCGAGTCTTTGATTTGCATGGCAAGTACGCCAAGATTTACGCAGAATGACAATTGGAAGTGGGCCGTCAGCCCTTCTCTGATGGGAGATTTCATCAAAGCCATGAGCCTTGAAGCGGCTGGCGTGCTGAAACAATTCTGGAACCTACAGCTCCAGGGCTCCGATAATGCGCGTGACTTGATGAAACGCCTTAAGCATCAAATGCAAGGACGCACGCAGCCAAAATTTCAAGGTCTTCTGCAAGGTCTCACCCTACTGAAAAACATAGATAACCGCGGGCGACTGGTCGAGTTACAACAACCGACACTTTGGCTGCTCGGTGAACGCGACCCACTGATTCCAAAAGACTTGATTGAAGATTTAAGCCACCTGCAAAGGGAAGGACAAATTGAAATCATAGCAGGCGCAAGCCACATGCCGTTTTTCTCACATCCGAAAGAAACTGCGCAGGCCATCATCGCCTTTATCAAACAACATACAAGCTAATATAATGCACGCTATGCAACATTTCAGCCGAGAACACATTCAACATCACTTCGACCATGCCGCCGCGACCTATGACGACGCCGCCATTTTGCAAAAGCAAGTTGCAGCACATTTGGATGAACGACTTGAACTGGTGCAGATTCAGCCAAAAACCATTTTGGATGTTGGCGCTGGCACAGGCATTCTGACCGCCAAAATGCGCCAACGTTATCCGGATAGCAGACTGATCGCCGTTGATCTATCTACGCATATGCTGGCAAAAGCGCAGCTGAATTTGACGCAGCAATGCCCGCCTTCCTTCTGGCAAAAAACCAAGAAAACACTTGGCATTAAGGCCAATGCGATTGAGTTCATCCATGCCGATGCTAACAACATTCCTTTGGACGATGGCTGTGCCGATATGATTGTCACCAACCTCATGTTGCAATGGTGTGATGATCTGGACACGGTCTTTAAGGAATTTCGCCGCCTGCTGAAGCCGGAAGGGTTATTGATGATGACAACTTTTGGGCCTGATACCTTGAAAGAGTTGCGCCAAGCCTGGGCACAAGTGGACGAACAACAACACATCAACACTTTCATTGACATGCACGATATTGGTGATGCGCTGATTCGTAATGGCTTCGGCCAACCCGTCATGGATATTGAGCACTTCACATTGACCTATGACAAACCCATTGGCGTGTTGAAAGACTTAAAAGCTATTGGCGCCACCAGCGCACATAAAAACCGCCAGGTTGGGTTAATGGGTAAACAGCACTTCACCCGTATGCTGGAAGCCTATGAAGCGTTTAGAGCAGATGAAAAAATTCCAGCCACTTACGAAGTGGTACATGGACATGCTTGGGCGGCACAAGAAGTTTTCAAGGGACCCGATAGAGACCGAAGCGGTCTGGTGGAAGTGAGTTTGGAAAGTTTCAAAGCCCAAGCTTTCAAGTCTAAAAACAACCTTTAAGCTTGTAAACTTGGGCTTTGTATCCTATTAATCACTTTCGTGTTCGGCTTGTTCGAGCGCCTTGAGTAGATCCAAAACACTCGTCGACATTTCTTTAACAATAATGAAATGCACATGCGCTTCCGCAGTCTCACCACTATTCTGCATATCAAAGGTCTTAGCCACTTCACTTCTCAACGTCGGATAAAGCTGTTCAAGTAAACGGAACTCAGATTGATGACCAAATGTTTCCCTACCTTGATTTTGAAGCCAGTCTGCCAGCATTTTGTTTTCTTGCAGGTCGTCCCGACTCACATCACCCAATCCGTTGATATAAGCTTGCAGTTTGTTCACCCAAGTTCTTAAGGATCTTTCAGCTAACGCCAAATCCCATACATTGGCAGTCGACTTCGGTTCTTCGATATGGAAGCTGTCCATAACCGCTAATGAACGCGTCATCCCCGTACCCAACTCTGACGACTTAGTATCAAAGAAGCCAACTTGGTTTTTCATTTCATCCGCTTCGGCATTCAGCATGTTCGCCGCTTCAGCAGTTTCTTGTACCAAAGCTGCGTTCTGCTGCGTTACCGAGTCCATCCCCTCCATCGCAGAGTTGATTTTTTCAACGCCACGCGTTTGCTCTCTGTTCGCTTGAGCAATTTGGCCGATGAACTCGTGCATTTGCATCAAAACATTAACGATTGAAATGAATTCCTGATTGGACTGTTCTACTAGCTGGGCGCTATCTGAGACTTGACCTGCCGTTCTTTCAATCAAGGCACGGATTTCTTTGGCTGCGTCCGCTGACTTACCAGCCAAGCTACGCACCTCACCGGCAACCACTGCAAAGCCGCGACCATGCTCACCTGCTCTCGCCGCCTCTACCGCAGCATTCAACGCCAATAAGTTTGTTTGGAAAGCAATCGAGTCAATCAAACCAATGATTTCCGAAATTTTCTGACTGGAGGCTGACACATCTGACATCGCTTGTTTAGTACGGTTCATAACTTCAGAACCATTGTCCGCCTGCTCCTTGGCAGAATTTGCCAAAGCTGCGGCTTCATTCGCGTTTTGCGCGTTCTGACGAACCATTTCGGTAATCATCTCCATCGAATTCACCGTTTCCTGCAATGTATTCGCCTGATTTTGGATTCGACCTGAAAGGTCAGCAGACCCTTTTGCAATTTGACTGGAAGCATTATTGACCGTATCAGATGCCGATTTCAACTCAGAAATCGCGCTGGAAATGTTATCCAAAGACGTATTCACCGCCTCCGCCATTACGCCCAGTTTACCGGTGTAGTTGCCCTGTACACGATGCGTCAAGTTCCCTTCGGATTGTGCGACCAACACCTCTACTGTTTCAGAAATACCTGACTCCAACTGATCAAGTGACGAGTTGATGTTTTCTTTTAAGCTTGCTAACTCGCCAACCAGTTCAACGTTCAAGCGTTGCGAGAAATTCCCTTCCGAGATAGCTTTCATCGTCGCATTGATACCGGTGATCGCTTTCAAGGTGTCGTCCATCGCCAACTTCAATTCACCCACCATCACACCAAATTCGCCCTCAAACTGGTGTACTGTCTCAAAGTGATATTGCGCATCTTTGATAGAGTGAATGGCACGTTTCAATTCTTGGATAACCGTCTGAATATTATCCGCAGAAGCGTTCACATTGTTCTTGAGGATATTCAAATCCCCAGTAACATCCGTATCAATACGTGTGCTCAACTCACCTTTAGAAAGCTTATCAATCATATCGGACACACTCATCATCAAGTGTTGAATCTCCGAAACATACAGGTTGAAGCTTTCGCCCATGCGACCAATTTCATCTGAAGAGTAAACATCCGCACGAACCGAAAGCGAGCCATCTTCCGAAGCGATTTTGAGTTTTTCTGTCAGACTCTTCATCGGTTTTAGGATAAAGCTTCTCATTCGCCAGAACACTTGAATCAGCAACAGAATAAATCCGCCCGTCATCGCTGCTTGAGCAACATAAATCATGAAGTAACTGTCATGCAGAACTTTGTTCAGCACCCCAGTGGATTCGGAAACCACCTGCATGGCGACCAGCTTGCCGTTTTCTTTCAAAGGATCAACCACCAACAAACGGTTACCGGTAACCACATGCCCTTCTTTTTCTAAAGTTGAGAGATCGGCATTTGCAATCTGTTGATTCACTGGCGAATCTTCAAATCCTTTTGTTGGCGACCATTGATTGCCGACCGACTGATAAACCGCATATTGATGATCTCGATTTTGTTCCAATCTCAGCATCTGCGTCAGTGGCAAATTAAACACAACTAGACCAATTTTCTTCTCACCAAACAAAACCGGCACCTGTGCTTGAATAAATGCGCCTTCAGGTTGCGAAACGATTTTGGTGTTTAAATGATCCGGCATCGTCTTAACGGAAATATTCACCCCGCTATTCGATACTTTTTTCATGTCGGCATCAAACACTGCCAGACCGATATGATCCATGCCCGAACGTTTGACATATTGCTGATAGTTAACTTCCAGGATTTGCCAGATAACCGTCGACTGCTTGTCATGCAGACCGTAAATCAACGCCGAGTTCCCTGCCAATCCCACGGCATTGGTTTCAGCAATTTGCGACTGACTTTGAATTTTCGCATTGAGATTATCTACCAACAAAGACTGACGCTCATGCACACTGCTGCTGTACATATCATCCGCCACTTTTTGTAGATAAATCTGCAGCACAAAACTCCACAAAAGAGCCATGATGACCAATGGCACCATGGTTTTTCCAAGAATACTCTTCTTAGGTAGTGGACTCCAGCGACCGAGCTTTTCTGAAAAACTGGTCATCACCGCACCTTTATGAATCACCAGCTTTCCTTCAGCCAATTGTCGATAGGCCGCTTCGATTTGTGGCACCATCTCGCGTTTGATTGGGTTGCGAATAGATTTGTAACCGGTAATTTCACCATTTTTCACAATCGGTGCGATATTGGCTTCTACCCAGTAATAATCACCATTTTTACAACGGTTCTTAACATACTGATGCCAGGATTTCCCCTGTTTCAGCGTCTCCCACAAATCTTTGAATACAACCGCCGGAACGTCAGGATGACGAATCATATTGTGCGGTTGGCCCTTCAGCTCAGCCCATGAATAACCACTGATTTCTACAAAATGCTCATTTGCATAAGTCATGTTCCCCACCAAATCCGTTTCCGATACCAGAATATAGTCTTCTGGAATCAAATGTTCATTTTGGGTTACTGGAGAATTATTACGCATAAAGACACCGTCCTTTGTCCACATCAAGAAGAGTGAATGCATCCGCCATATCTCGATGCACTTTCACCCCCCAAATATCATCACTTACTGCAAATCTAATCGCATGCCTTAAAACTTAAACTGTTTTAAAAGCTGGTTTTGCAGCTTATCTTGCTCTTTTTTAATCGCGTCTTGCGCTTTTTTCTGAGCTTCTTCTTTCACTTGTTTTTCGTATTTCGCTTTTTGTTGCTCTACAAATTTTTCCGGCGTGGTCGACAAAATATCATCCACTCCTTTCGCATTGCTGTTCAATTTCACCTGATCGCCTAATAGAGCCGACAACTTTTGATTGACAGGGCCAAGCTGATTCGCCATTTGCTGGTCAAACTGTTTTCTTAACTGCGCCTTGGCGTCTGCAATTTGTTTGTTCAACACCTTGTTCAACGAGCTAGATACCTTACGATCTAAATCCGAACGAGCCCCAATGCTTGGTGATAGCAATTCACCACTCACATCAGACGTAACGGTAAACTGGTGAATATCTTCAAACACCGGCGCCAGATATTGTTTTACCTCTTTCGATTTGGTTGCACCCATATCGAAATCGACTTTCTGGTAATCCAAATCCACCACACCATCGACTTTCTGAGACTGAGTAATTTTGATCTTACCGTTCACAGCCACTTGCGAGGATTTCATGCTCAAAGGCAAATTATCGTCTTTCAACATTGCCCAGTTTTTCAACTCATAATTCGGCCAACTGATTTTCGCTTCGGTGAAGCCTTTGCCAGCCTGAATCCAGTTGCTTTGTCCCTTAATCGACAACGCCGTTTTTTGCGCTATCGGCTGAACAGTCACACTGAACAAAGTCGGCATTCTGCTTCGAGGTTGATCAAAGTTGATGTTGTTCGCCGTTGCTGCCACTTTCCCCCAATCCAAATCGGAAGATAGCTTGAAACGTTTGATAATGAAATCCGGTTCAGGATCATGTTCTACGAAAGCAATATCCTTCCCAAGTTGACGCTTGTGTTTTTCTTCCGCTTGCTGCTTTTTCGCCGCTGCGCGCTCGGCAGCAAACTTCTCGATGAAAGGTTTTACCTTCTCGTAAATCGCCAAGCCCTGATCGGTGTACTCACGCACTTTCGCGCCGTAAACCAAGTAGGTAAAATTCTTCAAACCGTTTTGATCCAAACTGTAAGTCGACTGCAAATTGGCAAAATCCTGTGCTGGCATTTTCTTCAACGCCTTCACTTGGTTTTGCAGTTGCGGCAAATCCTTATCAAACATCGTCTGCGCTTGTTTGATGGCATCTGTTTTTTGCGACACTTCTTTTTGTAGCTTTTCAAACTCAGCCTGCTTCGCCTGAAGGTCTTTCAAATTCTTGATTGAACCCTTCGTCAATGCTTCGAAGCGTTTTTGATAATCGGCAATCACTTTACTGTCAGGAATTTGTTTTTGCAGAGACGTCCACTTATCGTTGAGCTGATTCAACTGCGAATTGATTTTCTCTGCCTGTGCAGTCGTTTTAAATGATTGACGCCCAAGAATATCCTGAGGGTTCGGTACCAACATACTTGGCACTTCAAAGCCGCTTGAGGCTTTGCTGTCTTCTTTTTTCGCTACCGGTTTTTCAGTCTTACTTGCTTTTTGCTTCAACGCACCCGAGGTCATTCTAGGTTGGTTAAATGCCAAACGTTGCAGACTCATTTCCTCAATCACCGTGCGTCCAACCACCAATTGATACACGTTCAGGCTCGCACCCAAGTGTCCAATCGTCACCAGATTTTGCATCGGTTTTTTCGGGTCTGTAACGTCGATTCCATTCAAACTCACGCCCAAAGGCAAAAAGCTGAAATCCAAACGGTCGACACTGATTTGCGCACCCCAAGCCTGCGAAGCATACTTCTCAAGCTGAGACTTTAGTACCATCGTCAACGCCAGATAGGTCATGGCAAACACAACCCCCACCAACACAAGGAAAGTCGCCAGACCTGACCAGCGAATCCACCCTTTTGGCTTATCCTGTTTTGGCATGTTTGATTCTGCGGTGTTTTCCACTGTATTCGTAGCTTGCTGTGTCATTCCATCAACCCCACAACTGTCTTCACTTTTTCGCTGCCTTTCAGCATTTGAACGATTTTAAATTTCGACACCCATTTCAGGAATTTATGGCGGTAGGTTCTGATAAGTACCAAGAAAATGACAAACGCTGGGATCGCCAATACATAACTCACCAACACACTACCCAAGATCACCGTATTGTTGAAATGCATGAAACGCCAGAACGCATTGTTATACATTTCGGTAAATAAAGGTTCGAGTGATGAAGACTGTAAAACGGCTAAGCCGACTTGGTTGAAAACCGGATCGAGAAGATAGGCCAAACCTGAGAAAAAAGCTAAGGAAACCAACAGCGCGGAAACATTGATTCTTAAAAAGAACACCAACGCCAAGGTCAGTAAATTATGAGGGAAAAACAAGGGGGTTAACCCCATGATCATGCCAAGAACAAACGACAATGCAATCTGCCCTGGATACTGATTTGCATTCAACGCTTTAAAGAGCTTTGCCAGTAGTGCCATTTAAAATTTCCTATTAATTTACCAACCGCGACAGCTGAATAATTCGGTCTTTTTTATAATTTCATCATAAATCTTTTTCGTACTGACACCAAGCCTTTTGACAGTGTTTTTAGACAATTTTCCGTATGCCAAAATCGACTCAGCTCATCTCTTGCGGATCGACATCTATCGACCAACGCACCTTGTTCACCAGCGGGTGCGCGTAGATATTCGACTCCAGACTACCCAACCAATGATGTAGCAATCCCCGGTGCGAACTTTGCAGCAACAACTGATAACGAAATCGTCCTTGTCGTCGTAACATCGGTGCGGAAACCGGGCCAAACGCCTCCAAAGGCGCTGACCCCAACCTGGCAGATTTTGTCTGGTCGACCGCTTTCAATTGCAATGCTGATTCTATGTCCAAAAGAAACTGCCAAGCGGAATGCGGGTCAATAGATTCCGCACGCAATAGAATCTGATAACTAAACGGCGGTAGCTCTCCCGCTTTACGTTCGTCCAATGCCTCTTTGGCAAAGGCATCATAACCATGCTCGACCAAAGTTTTCAGTAACGGATGGTCGGGGTGATGCGTCTGAATCACCACCTCGCCTTCTCTTTCCGCACGCCCTGCACGCCCGGCAACCTGTACCACCAATTGCGCCATGCGTTCCGCCGCACGGAAGTCACAACTGAACAAGCCTTGGTCGATATCCAACAACGCCACCAATGTCACTTTAGGAAAGTGATGCCCCTTCGCCAGCATTTGCGTGCCAATGAGAATATCCGCCTTACCTTCACGGGCAAGCTGCGTGGCTTCCGCCATCTGACCTTTGTTTCGGGTGGTGTCACGGTCGATACGCAAAGTCTTATAGTTTGGGAACCAACTCTGAATAATGGTTTCCAGTTTTTCCGTGCCCTGACCGACATTCACAAACTCTTGCTCGCCACAACTCGGGCAAGCTTGTGGAGCCTTTTGTTGATAACCACAATGGTGGCAACGCAACTCACGGAATTGATGATGGTAAGTCATATTCGCATCGCAACTCGGGCATGCCGCCTGCCAGCCACAGCTATGACACATCAGCACCGGTGCGAATCCTCGGCGATTCAAGAACAATAACACCTGCCCTTGTTGCTCAAGATGATTTGTAATCATCTCTCGTAAGGCTGAAGAAACCCCTTCATGTTGCTGCACTGATTTATCACCACGCACATCCAGCAACCTCATTTCAGGCATGGATGCACCACCGGCGCGTTGCGTCAGTTTCAGATAGCCATATCGTCCCGACATGGCATTGTGCAAGGTTTCCAAAGACGGCGTCGCTGACCCCAACACCACTGGCACTTTTTCCAACTGCGCACGACGAACCAAGGCATCTCGTGCCGAGTAACGGAAGTTGTCCTGTTGTTTGAAAGACAGGTCATGTTCTTCATCGAGAATGCACAACCCCAAATTGGCAAAGGGTGTGAATAATGCCGAACGCGTCCCCAACAAAACTTTCACTTGATTTGACTGCACCATATACCAAGCGCAGTGGCGTTCTCTGTCGGTCAAATCCGAATGCATCACCGCCACAGGTTGATTCAAAAACCGTTCGAATCGCTCTACGGTTTGCGGCGTTAGCCCAATTTCCGGCACCAACACCAATACCTGTTTGCCTTGTGCAATCGTACTTTCGATCATGCCAAGGTAGGTTTCCGTTTTACCGCTGCCGGTCACCCCTTCCAACAAAAAGGCATGAAAATCTTCTGTCTGCAACGCTTTATCTAATACCGCATCCACTGCTGCCTGTTGTTCTTCATTCAATGAGTGATTCGGGTCTTCCGCTTGCTGCCACGCATGCAGGCAATTCTTCTCGGTTTTGTCCACCCAACCCATTTCATGGAAACGTTTCATCGGTGTGCGCCAGCCACTCAAACAAGCGGTTAAAGTCGATTCCGTTACTGGATAAGGATGAGATTTGAGGAATTCCAGCACATTCAATTGCTGGATGGCATTTGAACGGATTTTATCTGCCGCTTCGGCACGACCCGTGTCATTCAACTGCCATGCCGTGACACCTTCCAACGCAACCGCCTCGCCTTCTTTCAAGCGTTTAGGCAATGCTGTCTGCATCACATTGCCGATAGGTTCGTGATAATAGTGCGCCGCCCATTGCAAGAACTGCAAATCGCGCTCGGAAAAAATCGGTGCGGCATCCACCACTTCGGAAATCAGACGAATCTTTTTCACATCGAGATCCGTCGTCTCCTTTATCGACATGACAACGCCGATTAGTTTTCGATTACGAAACGGCACCCAGACACGTCCGCCAACCACAGGCAGAATCTGTTTTTCATCATAGACATATTGATAATCCAAGGGCGTCAAAAACGGCCCTGGCACGGCGACCTGAATAAACATAAAGACTAATTTGGTTTAGAATGGAGTTTATTTTACGCCAAGTTTCCTATGCAAAACATGATTCTCATTAATTGCGACATGGGGGAAAATCTCACCCCCACCCCGGATGCCTCTGTCATGCCGCACATCCATCTTGCGAATATCGCCTGTGGCGGTCATGCAGGAGATATTGCCAGCATGATGGAAACACTCGCCCTCGCAAAACAGCACGGCGTAAAAGTCGGCGCCCATCCAAGCTATCCAGATCAAGCTAACTTCGGACGTCAATCCATCAACCTATCCGCAGCCGAACTGCACGAAACTCTAGCCAACCAAGTTTCGCTGCTTGATAAACTTGCGGGTGAATTGGATTTAACGCTTCACCACATCAAACCTCACGGAGCGCTCTATTTGGACATGATGCGTTCGGATGACCTCTTCAAGCAAGTCCTGTCTTTTTGCCAAGACTTCAATCAAGGTAAAAACGCACCCTTAAAACTGATGATACAAGGCGGCATTAAAGATGCCGACTACCAAGCACTTGCAGATGCTTTCGGTGTGGAACTGTTGTTTGAAGCCTTTGCCGACCGAGCCTATTTGGACAGCGGGCAACTTGCACCTCGTAGCCAGCCGAATAGTTTATATCAACAGGCAGAAGATATCGTCCAACAAAGTTGGATGTTTCACGAGGAACATCAACAACATACTTTACCCAATACCTTATGTTTCCACTCGGACAATCCTGCATCAGTGGCAGCACTGATTGCCTTTGCCAACCAGCTTAAGGCTGCCGTATGACGTTTCAGTATCAAATCCAACCCGCTTCCGAAAACGCTTTGTTGCTGACTTTTAACACCGGCACGGAAAAAACCGCCGGGCTAATGGATTTTTTGCCATTACTGCAACAACTCATTCCCCAAATTGAAACCGTTTTTGCTCAAAGTTTACGAGAGCTGGTACCTTCCTATCACAGCCTGTTATTGGTATTCGATTTACAGCAGTTGAGCTATGCAACGGCAAAACAACAGCTTCAAAACTTGGTCGAACAACTACAACAAGACACCCCCAACCTGGTAGATTTTTATCAAGATTCTGCTGGAAAAACACATGTTATTCCGGTGTGTTATGACTTGCAATTCGGGTTAGATTTAGCCGAACTTGCCCAACAAAAAGCACTCTCCACTGAAGACATCATCCGCATCCACAGTGAGCGAACTTATCAGGTGTGCGCCATCGGTTTTGCGCCCGCCTTCGCGTATTTGGGAGAAGTGGATAAACGCATCGCCTCACCGCGCCATGCCTCACCACGCTTGAGCATACCCGCAGGCAGTGTCGGTATTGCCGACCGACAAACCGCCATCTACCCCAAAGCCTCTCCCGCCGGTTGGCAAATACTCGGGCAAACGCCTTGGGATTTATCGCTCAACAATCCAGACAATCTCATGCGCTTTCGTGTGGGCGACCAAGTGAAGTTTGAACCCATTGGATATAACGAATTCCTCGCAATCAAAAACGGAGACGCCTCATGAACGAACAGGCGTGCTTCAAAGTTTTAAAGGCAGGGTTCCAAGCCAGCATTCAAGATGCAGGGCGCTTCGGCTATCAGCAATTCGGCTTAGCCACTTCTGGCGCACTGGATAGCGTAAGTTATGACTGGGCGAATAAACTGCTCGGCAATCCTGAAAATGCCGCGGTGTTGGAAATACCCTACGGGCATGTCAGTTTGGAGGTGAATGCTCCGACGCGCATTGTCATTACCGGCGCCAATCTCGGTGCCACCTGCAATGGCGAACCGATTCTGCGTTACCAACCACTACAAATACATGAGGGCGATAAAATCGACTTTCATCAAGCGCAAACTTTAGATGGTGTGCGGACTTATTTGGCAGTGGATGGCGGTTTTCAAACCGAAGCATTTTGGGGCAGTCGTTCGGTAAATTTCCGTGAAGGTATCGGGCGAGCAATCGAGATTGGCGACTGCCTACCCTTCACTCCCTCAACACAAGAAAAAGACACGCCCTATTTTCCACAATCCGAGTTGATGGAATATTTGGAGTTCGGTGATGTAGTAACCTTGAGATTGCTACCCGCACACCAGCTTTACGAGTTTGACGAAACGCAACGCCAAGCATTTTTCAAACAAACCTTTGAAGCCTCGAATGAATTCGACCGCACCGCTTGCCGTTTGATTGCCGAACAAGAAATTAAACCGCCCTACACCCAAATGGTGTCGCAAGGTATGACACCCGGCACCGTGCAAATCCCGCCATCAGGCCATCCCATTATTATGCTCAAAGAGCACCCAACGATTGGCGGTTACCCAAAAATTGGTACGATTATTTCAAAGGATTTGGCTAAACTGGCACAGAGTCAGCCAAGACAAAGAATTCAGTTTAAGTTAGTATTAGGATTAATAACATAATCCTAAAGTTGTTTAAATTGAATCTATATGACTTATGAAGAGTACATCAAATACTTATCAAGGTTCTTCATGAATCGATATGGTGAAGCATGGTTTCAGGAGCTTTATAGGCTACTGCCAACACTTCCCGACATGACTACATTTGTAAAATCATCTGAAGATTTTCAAGATTTCATGCTTACTGAAGGATTGAAAGGCAAACTGGAACAGATGCGTCATATAAATAGTGATTTTGACTTTATTGCTCCATTTGAATAAATAAAAACTTTTTTAACCCTTAATTCTTAGTGAATGATATGACTGATGAGACAAACAGCTTCCAACGTATAGGCTCTGAATCAAACTCCAAAGTTGGGAAAAACTTTGAACTTAATGCTCAAAAATTTTTCAAATCTATTGGCATTCACTTAGCTCTAAATTTAAAAGTCCCCGTTGGGGTTACTTCAGAAAAGAAAGACCATGCTTTTGATTTAGGCAATGAACAGGAAAAAATTATTGTTGAATGTAAATCACATAAGTGGACAACAGGAGGAAATGTCCCAAGTGCAAAGCTGACCGTTTGGAATGAGGCCATGTACTATTTTTTAGTTGCTCCTGATAATTTCAGAAAAATCATGTTTGTATTAAAAGACACCAACGAAAAAACAACAGAAACACTCGCTGAATATTATTTCAGACGCTACTCTCATCTTATCCCTAGTAATGTAGAGTTTTGGGAATATAACGAATCACTTGATTACGCTCAGCGCATTCGATAACCAATCTAGAGGCGCCCCAACCTGACAGATTTTGACTAAACTTTGGAACAACAGAGGTCAGAGCAAAATTATTCAAACCCCAATTCAACATTCTCTTGATTGGAAATTCCATTTACTCCTGAGTTTCAACAAGTTATAGTAGATACCTTCCCACGTAGCGACCTAGTCGACTGAGTCTTTCTTGTTGCGTTTTTATTCACATATCGCAACTGTAAAGGCTTTATATGTCCGGCTTCCGTATCCGTTATCAAACTATCGAATTTGATGTATTCGATATTCATATCCGCAGTCTGAAAGACAACCAACAGTTTTATGACCCGTTTGGTGAAGCCGAAGGCATGGGTATTTCTTCTGCACAGTGGCCAATATTCGGCGTGCTTTGGCCTTCTAGCATCGTGCTGGCAAATGAGATGGAGCATTTCGATATTAAAGGAAAGCGGATTTTAGAGGTCGGTTGTGGGTTGGGGCTTTCTAGCCTATTGCTAAATGCGCGTCATGCGGATATTACAGCGACGGACATTCACCCGCAGGCAGGCAAGTTTCTGGTGGAAAATGCTCGGCTCAATCAAGAAAAGGAGATTCCTTTTTTAACAACAAATTGGAACGACGAGCATTCAGGTTTAGGATATTTTGACCTGATAATCGGCTCAGATTTACTCTATGAAACGAACCATATCGAGCTTTTGTCGCAGTTTATCGACCGCCACGCCAATCCGACAGCCGAAGTGATTTTGGTAGACCCCGGCCGCGGCAATCATGCCAAATTCAGCAAGGAAATGGTGGCTAAGGGTTTCAGCCATAGCCAACAAAAGCTGGACGAACAGCAGCAAGCAAGCCTAGACACAGAATTCAAAGGCGTTATCCTAAATTATCAACGATAGCGGTCATGCCTCAAAAAACCTCGTTATGCCCCAACCTGGCAGATTTTCATAGCCAAATTTCACATGTCGTTTTTCTTCAATAAATCCATTGAACAAGTGCCTAACATAAATTCTGTGTAACAACAGGAGGCACAACAATGACGACACGCATCAACTACGCAGCCATTTCGCCGAAAGCAATTGAAATTCTTCATCAACAAGAGGGGTACCTTCGCCAACAGTTCAAACAAAGCGAGACGGTTCCCGTCATCACTTGGGAGCTGGTCAAGCTAAGAGTCTCGCAAATAAACCAATGTGCTTTTTGCATTGATATGCACAGCAAAGATACCTTGCTGCTAGGTGAAACCGCAGAGCGCATTTATGGCTTGAGCGCATGGCGAGATATGCCGCTCTACTCTGATCGTGAAAAAGCAGCCTTGGACTGGGCAGAATTAGTGACATCCGGTCAACCAATTTCCGACGAGCGTTACCAACAAGCGTTGGATAGCTTTGGCGAACAAAGTCTGGTAGATTTAACTATCGCCATTAATGCGATCAATAGTTGGAATCGCATTGTGAAAGTGTTTAAACCGGAGGTTGGACGCTATCAGCCCAGCAAAAAATAACCTTTCATCAAACAGAAACTTTTCTTTGAGGTTGTTTCAGCCTCAAGGAAAACTATCGCCTTATGTGCAGGGCATCTGGTCTTTTTCCGTGCCCACCGAAAATACATCTCCGCAAACGCAATGGCTACCGGCAGACGCCTGTAGCAGTATTCTTTTCAATCTGACTGAAAACATCATTATGGATGACTCACTATTTACGGAAAAAGTGATTCTGTCGCCGGTTGAAACCCGATCACACTCCAAGACTTGGCAACCCGGTACTCAGTTGGCAGGCGTGAGATTTTATCCCGGCGTGGGGTTTGGTATTTTTGGCGAGCTATACGACCAGCCGCTTGGCTTGCCGGAAAGTGACTTGAACGCTGAACTCAAAACCCTGCATCATGCTCTGGCGAAAAGTCCTAATCACTTTTCTCGTATTATTCGACTCTACCGTTGGTTGGAAAGTTTGGATTTAACACAAACTGCGAGACTATCGGAAGAAGCTCAATCTCAAATGACCATCAGTCAACGCCAGCAGGAAAGACGCTTTCGCAAACTGCTCGGCATCACCCCAAAACATTACCAACGTATTGCTCGTATCCGCCGGGTACAAACCAATCTGAAACATCAACCGAATGTTGAGCTATCCGAAATGGCTTTGGAACATGGGTTTTCCGATCAAGCACACATGACGCGTGAGTTTAAACAGATAGTGCGCATCACTCCAAACCAGTATCGCAAGTTAATATCACGCAATCCATAAACCCAGAAAGCTGTCTTCCCAATTAGGCCTCAAAGCGCATTTCGTTTATAGACCTGCGGCATATTCCCTTTACTCATCACCACCTGCCAAAGATGGATATCTCTCGCATTGAACGCACCTGCGCAGGACAGTAAATAGAATTTCCAAAGTCGATAAAACTCTTCGCTGTATTTGTCTTTAAGGCTATCCCAGGCACGATTGAAGTTATCGAACCAAGCCATCAAAGTGGTTTCGTAATAAACCCCGAAGTTTTCAACATCTTCTACATACATGCCGGTTTTATCTACGGCATGGGTAATCTGTTCCAGTGAAGGGAGTTCGCCATTAGGAAAAATATATTTTGCCGTCCAAGGATTAACGCCGGGATTGCAGTCGTTTTTACCGATGGTATGCAATAAAAAAAGACCCCCGTCTTTCAAACAACGCTCGGCCACTTCAAAGTATTTTGCATAGTTTTTATGACCGACATGCTCGAACATACCGATGGAAACAATCGCATCAAATTCGCCCGTTAAATCTCGGTAATCCATCAATTGAATTTCGACCGGCAATCCAGCACAGTTTTCTTGAGCCAGTTTCATTTGCTCTTTGGAGACTGTCACGCCAATCACTTCCACCTGATATTTTTCGGCGGCATATTTAGCGAAACTTCCCCAACCACAGCCGATCTCCAGAATGCGCATACCGGGTTTGAGATGCACTTTTCGACAAACCAACTCCAGCTTATTTTCCTGCGCTTGATCAAGGTCATCGGTATCCTGCCAATAACCACAGCTATAGACCATTCTCTTATCTAACATCTTAAGATATAGATCATTTCCAATATCATAATGATGTTCACCCACCTGAAAGGCGCGAGATTTTTTTTGTAGATTGCGATATTTTGCATTGACCTTGGAAAAGAAATCACCCAGCAGAGTGGCATTTTCATGCAAAGAGGCGGATAGGATTTTGGATATGCTTTTCTCAAGCTGCTCAACATCCCACCAGCCTTTGACATAGCTTTCGCCGAACCCCAAAGACCCTCTCAGCACGACTTCACTGTAAAATTTTGGGTTGTACACCTGAATGTCCCAAGGGTTACTTCCATTAATGGCGACACCGGCTTTATCAAGCAATTTTGTGACGATATTTGAATACATGGACTGACTCCTTTTCTATCAAGCCCGTGGGCAGTGAAAACCTTGGATTCAAGTACGTTAGAGAATGTAATTTATCAAACAGCGGCTATATGTCTTTTGAAGTATCAAGCATAGATATTGCCTAATACACTGATAATATTACATTTATTTTTTAAACAAACAATAGGTAATATTCCTAAAACTGCGATTACCGTTTTGATTTTTTATTCAATAATCTTGAAGGATCTGCCACAAATTACCCCCCTCCACCCTAATTTAACTTTTATAATTGTGACTTCAAAAATACACGGAACAACTCCATGCAAAATCACAGACTCGCCTATCTTTTATTGGTACTGACAACCTTGTTTTGGGCAGGAAATTTTGTATTGGCGCGTGCCGTGCATGCGCATGTGCCGCCAATCGGTTTGGCATTTTGGCGTTGGGCAGCGGTGGCGATTTTTATCATACCTTGGGCGTGGAAAGACCTGAAACAGCAATGGCCGTTGATGCGTCAGCATCCGGGGCTAATGATTGTTTACGGCGTGTTCAGTGTCGGCGCGTTCAACACATTGGTGTACCTTGGCTTGCAAACCACAACAGCGGTCAACGCATTGTTGCTGTTATCGGCGGGCCCTGTTTTCATCATGTTATTGTCGGCAATCTTGCTTGGGCACGGCCTTAAGCTCTTGCAGGTGCTGGGCTTAATTGTTTCCGCTGCGGGGGTGCTATTGGTGCTTACCCATGGAGACATTGCCAACCTTTCTGGGCTGGAGAACGACCCTGGTGTGCTTTGGGTGCTGGGCGGTGTTATCAGCTGGGCGCTCTATTCGGTGTTACTCCACAAAAAGCCAGCGGGCATTGGTGGTAGTGGCTTTTTTGCAATGACCGTTATTGTCGGTGTGGTCGGACTGTTGCCTTTCTATCTGATGGAAACCTTTATCCAAAACCGCCCGGTGCATATTGATACTAGCTTGGCGCTCACCGTTGCTTATGTTGCGGTTTTCGCGTCTATCCTCGCATATTTGTTTTGGAATAAGGCAGTGGAATTAATCGGCGCCAATCGTTCCAGCCCGTTTATTCATTTGATTCCGGCATTCGGTTTGGTATTGTCGGTCATTTTCCTTGGCGAGCAGATCACCGCTTCAGACTTTTTGGGGCTGGCGTTGATCTTTATCGGCTTGGTGATTGCGGCGGGCAAATTGCGCTTACGTAAACAGAATCAAAATAACCAGAGCTAGCGATGCTGAGACTTTCCACCGGACAAATCATTCCAGAATCCGAAATCACATGGCATGCCATGCGAGCACAGGGTGCTGGTGGGCAAAATGTCAATAAAGTGGAAACCGCCATTCATCTGCGCTTTGACATCAAGGCTTCATCTCTGCCTGAAGACTTTAAACAGCGTTTGTTGAGAAAATCCGATCACCGCATTACCAAAGATGGTGTGATTATCATCAAAGCGCAGTCTTACCGTACGCAAGCCGCCAACAAAGAAGATGCCTTGGAAAGATTGCGAGCGATTTTAGAAGAGTCCGCCGTGCGACCCAAAGCACGCATTGCCACTCGTCCAAGCAAAAGCGCACGCCTCAAACGGGTGGACGAGAAAAAACAGCGCAGTCAGATTAAAAATCTCCGGCAACGAGTGCGCCATGACGATTAAAATAAACACATTCGATACTAACAAATAAAAATATGACTGATTCCAGACCTATTGGTGTATTTGATTCCGGTATTGGCGGCTTGCCGATTGCCCAAAAAATCCGAGAATTGCTCCCGAACGAAAAACTTATTTATGTCGCGGACACCTTTTACGCCCCCTATGGTGAAAAATCCGAGGACACCATTTTGCAACGCTCTTTGGCGGTAGTGGATTTTCTGATGTCCCAAGATGTCAAAGCCATCGTCGTCGCCTGCAATACCGCGACCATGGTCAGCATCAAAACCCTCAGGGAACGATATGATTTACCCTTTATTGGCGTGGAACCGGGCGTCAAACCCGCTGCCATCCACACTAAAACAGGCGTGATTGGCGTACTGGCAACCGAAAAAACCCTCACCAGCCATGCTTTTGATGCACTGGCAAAGCGCGTGGCGGGCAATGCTCATATGGAAATACAACCCTCTCCCAAGCTAGTACGCTTGGTGGAAGCCTTGAAATTGGAAAGCGAAGAAGCCGTGAAAGCCGTAGAAGAATATGTGCACCCGTTGATCGACAAAGGTGCCGACACCATTATCCTTGGTTGCACACACTTTGCCCACCTATCCCCCATCATTGAAAAGGTTGCAGGAGAGAAGGTGTCCGTCATTAGCACGGAATTGGCCGTTGCCAAAGAAACCGTTAGACGCCTGAAAACTGAACATCTTCTCAGTGATAGTTCTCAAACGGGCACCACCGAGTTTTTTAGCAACGGTGATTTCAATCTTTTTCAAGAACAAATCCAGAAACTTTGGTCAACAGGCGCGCAATTACTCTCGTTTTGAGCCAACCTCTAACCCCATAGAGTTTCCCGAAGTGGTTTTTATGTCTATTGATCAAATTCTTTTATGTCACATCGAAAAACTTTAACGTTATACTAACTCCAACTGAGTAAGAATACCTAAAAAACTTTACTTGTTTGAATTCATCCACATAACTTCTGAGAGGCTCTAATGAAATGAGTACAGGAAAAGAATATATTCTGCCTAATGACTTAGTTATTTTATCTACGTCAGACATGTTCGGAAATATCATCGACTATAATGAAGGATTTCGCGAAGCTTCTGGGTATGATGACAAAGAACTCGTAGGTAAACCTCACAACATCCTGCGCCACCCTGATATGCCCAAAGAAGCGTTTAAAGATTTCTGGGAAACAATTAAAGCTGGTCATCCTTGGCAAGGCGTAGTGAAAAATAAATGCAAAAATGGTGATTACTATTGGGTAATGGCCAATGCCACTCCTATTATAGAAAATGGTAAAATCACAGGTTATTTATCCGTTCGATATCCTGCTACTGAGCAACAAAAACAGTCTGCTTCCAAACTCTATGCAGATATTAAAGCAGGAAAGGCCAGTTTTCCGTGGACGAAACAAGACTCTAAACTCAAGCAGCTTTTACTACCGAGCATCAGTGTCCTAGTAACTTTCTTGACCATTATTGCTTTAGGCTTTAATTCTGAGCTTACGACTCTATCCGCAAGCTTAATTGCTTTAAGTTTGATCTCCATTAGCAGCGCAGCATGGTTTACTTTAAAATCTTTAGGTATCTCTTCCAAATTAAAAACTGGAATCGAAAACCTTGCCAACGGCAATTTTCAACAAGCCATAGACGATAAAACCGAACTTGGCTTTCTGCTAAATATGTTGCGTACACGCGTTGCCGAATCAGAAGCAAAAAACTACGATGCCGCAAAGAACTCTGCCATTTTAACCACTGCGATGAATAGCGCCAGCACCAACCTGATGGTCGCAGATGCAGATTTTAATATCAAAAGCATTAACCTATCTCTTGTAGAGATGTTTAAACACAACGAAGCTGCTTTGCAAAAAGCACTGCCTAACTTCAAGGCTGATAAAGTCGTCAATTCCAATATGGATATATTCCATAAAAATCCTGCGCACCAGAGACAAATGCTCAGCACGCTTATGAAGCCTTGGATTGGTGATTTACATGTTTCAGATTTAATTCTGCAACTGACAGTAGTACCTATTATTCGCAACGAGCAAAAAGTGGGTTATGTTGTTGAGTGGATAGATAAAACCGATGAAATGAAAAATATCGATGATATTATCCGCGTACTTGAGCGCATTGAAGAAGGGGATTTCAATTACCGAATTGAAGTCCTACCTGGTGATTTGGAAGAACTCGGAAACACCATCAACAGAACCATGAACGTTTTAGGTGGCGTCATGAGTGCGATAGGAGATGTCATGTCCGCTCAAGCACAAGGCGACTTAACCAAAGAACTACCTCCAGGCATTTTCAAAGGACAAATTCACGATCTAAAAAATGCTATCAATTTTTCCACACAAAAAATCAAAGAAGTCGTCGGAATGACGATAGAGGTCTCTGATGCGGTTAATCATGCTGCGCAAGAAGTTTCACAAGGTTCATTAGATCTTAGTAGTCGCGTTCAAGATCAGGCTGCCGCACTGGAACAAACCTCTGCAACGATGGAACAAATGAATTCACAAGTGCAAAGTAGTAGTAACAATGCACAAGAAGCCAGCCAAGTTTCGGTAGACGTTCAGAAAAAAGTGGTTCAAGGTGTTAGTACGATGGAACAAACCATCCATGCGATGAATGCCATTGAAGAGTCCAGCCACAAGATTGCAGACATAGTCACGCTTATCGACAGCATTGCCTTCCAAACAAATCTACTCGCGCTCAACGCTGCAGTAGAAGCCGCTCGCGCAGGTGAGCATGGTCGTGGTTTTGCGGTCGTAGCTTCAGAAGTCCGCAGTCTTGCCCAAAAATCGGCCGATGCGGCGAAAGACATCAAAAAACTTATTGAAGAAACGGTCGATCGAGTCAATCAAGGATCTACACTGGCTTCAGAGTCCGGTGAAATGCTCCACGAAATTAATGACTCCATTGATACGGTTACAAAAATGGTTTCAGGAATCGCTCAAGCCTCTAAAGAACAAGCCGATGGCGTTGAACAAGTCCACAAAGCTATTAGCCAGATAGACAGCCTAACGCAACAAAATGCGGCTCTCGTTGAAGAAACAAGCGCTGCAGCCGAGCACTTGAAAGAGCAGGCGGAAAGCTTACAAACCGAAATGGCGTTTTTCACTTTAGGTGACGCTGAGGTGTTGGATCATAATAAATACGCTTTAACAAAGAAAAAAGACGCCTAGAGTAAATCAATGGAGTACAAGTGCACTCACTAAAACTATTGCTGGTTGAAGATGCAGTAGTACTGCAAAAACTTCAGTCAGCCATGTTTCAGAAATTTGGCCATCATCCCGTCGTTGCCGCTTCGGGTGAACAGGCCTTAGAAATACTAAAAAAAGAATCCTTTGACGTCATTATGATGGACTTGGTCATGCCGGGTATGGATGGCTTTGAATGCACTCGAAACATTAGACAATCCGGTATTAACACGCCAATCGTCGCTTTAAGTGGAAACGATGATGAGGAAACACTTGAGATATGCTATGAAGTTGGCATAGACGGTTTTCTAAAAAAGCCGACCAATAAAGCTGCATTTGATGCCATGATGCATCATATATTTGAGTAACCGCGCTATAAAAACCCTGCGATGCGAATCGCAACTGACACACTGACAGTGCCGAACAACTGCCACTCTTACACAAGTTGCCCTCTTGGTAGAGGTCAATCAATCGAATGGCGGCACCCACTTTTCAATCATCGCACTCAAAACCTTTGAGGCAATATGTTTAAGGTCAGCCCTTTCGCCAACATCTTCACCGCCATCTTCGTCGCCACTTTCCCCCCCAACCTGGCAGATTTTGTGGGTGAGAATAGAGTTACGTCTACCTCAAAAAGGTATTCTTGCTGATTCAACAACAATGAATTCTCTAAACACTAACAAAAATGCAAAAATGTCTTGCTAAAATCCTAACGACCAACGCGCGAAAACACGTGCGTTCAGCCCTGTTTCAATCCTAAGGAGTCAAACGTGGATACCTATAGCAAGCTCAGTAAACAAACTATTTTTCTTCACTGGGTGGTCGCCACCTTTATGATTGGCCTCTTGGCGGTCGGTGTCTATATGCACGAGACCAAGAGCTTCTTTTTATACTCCTGGCACAAATCTTTTGGTGTGCTGATTGTGGTATTTGTTCTTTGGCGCCTCTACAACCGTATGAAAAGCGGCTGGTTGGAGCCTGTCAGACAGTACAAGCCGGTTGAAATCAGCCTATCGAAAATCGTTCACTGGTTGTTGATTATCGGAACTATCCTGATGCCTATTTCCGGGATGATGATGTCTGGCCTAGGCGGCTATGGTATTCCGTTCTTCGGTTTAGAGTTGGTGGCACCAAACCCGAACCCTGACGATCCGACAAAAATGATTCCGTTGAATGCGCCTTTGGCTCAAGCGGGTAAAGTGGTTCACAGTTTAGTGGGTGATATTTTGATCGGTGCGATTGCACTACATATTGCCGGTGCGTTGAAACATCACTTCATCGATAAGGACAACACCCTTAATCGTATGAAAGGAATGGATATTTCCTCAAAATAATAAATAAGCTCTCCTAGCTTAGAATTTATGCGCTTCAATTGACCTCGTTGAAGCGCTCTTTTTCTCACTGCCAATACGATCCATACCCAACCTAGCAGATTTTAAGAACGTAAATCTTCTCAAATAAATTGCGCAGGTCGCCCAAGCAGATAGCCTTGGAACAAATCCACTTCTTTGTTCTCCAGCCAACGTTTTTGCGCTTCGGTCTCGACACCTTCAATCAACACTTTCAGGTTCATGGCTTTCGACATGCCTATCATGGCTTTTACCATCTCTTGTGTTTCGCTTGAGGTTTCTATGTCGTTCACAAAAGCGCGGTCAATTTTCACAATATCCACCGGTAGGCTTTTCAGAATTGCCAACGAGGCATAGCCCGTTCCGAAATCATCCAACAAAATATGACAACCCTTTTTCCTTAACTGCTCCAAAACGGCAATGGTGGAACTCAAGTTGTGCATGATAGCGGTTTCCGTCACTTCAAAATTGAAGCGGGAAATGGGTACTGATTTTTGATGCGCAATCGCAGAGAGTTTCTCGACCAGTTTGGGGTTGTCCAACTGCACAGGAGACAGGTTGATGGCGACCTTGATATTGTTATCCAACTTCTTTGCAACAAGATCGTCGCACACCTTTTCAAACAAAGCGAAGCCCAGCTGAGAAATCAAACCATTCTGCTCGGAATACTCAATAAAGTGTTGCGGGTAAACCAACTCGCCTTCTTCATTTTTGAGGCGAATCAAGGCTTCATATTCCACTGGCGAATCAAAACTGTCCTTGTGAAATATTGGCTGATAATGCATTTCGATATGGTTTTTCGGCATCTCTATCGCCTGCCAGATCAAATGCGCTACCTTGTTCATTTCAATCAGTTCTTGCTCATCTCTTTCTTCAAAAAACTGATAGCTGTTTCGTCCTTGAGTTTTAGCTCTGCACATGGCAGAGTCCGCTCGTCGTAGCAACTCCTCTACACTGCCACCATGCTCCGGATAAAAGGCAATGCCGATGGATGCTGTCAATCGGTGGATGTGCTTACCACGGACGTAAGGTTTAGACAGTCTGCGAATGAGGTTCTCCGCCGCTTCTACAACACTCCTGTCGCGAGTGATTTTCGTCATCACCATCACGAACTCATCTCCGCCGAATCGGCAGGCCAAATCTGATGTCTTCGTGTAAAAGGAAATTCTTTTGGAAACTTCTCCGAGAATCCAATCCCCTTCGCTGTGCCCGAAGTGATCATTAACCGTTTTGAATTTATCCAAATCGATGAATAGAAGAGCGATTTTTCCAGACGCATTTTTCTGCGTTTCCAGAATACTGTTTTCGACAAAGCTGTCGAGTAGCATTCGGTTTGCCAACCCCGTCAGAGAATCATAGTAAGCCAGTCTATCCAGCCGCTTTTCATCCGCTTTGCGTTCACTCATGTCGGCTAAAACGCAAACATAAAAGGGTTTGCCGGAAAGCTTGTCCACAACTTTTGAGGCTTGTAGCCAGCCGGGATAAATGGTTCCGTCTTTTCGTCGGTTCCAGATCTCTCCTCTCCAGCTTCCACAATCATCCAGACTTTTCCACATGTTTAGGTAAAAGTCTTCATCATGTACGCCGGAACGGAATAGGGCGGGCCGTTGATTGAGCACTTCCCTTTGCTCATAGCCCGTTGTTTCAGTAAATGCTTTATTCGATTTGATGATTCTGCCTTGTGCATCCATCACCAAAATGCCATCAGCAACTTGGTCGATTAAAGCATTTGCAAGATATAAAGAATGAATCGTCGTAGGTTCTTCAGGAATCCGGTTCAAGTACACCAGACAGTAGGGGTCGCCTGAAGATTCCGGCTTCAATAATTGACTATTGAGCGTAAAAAAACCACCACCTTGAAGCTCGAAAACATGGTTTTGGTACACCACTTGATCAACAATAGAAGCTTCCACGGTATTTAAGAAATTGGTAAAGGTTTCCATACTATCGGCCGATAGTAATTCATGGAAATAAAGATCGATAGCACTTTCCGCCAAGCTTAAAAACTCATAAGCCGGCGTATTGATACAAATGATCTTTCCGTTTGGACTTAGAAGCACAACCGGGGTTTGACAAGATTCAAACAAAACGTGATAGAACCTTAGACCCTTGAACGACTTCTTTGCCAAAAAATCACATGCAATTAGACTTTCGCTCTCTGTTTGAGCCATTTCTGTTAATCCTCATCATGAGTATTTTTCAGGTTTTAGTCTTGCAATCAAACATACTTAATTGAACCGCCTAAATAAGGTTCAAAACATTCGATCAGGTAACTTTCTAAATGTTTTACACAACGCTTTCTTCAGTATTCCTTTACTTCCGAAAAACACCTTATCCACTTATAGAAAAAATAAATTACACCGCATTAACTGCGTTTATTTTCTCCAAAACTACCTATAGGTAGGCGAAGAAAATTCATTCTAGCATAAACATACCTAGCAATAGGTAGTTTTGTTGTGAGCACTCTATGAACAAAAAAAACAATGATGAAAAGAAGGAATGGATTCGCAATGTTCACCTAAGAATTGGACAAAACGTCAAAAGACACAGACAAGAAAAAGGATTTTCTCAAGTTGCACTTGCCCATGAACTTGGGCATGACTCTGTCGGCATCGTTTCAACCGCTGAAATCGGTTTGAACAACAAACACTTCAATATTGAGCATTTAACCAAAATCGCAGGCGTTTTGGAGATCGACATTTGCTGTCTATTTGAAGGCGTAAGCGACATTTACAGCAGACACCGAACGCTTTTAAGCGATCTGTGATTTTCCAACCAAAAAAGTCACCTTAATTAAGCTTTGTTTAAGGTGACACCCTCATAATTCCACAAAGACCGAATTAACATTACATTTGTTTAATGTATCCGTCTAAAATAAAACTGCTTTTCAAATATATAAAACTGAGATGGCGCAACGAGCGGGGTGAACATTAATTCTCCAGGTTTGGTATTTCCTCTCAAAACTGATGCATTTTAACGACTGATTGTTTTCATTTTGAAATCTGCCCGGATTCCATAACATTTTTGCCATCCTGAGAGAAATATGAGCGAAAAGAAAAACTTAAAAAATGACCTCGTGTACAACCTGCTGATAGTCCTGTCGTTCACGCTGTTCACTTTTGGTTCATACGCCTATCTCAATAAGCCGCTTGAAGAGCCTTCATGGCCTGCCACCATACCCGGGTTTGCCTTCTCGCCTTTTCATGATGACCAAAGTCCTTTTTCAGACACCTATCCCGACCAAAAGTCGATTGATGCTGACCTGTCATTGCTCTCTGGACGTGTGCATGCCATTAGAACCTATTCCGTCGATGGCGTCTTAGGTGACATTACCGCACTGGCAGCAAAACATAACATCAATATTACCTTGGGAGCTTGGCTCGGAGCAGACTTGGATGCCAATGAGCGCGAACTGACCCGACTGAAAAACATCGTGCAACGCCCCCCTTACAATGTGGTTCGCGTGATTGCCGGTAACGAAGCCATACTCAGACAAGATCTAACCGTTGATCAGATGATTTCCTATCTGGACCAATTACGAAAAGACATCCAAGTCCCTGTCAGTACCGCTGAGCCATGGCATGTCTGGCTCAAACACCCTGAGCTGGCACAACACGTCGACTTCCTCGCGGTACACATGCTGCCTTATTGGGAAGGCATTTCCGTCAATAAGGCGGTGGGCTACATCGTCAACAAGATGAATTTATTGAAACAAGCCTTTCCCAACAAACCGATTGTCATCGCCGAAGTGGGCTGGCCGAGTAACGGTCGCAGCATCGGCAGAGCGCATGCTTCCAAAGAAAATGAGGCAATCTTTTTACGCCGCTTCATCAGCAAAGCCCGTGAAGAAGGCTATGTCTACTATGTTATGGAAGCCTTCGACCAACCTTGGAAAGCAAAGCTGGAAGGCGCTGCTGGATCCTATTGGGGTGTCTATGACGTTTCACGTAAACCCAAGTTTGAATTCTACCGTCCGATTATTCCCATCAAACAGTGGCGTATTCTGGCGATCTCCTCCATCCTCCTCGCCGTGTTTTTGGTGATTTTCTTACTCATGGACAGCAGCAGCCTCAAGAAGCGTGGACGTACCTTTTTGGTTGGCGTGGCGTTCATGGCATCGTCAGTCATCATCTGGGTGCTGTACCAACATTCATTGCTCTATCAGGACTGGATAAGTCGGACCGTCGGGCTGATGCTGATGTTAGGCATCATGGGCGTTTGGTTGGTGATTCTGGTCGAAGCGCATGAATGGGCGGAAGCCTTATGGTTGCAAAAACGACGCCACCTGAATTTAGCATCCCCAACTCCGGTAGAACACCACAAGTTGCCGTTCGTTTCCATCCATATTCCTGCTTATAACGAGCCGCCAGATATGATGATCGACACGCTCAACGCCCTATCAAAGCTGGACTACCCGCATTTTGAAGTACTGGTAATCGACAACAACACCGTCGATGAAGCCGTATGGCAACCCGTACAAAACCATTGTGAAACACTGGGGGAGCGCTTCCGTTTCTTCCATGTCTCGCCGCTTGCGGGCTATAAAGCCGGCGCGCTGAATTTCGCCCTCAGACACACTCATGCGGACGCACAAGCCATTGCCGTTATCGACAGTGACTATAAGGTCAAACCCGGCTGGCTCAAGCAGATGGCCGTGCATTTCGACGACCCGGAAATCGCCATCGTCCAATCTCCTCAAGACTATCGTGACTTTGACCAAAACGCCTTCAAAGCGATGTGCTACGCGGAATACAAAGGCTTTTTCCATATCGGCATGATTACGCGAAACGAGCGCAATGCCATCATCCAACACGGCACCATGACCATTGTGCGCCGCAGTGTGTTGGAAGAAGTCGGTGGCTGGGGTGAAAGCACCATCACCGAAGATGCCGAACTCGGCTTGAAGATATTTGAGCACGGCTACCAAGCCGCTTATGAACCTACCAGCTATGGACAAGGCTTGATGCCCGACACCTTTGTCGACTACAAAAAGCAGCGCTATCGCTGGGCGTATGGTGCCATGCAAATCCTACGGGAACATGCTGGGGCGCTCTTCCTCAACAAAACACATTTGAATCTGGGACAGCGCTATCACTTTATTGCCGGATGGCTGCCTTGGATTGCTGACGGTTTTAATTTCGTATTCACCCTGCTCGCCATTGCCTGGTCGATATTGATGATTAGCGACCCTGTGCGCTTCAACGCCCCCAGCATGCTCGTTTCTGCGGTGCCGATTCTGTTTTTCATCTTCAAGCTGTCGAAAATGCTGATTCTCTACCGAACGCGCATGCATGCCGGATTCAGCACTGCCGTGGCGGCTGCTATCGCCGGATTGTCACTCTCCCACACCATTGCAAAAGCGGTACTCTATGGTCTGTTTGTAGGGCGACAAATGCCTTTTTTGCGCACGCCAAAGCAAGCCAACGTTGCCCCTATCGCTCAGGCTTTGCGAAATGTTGCACAAGAAGCAATACTCTTCACATTCCTCGCTCTTCTGCTTATCGGCATTAGCTGGCATGTTGGTTTCCGCTCAGTGGAAACCTTGGTCTGGTGTATTGTGCTGGTGGTGCAGATGGTGCCCTATGTGTCTGCGGTGATTTTTTCGACTATCAGTGTTCTTCCGAACTCTTCGGCGAAGTGGTTGCAGTTCAAGTGATGTCTATCACGCTTATAGACTTACCCCAACCTGGTAGATTTTAGCGATTATTCTGGCAGTTTTAAGCCAATGCTCTTTTGTGTAATTTGTTATCCGCCCACTCATACAACAATGGCGTGCCGGTAGGAATCTCCAACTCAAGCACCTGATCTTTCGACAGGTTTTCAATCAACATCACGATTGAGCGTAAACTATTGCCATGCGCCGACACCAACACGTTTTTGCCCTCCGTCAGCAAAGGCATCACGCTCTCCACAAAAAAAGGAATGGTGCGTTCCGACGTGTCCTTTAAACTCTCGCCATTCGGTGGCGGCACATCATAACTTCTGCGCCAGATATGCACCTGCTCATCACCAAACTCTTCCATCACTTGCGCTTTATTGCGTCCTTGCAACTCACCGTAGTAGCGCTCGTTCAAATGCCAGTTGTGATAAATCGGCAAGATATTCGCCAGCGTTTCCTCGCTGTAAATGCCGGTTTTGTCTTTCATTTCCGAGTCGTCATGCAACACCACCGGCGTTTTCTGGCTATGGGATTGCACAAGAGCAATCATCGCCGTTTCCATCGCGCGAATCTGCATGGAACTGAACACCACATCAAACGCAATATCCGCGATTTGTTTCCCGGCGGCTTCCGCCTCCTTAATGCCGTTTTGCGACAAAGGCACATCCACCCAACCGGTAAAGATATTCTTCAAATTCCACACAGATTCCCCATGTCGCAATAAAACCAGCTTTGACATCACGCACCTCTAACAAAGGAAGATAAAGTTTTATCATAATGATTTTGATGCGCTTTTTGTATGAAGTAAATCGTAAGATTTAAAAGAGAGGCTTTTTGAGAAAACTGCCAGACCCAACCTGGCAGTTTTTTAAATATTTAAAATGAACTAAGCGCTTTGAATTTTTTCTTCAAACTGCTTTTTAAGAATCTTCGCGGCTTCCACCATATTGACGAGCGCCGGTTCGGTTTCTTTCCAACCACGGGTTTTAAGTCCGCAATCGGGATTCACCCAAAGTCTTTCCACTGGAATGTTTTTGGCAGCTTTTTGAATCAAATCCACCATCTGCTCAACCGTTGGAATATTCGGTGAATGGATGTCATAAACCCCCGGTCCGATTTCATTCGGATATTGAAAATCGACAAACGCATCCAGCAATTTCATCTGCGACTTAGAGGTTTCGATGGTAATGACATCGGCATCCATTTTCGCCACCGCTTGAATAATGTCATTGAACTCGGAATAACACATATGAGTATGGATTTGCGTGTCGTTCTGCACCCCGGAAGTCGTGAGGCGGAAGCTATTGACCGCCCAATAGAGATAATCATCCCAATCGGATTTTTTCAATGGCAAGCCTTCGCGCAACGCGGCTTCGTCGATTTGAATCATGTGAATGCCAGCAGCTTCCAAATCCAACACTTCATCTCTCAACGCTAACGCGATTTGATTACAAGTGGTTTCACGGGTTTGATCGTTACGCACGAACGACCATTGCAACATCGTCACAGCCCCCGTCAACATACCTTTCATAATCTTGTCGGTCTGGCTTTGCGCATAGGTTGACCAGTTGACGGTCATCGGCAACGGGCGCGACACGTCCCCGAAAATAATCGGCGGTTTGACGCAACGCGAACCATAGGACTGCACCCAACCGAATTGCGTAAAGGCATAGCCATCCAACTGCTCGCCAAAGTATTCGACCATGTCGTTGCGCTCCGGTTCGCCATGCACAAAGACATCAATACCGATGCGTTCCTGACGCTCGCAAACATCGCGAATCTCCGCCTGCATGGCTTCAATATATTCCAACTCGTCAATCTCGCCATTTTTGAATCTGCGTCTGGCTTGGCGAATTTCCTGCGTCTGCGGGAAAGAACCAATGGTGGTGGTCGGGAACAATGGCAAATCAAATCTGGCAACTTGCAGAATCGCTCTAACGGCATAGGGTTCATCTCGCGTCAGCGGAATATCATCCAGCTTGGCTAAACGGGCTTGTACTTGCTCATTGTGAATCAGCTTGGAGTTTGCTTTTGCTGCCAATACTTGTCGATTGTCTTCTAGCGATTTTTTATCTGCCTTGTCATGCAACGCATCGTTCAGTAGTTTGATTTCACCCAATTTTTGTTTGGCGAATGACAGGTAATTTTTCAACTCGGGATTCAGCTTAGTTTCCACTTCCAAATTGACCGGCACATGCAACAACGAACAACTTGGTGCAATCCACAGGTTGTCGCCGAACTTAGCTTTGGCCTCTTGCAGCTGTTCAATGGCATCATTGATATCGGCTTTCCAGATATTGCGCCCGTCCACCAAACCGATGGACAAAACTTTACCTGCGGGATATTGCTCAATCACTTCATCCAATTGTTTCGCGCCACGCAAACCGTCATAGTGCAACCCAGCAACGGGAAGCTGACATGCTAAACCAAGATTGTCACCCAGCGTTTCAAAGTAGGTAGCTAAAAGCAGTTTGGCTGGAGATTGCGCCAGCGTTTGATAGGCTTCTTTAAAGGCGTTTTGCCACTCAGCTTCTAGCTCCAGTACCAGAATCGGCTCGTCGATTTGCACCCACTCGACGCCTTGCGTCGCCAAGCGTTGCAGTATTTGCGCATAGACCTCTAGCAATGCAGGCAAACGACTGAGTTTGGGAATCTCCGTGCCTTTGTTTTCAGCCAGATACAAATAGGTTACTGGGCCTACTAACACAGGCTTGAAATCGATATTCGATGCATCCTGTTTTAAGACCAGCGCCTCCGCAACTTCATCAAACAAGCGTGTGTCGGTGATGGTGAATTCGGTATCGTCTTCCAACTCAGGCACGATGTAATGGTAGTTGGTGTCGAACCACTTTTTCATCGCGCCGGCATAATCCGCTTTGGACTCACAAGTATCATGACCATGACCAGCACAACAGCCGTGTCCGTCATCGGAAGGCGCACGGCCGCGAGCCATGCGAAAAGCCACTTCCACATCAAAATTTTCTTGGCGGAAACGCTTGGGAATCACGCCCAACAGCGTGCTCATGTTCAATACCTGATCGTAGTAAGCGAAATCATTAACCGGAATCAACTCCACCCCCGCTTTGATTTGCGTTTGAAAATTCTGATAGCGAATTTCTCTGGCTTGCGCCTCCAATTCCTGCAAACTCTTTTCGCCTTTCCAATAGGCTTCGAGCGTGAACTTCAATTCTCGAAAGTCGCCAATGCGAGGGTAGCCAAGATTATGTAGTGCCATGATGTCAGTCTCCTTAAATGGTTTGCTTGATGCACAACTCGCATATTAGGACTGGATAAACATGAAAACAAACGAATAAAATTCACACAAACATGAAAATAATTCATAATAATTATTATGTTAGAAATCAAACACCTCAAAACCATCCTGTCGCTGGCGGAAACTCACTCAGTCAACATCAGCGCACAGCAGTTGCACATGACGCAATCTGCACTGTCGCATCAAATAAAACTGTTGGAATCCCAACTGGGACAAAACCTGTTTGAGCGAAAATCGAATCCGATTCGTTTTACTCCAGCTGGCGAAACCCTGTTGGCTTGTGCCAAAGAAGTGCTGCCGAAAATCCAACATACCGAGCAAGTACTAACGGCGATGGAACAGGGCAATCTTGGGCGGTTATTGATTGGTGTGGACTGCCACACTTGTTTTGACTGGTTATTGCCTTTGGTGCAAAGCTATCAAGAGAAATGGCAAGGCGTGGACTTGGATATTCTGAATGTGTTCGGCAACAACTCTGGGCACAATGGTGAGGTAACCCTTGCCAAGCTGGACAAGCAGGAACTGGATTTGGTCATTACATCCGACCCTGAGCCCAGTGCAGATAGAGTTTTCACGCCGCTGTTCAGTTATGAACAGGTTTGTGTATTTCCCCCACAACACACTTTTGCACAAAAGGCTGTTTTGCTGCCGGAAGATTTCAAAGATCAGACCTTGATTGTGTACCCGGTAGACAAACAAAAGCTCGATATTTTTCGCCGATTCTTAAACCCAGCCAGCATCAATCCTGCTGAGATTCGTCATTCACAACTCACGGTAATGATGTTGCAAAATGTCGCTTTGAATCGCGGTGTGTGCATCCTACCGAAGTGGTTGATAAAAACCCTGCCGGAGTTCAGCCACTTACCGACCAAACCGCTTGGCAAGGACGGATTGTGGTCCACGCTTTACGCGGCTAACCGCCGCTCAGAACAAAGGCTGCCTTATATAGAAGACTTTATTCACCTAATTGCGGATAATATGAATCCATAAATTATGAACCTTTAATTTTCGAATCCTTTAGATGAAAGCCACTCTTGCCCTCATAACAGAATCAGACACGCAATTGAACGATGCACTTTTGGCGCTGACACCAACGCTTGAACTACCATCCGTTGCGCGTGAGCAGGCGTTGAAGAAGCAGACCAATATCAGCGACTATGATTTTCTGTTGGGCTGGTTGTATCCCGAAGATGAACTGCTCCCCCCCAACCTGGCACTTTTTTCCAAAACCACCGGGCCGGTTTTCATCGACTTCCTTGGGGGCAAAAAAAACCATCGTCGCCAATTCGGTGGTGGTAAAGGACAACCGCTTGCCAGAGCTGTGGGAATAGCATCCGACTTTACCCCCAAAGTCATCGATGCGACCGCTGGCATGGGTGGAGATGCATTTGTGTTTGCCACTTTGGGCTGTGAAGTGTTGATGATAGAACGCTCCCCAATCGTCGCCGCTTTGCTGCAAGATGCATTGAATCGTGCGCACCTTGAACTGCAACTGGAAGCCGAAGGTAAAACCTATCGCTTCGACGATGATGAGCACAGTTTCTTAACCGCGACCATCAGCCGAATGCAGTTGGTAAATGCGGATGCCGCCGACTATCTTAACCACACCAAACCAGAAGCGGACGCCATTTACCTCGACCCAATGTATCCGGAAAAGAAAAAGAAAGCGGCGACCAATAAAGAAATGACAGCACTACAGGGATTGGTCGGGCCAGATATCGACTCAAGTAAACTGCTTGAGGCAGCCATGACCGTTGCCAAAAAACGCGTAGCGGTCAAACGTCCCGCTAAGGCGGAACCAATTCAACTGGAAAGCGGCAAAAAACCGTCTGCCAGTATTCAAAGCCCAAACACTCGTTATGACCTCTATGTGGTCGCATCCACCCAATCTTGAGCGTTCAGCGCCTACTTAGTTGATTAGGCTAAGTAAAACCCTTTTATTTTCTTGTACTTATTAGTAAATCTACTTGCCATAATACAAATAATTTATAACTAATATTACAACAATCTTATATAAAAAACTTTTGTCACAAAAACGTCATAAAGTCCTGTAAAATCAACCGTTTGAAAAATATTCCATAAAAGAGTTTTGTCCATTTTTAGGGCAAAACCGTTAAATATGACTCCCTTCGACCTTCCATACACTATTGAACCCTCTCTGTTCTACCCATAAAATTAAAAAGGTTGATGCAGATCAAAAAAACAATGGAGTTTTCCTATGTCTAAATTTTTTAACGACATCTCAGACGTTGTCAAAAATCTTTGGTTCAGAGATACCAAAGAAGACGCTATTTATATTAATGATGTCGCTGTTCGTATCCGTGCCGGGATGCTTTTATTTATTTCTATTTATATGAGTTTCACACTTTGGAACGCTTTCTTCGTCTCTCACTGGGTAGTAGACGGTAACACTGCTATTGATAGCGGTGATATGGATTGGGACAACAATATCATTTACAGCGTACATGCTATCAAGCGCGTGTATGACTGGACTTTCCAAACCTATTTGCTTTGGTATGGTTTATTTGAAATGTTGGCTGGTATGTCGACCATTACCGCACGTTTATCGCCAACCATCTATATTGCTTCGTTCCTAGCTAAGAGAACCGCTAAGCCAATCTGGAAGCCTTTGGCGCCTAAACGTTTTGCTTGGACAATTGGTGCGTCAATCATTGCAACGTGTTTGGTGTTCTTCAACCCTGATGTATTCGCAAACTGGGTCAATACCATTTTCCAACATGAAGTACTGCCAACGGATCGCCAATATATGTCTTACTACATTCCTTTATCTTTGGTTTGGGTATGTCTTGGCTTTATGTGGATGGAAGCGGTCATGGGCTTCTGTGTAGGCTGTAAAGTACACGCTTTGTTGGTGAAAGTCGGCATTTTGAAAGACGAATGCGAAGCTTGTAACAACATCGACTGGGATGAGATTGCACGTAAAAACCAAGAACGCTTGGCGAAAGAAGCGGCGGCTCAACAGTCAACGGAGCAACACGCCTCTTAATCTCATTTCGTGACTTCAGGAAGAACTCATTAAAAAACGGCAGGATGCCGTTTTTTAATATCTGGCGTTTATTCAGCCAACCCCAACCTGGTAGATTTTACTCGACAGGATCTTTTTTCTTGTCTTTGCCATCCGGTTTTTCGGATGACTTCTCTGTAGATTTGTCTGCCGTCTTCTTAGCGAAGCCAACGCCTTTTTTGGTTTTTGCCTTCAAGTCCAAAGACTCAACCAACTCCCGGTAATCCACCTCCAAACGGTGAAACTCCGCAAAGCTTTTTGCGATGACGGCAATGGTATTCGGCACTTCTCCCTTTTTCTTGTAAGCCTGAAGGTTCTTATCACTGACTTTAATCAGACGACTGAACTTCGGCAGGGAAATGTCGGCATCCAACAATGTTTTTTTAAATTCGACAAACGTCATGGTTTGCTCCACGCAAAAATAAGCTGGCACATTATAGCGCCTTGAACCCGTCGCAAGAAATGCTAATGGTTTGACAAACACAATAAAGTCTGCATAATCGTAATAACTTATTACCATTATATGTATTTATTGCTTAAAATAATCAAAAAAATGCATGGTCATAAGCACTCAAACTTTTCAAAACTCGTAAAGGAGTACATCATGTCAAAAGCGCTTAAGAAAAAAGCCGTCAAAAAAGTCGCATCAAAAGTCAGCAAGAAAATGCTCTCTAAGAAAAAAGCGAAGTCAGTCGTGAAAAAAGTCGCTAAAGTCGTTATGAAGAAAAAGCCAAGCAGCAAGAAAAGTGCTCGTAAAGTGGCTAAGAAAGCGGTAAAACGTATCGCTTAATTCATCCGCGTCAACCGCGAACCGCCTAGTGCGGCCTAAGATGCCTGAATGGTTTTCGGGCATCTTGCAATACCCTTATGAACAATCATCTCTAATCGTTTGCTTTCACACAGACCTGAAAGCCAGCCTCTTTTTTAGCAAGATACATTTGCTCATCTGCAAAGCGAATCAGTTCATCGCCTTCCAAAAACTCAACGGGGCCCGTTTCGCAAATCCCCATACTTAGGGTCAGTGTTGGACACTTCTTACTGAATGCTTGAATGATTTTCTTGCAGAGATTCTCTGCATATTCCGCCGAACAGTCCGGTAAAATCACGCAGAATTCATCCCCACCATATCGGCAGGCAATATCCGTTTCTCGCGTATTGTTCAACAAAATATCTCCAATGGTCTTCAAGACTTCATCTCCCCTGATATGCCCTTGGCTGTCATTCACCGCCTTGAATTCATCAATATCAAAATAGATTAATGACAAACAGGCCTGATGACGCTTGGCAAGTAGCAATTCCTTATACATCAGATCTTGAAGTGCGCGTTGATTATAGAGGTTAGTCAAAGGGTCAAGGCGAGCTTGGCGTTCAAGCTGTTCTGTACGCTCGGCAACTTTTTCTTCAAGCCCTTTGGCATAGAGTTCGGTTTTACGTTTGGCATTTTCGATTTCCGACACCAGACTATCTATATAGGTATCGAACACCAACGTAGTGTCAAAATAGAGTAGTTTGTCCAACACTTCCAGCGTATTTTCTAACTTTTCAGTATCGTGAATATTGCTTTTGAGAACACGGAAAATGAGACTTTTGAGTGTCATTACCGCTGAGAGGTAGAGTTTCGGCTCAACACCGATTCTTTTGTGCACCATGCCAATGCGTAAGCGATTGTTGACGTACTCAACATCGTAATCTCCCGAGAAGAGATCCGTCACATACTTTTGCTGTGCCAACCGTAAGCGGGCAAGTGTATCTGCGTCGCCAATCAACAACGAGATTTCATCAATTTTGGTTTGCTTTTCATAAAACTCATCGACAATGACATCGATATTCTCTTCAATCAAAGCTTTATGCTCGGATAATTGAGCCAGTTGTTCCCGTCCCAATTCCAGCAAATCCATTCTATTTCTGATTTCCACTTCACTGATTTGCATTTGCTGAAGCAAAGTTTGGTCAGTTCGCATCATCAATGTCTCTCCTGGCCATAGCAGAAATTCTTGACAACTTTCGTCCACAACTATGTTTTCGATTCTACTTCTTAAATACCAAAGTAAACCAACTTGTTTTAATTTAGCCGAGTTTATTATTCCGCGCACAAAAACTTTTATAACTTTATAAAAAAATGTCATCAACTTTGGCATCCATAAGGCTAGAAATTTGACTCAAAATAATTAAAATTATTAAAACGCACTACTCGTTGGTTCAATAATTCATTTCTAAATGATAGGTTTACATGCCCATCAAAAAGCTGAGAGAGGCTCAAGAGCAAAGGAGTATGCGATGAACGTCACAGCTGAATCCCCCGTCATCCCTGACAAAATGAGAGCACTAGCGGCACTCGCCGACAAAGAAACAAACTCAACGAAAAACCTCGTCGAAATTTCTTTACCCACACCGACCCCCACACATCGCGACATTTTGGTAAAAGTAAAGGCTGTTTCTATTAACCCAGTGGACACCAAGGTTCGAAAGCGTCATGCAGCTCAATCTAATGACATGGAACCTAAAGTCTTGGGGTGGGATGCTGCAGGCACAGTCGTTGCAATAGGCGATGAAGTCACCCATTTTCAAATTGGAGATGACGTCTGGTATGCAGGAGAAATTACCCGTCAAGGCTCTAATGCCGAATATCAACTGGTGGATGAGCGCCTTGTCAGCTTAAAACCGGAAAGCTTAAACTTTGCGGAAGCCGCGGCCATGCCCTTAACAACACTGACCGCCTGGGAACTGTTGGTAGATCGCTTACAAGTCAAACCTGATGACCACAAAGGTCTGCTGATTATTGGTGCCGCAGGTGGTGTAGGTTCGGTAATGGTACAACTTGCCAGGACCATCAGCCAAAAGATTATTGTCGGCACAGCGTCACGCCCCGAATCAGAAGAATGGCTAAACGAGTTGGGTTGCCACCATATCATCAGTCACCAAGAGTTGTTAATTCCACAAATCAAGGAATTGCACCTACCCGCTATCACACATATTGCTTCATTGACTCAAACCGATCAGCATTTTCTTGAAGCTGCTGAGATTATTGCGCCTCAGGGCAGGTTTGGCTTGATCGACGACCCTGCCACTTTTGACATAATACCTTTTAAACAAAAAAGCGTGTCAATTCATTGGGAGTTCATGTACACACGTTCAATGTTTAAAACTGATGATATGAGTAAACAACATACCATACTGAAAGAGGCCGCATTGATGGTTGATCAAGGCATCATTAAATCCACCATAAATCATCATTTCGGCAAGCTCAATCTGGAAAATCTCAAGGCTGCGCATGAATTTATTGAAACCCACTGCGCTATTGGCAAGATTGTATTGGAAGGATTTTAAGTCTTACCAACAGGTGATTTTTGGATAGCAAATTTTTTGACAAAAAAGCATTTGCAATCTTTAAATCACCATGTTCTAATACAGACGTTATGTTTAATTGTACATAACGAAACAAGCATACAAGCATAAAAATCGAGAAAGAATCACGAGATTCACACTAGATTCATTAGGGTACTCAGTTGGCTTCGCCAATTTTTTTATGCTTACCGTTATTCCCAGGTGAACATAACGATTCTCATCTCTTCAGTTGAATAGATGGGGTACGACTCTCTTTAGTTTTTATATTTATCTGTCATTTAACTAAAGATTAGACCCGAGCCAGCTTGCCTGCCTTGGGTCTTTTTTTATGCCGTTTTTTATATCTGGCGTTTAGTTCACCCACCCCAACCTGGTAGATTTTGACGAGACTTTTTGACTAAGCTTGACGAAGCAGGTTTAAAAACTCAAACCCATAACGGCTGAGCTTGGTTTCACCCACTCCGCTGATTTGCAGAAGTTCATGATCATTTTTCGGTAGAGCTACCACCATTTCCAACAAAGTGGCATCACCAAAGACCTGATAGGCGGGCTTATCTTCACTATCGGCAATCTCTTTGCGTAAGGCTCTCAAATTTTCAAAAACTTCCTGCTGGGATTCGGTCAGTCCTTCTCGCGCAGTCGCCCGCCCCTGACCGGCAGATTTTGTCGATTTCACCCGAGGTTTTGCCAGTTGTAGTTCGACCTTGCCTTTCAGCACATCCCCGGACGATGCGGTCAACTTCAACACCGAATAGTTGCGAATATCCTGCATCAAATAGCCACGATGAATCAATTGACGAAAAATACTTTGCCACTCGGCAACCGAAAATTCTTTGCCGATGCCATAGGTGCTGAGCTGTTGATGCCCCAATTGGCGAATACGTTCATTGTCCGCCCCTCTCAACACCTCAATAGCATAGCTCATACCAAAGCCTTGCTGTAATCGGTACACACAAGACAAGGCTTTTTGTGCCACAACCTTGCCGTCAAACAACACGGGCGGGTTCAAACACACATCACAATTGCCGCAGGCATGATGCATCGGATCGCCAAAATAATTCAGCAAAACACTACGACGACAGGTCTGCGCTTCGGCAAACTCAACCATGCTGGCGAGTTTGAAACTTTCTATCCGCTTTTGGTCTTCATTAGCAACCTGCTCAATAAAATGCCGAGCCGTCACCACATCTTGCGCACCGTAAAGTAACAAGGCTTCGGACGCCAACCCATCACGCCCGGCGCGCCCGGTTTCCTGATAATAGCCTTCGATGTTTTTTGGCAAATCATAGTGCACCACAAAGCGAACATTAGGCTTATCGATACCCATGCCGAATGCCACCGTCGCCACCACAATCGCCACTTCATCCCGTATAAACTGCTGATGCACTTTGTGGCGTATTTCAGCCGGTAGCCCAGCATGGTAAGCTTGCGCACGATAGCCTTTTTGTTGCAATTGCAACGCCACTTCTTCGACTCGCTTGCGGCTTAAACAATAGACAACACCGCTTTCTTCCGCTGCATTTCGCTGGTCTAAAAAATCGACCAACTGTTTAAAAGGCTGACGTTTTTCCAACACGGTATAGCGAATATTCGGGCGGTCAAACCCACTGACATGCACCTTGGGCGACTGCAATGCCAAACGATGCACGATATCCTCACGGGTAGCGGCATCTGCTGTCGCGGTCAAGGCAATAAAAGATACTTGGGCAAACACGTGGCGCAACTGACCGATACGACTGTATTCTGGCCTAAAATCATGCCCCCATTGAGAAATACAGTGCGCTTCATCAATCGCAAACAAACTGATTGGCAAGCTCTGCAACTGCTGGACAAAATCCTGATTCAACAATCTTTCGGGCGCGACATACAGCAAATCCAGTTGTCCGGTATGCAACTGCATCAACACTTGGTTGGCTTCTTCCAGACCGAGGGTCGAATTGTAATAAGCCGCTTGCACACCATTCGCCTTCAAAGCGTTGACTTGATCCTGCATCAACGAAATCAGTGGTGACACCACGATTGCCGTGCCTTCGCGTAATAATGCGGGGATTTGATAGCATAAGGATTTTCCACCCCCGGTCGGCATCAATACAAAGCAGTCTGCGCCCTGCATCACATCCTCAATCACTTCGATTTGATGGGAACGGAATTGGGTGTAACCAAAAGTCGATTGCAGACAGTCTAAGGCCTGTTGTTGATAAGAATGAGAGTCAATTGACATAACGCGTGAAAAAACCTGGGATGTTGTTCGAGCTAGAGGTGTTTATTATACCCGCTCGAAAAGCACCCCAACCTGGTAGATTTTTAGTGTTTTGCTCGACTTACCCCTTCGGGCGTCGAGTTCTTCGTTTCTGTGCCTTTGTAAACCTGCAAAGCTGCTTCAAGTTTACGCGTGGACCGTAATGGTGAACCGCTTCGTTTTGCCAATAGCGCATAGGCAACCGGAATCACGAACAAGCTCAACAACGTAGAGAAACTCACCCCCCAGAAAAGTACATCCCCTAGAATCTGACGAGATTCTGAGCCAGCACCGCTGGACAACATCAAGGGCACGGTACCCGCGACGGTAGCGATGGACGTCATCATAATCGGACGGAAACGTAATTGTGTCGCTGTTACCAATGCCGGATACAGAGACAACCCTCTATCACGCAATTGATTGGTGAACTCAACAATCAATATCCCGTTCTTAGTCGCCAGACCAATCAACATCACCATGGCGATTTCACTGTAGATATTAAATGTCAGACCATAGGCCTTCATGGCAAACACACCCCCTGCGAGCGCGAGCGGCACGGTAAGCATGATGACAAACGGCTGAATGAAACTCTCGAACTGCGCCGACAAAACTAGGAAAATCACCACTAAACCAAACAAGAATACAAACACCATCGAGCTTGAAGAAGATTGGAAATCTCTCGAGTCCCCTTTGTAATCGATGGTCGCATCTTCCGGCAAAGTCTTGCGAGTGAGTTTAGTAAGGTAATCCAACGCCTGTCCAAGGGAATAGCCATCATCCAATTTCGCGGACAAGGTAATCGACTTGATGCGGTTGTAACGATATAAACTGGAAGCCACCCCTTCGATCTTAGCCGTCACAAACATCGATAGCGGCACCATACCATTGGTTGTTGAAGAACGCAGATAAATCTGTTCCAAATCCTGCGGTGTTTTGAACCACTTGGAATCCGCTTTGAGGATGATATCGTACTCCTCGCCGTTATATTTCACCGTAGTGACCTTTTTACTCCCGAGCAGGGTCTGCAAAGTCTCACTGATGTCTTGATAGGTTACGCCCAAAGCCTTGGCCTTTTCATAATCCACATGCAAACGCAATTGCGGTTTATTGGGTTCAAAATCCCAATCTAAACTGTTCAAACCGGGGTTGGTTTTAGCGATGGCATCATCCATCTTTTCTTTCCAATCGGCTAGCACTTCATAACTTGGGCCACCAATAACGAATTGCACCGGTTTCTGGATGCGCCCGCCAATGGCGGAACGCATCACCGGAATCGCCTTAACCCCTGTTAGATCAGACAATTTCTTGCGCACTTCATTCATGATTTCAAAACCGGAACGGCGCTCAGACCAGTCGTTCAACACCACGATAACAAAACCGGAATTGAAGATTTCCGAGTTGCTGAATGAACGTGGCGCACGCACTAACAAGCGCTTGGCTTCGCCATCATTCACCAACGGCATCAAACGTTTTTCAATTTCCGCCATGTAACTTTGCATATAGTCGAAGGTCGCCCCTTCAGGCCCTTTGACCATCACGAAAAAGACCCCACGGTCTTCTTTCGGTACATATTCTTTCGGCACTTCTTTACCAAAGTACAACATGCTTGCGGATAGCACCGCCAAAACCAGCAGCATCACCCAAGGGTGTCGCAGGTTTTTAATCAGTAATTTCCTAAACCAGAACAGACGTTTATCAGCTTTGCCTCGTTTCACTTCACCAGTAACGGCATCAATCTTGCCGACACTATCGGCTTTTTTCTTGAGCAGAATAGAAGCCAATGCGGGTGACAAACTCAGCGCTACCCACATGGAAAAAATCACCGCCACCGCGAGGGTCACGGCGAACTCGGAGAATAACCGCCCGATATTACCTTCCAAAAAGCCAATCGGCAGGAATACGGCCACCAATACCATGGTGGTGGCAAGCACGGCAAAACCAACCTGGCGTGTTCCCAGGTAAGCAGCAGCAATCGGCTTATGCCCCATCTCGATATGACGTTGCGTGTTTTCCAGCACCACGATGGCATCATCCACTACCAGACCGATTGCCAGCACCAGTGCCAACAGGGTCAAGAGGTTGACGGAGAAGCCAAGCATCCACAGCACCCAAAAGGTTGCCATAATCGACACAGGCAATGTCACCATCGGCACCATCGCGGCACGGAAACTGCGAAGGAACACCAGCATCACCCCCACTACCAGCGCTAATGCGATGGCAAAGGTTTTATACACTTCATTGATGGCTTCTTGAACAAATACCGAAGCGTCATAACTTGAGTGGAGTTTAAGGCCTTCCGGCAATGTCTTATTCACCAAATCTTTACGTTCACGCGCCAGCTCTGCCACAGTCAACGTATTGGCGGTGGATTGTTTCACAATACCAATACCCACCATCGGAATACCGTTACCGTTGAAGATTCGGCGGCGTTCCACCGCGCCCATATACACTTGCGCGATGTCACTTAAAGTCACTTGACCGATTTGCTTGTCTTGTTTGACCACAAGGTTTTTAAAGTCTTCCACCGTTTGCATCGGTTTATCGACTTGCAAGTTCAGCATCACCTGACTACCTTGCAAAGAACCAATCGGCAACTCGACGTTGGCGGAACGCAATTGGTTTTCCACATCCTGAGTGGTCAGACCATAAGTCGCCATTTTTTGTGGATTCAGCCAAATACGCAATGCCAAAGATTGCCCACCACCAACACGAACATTCGCCACGCCGTCCAACACGGAAAAACGGTCTACGATATAACGCTCGGCATAATCGGTAAGTTGCGGCACCGTCATACGATCACTCGCAAGGTTGAACCACATAATCGGACTGGCATCACTATCTGCTTTCTGCACCTGTGGTGGGTCAGCCTGTTCCGGCAAGTCATCTGTTACACGTGAAACACGATCACGGATATCATTCGCCGCGTCATCAATATCCCGATCAATCGTGAACTCCACTTTGATGCTTGAGCGCCCATCGGAAGAAGTCGATGCAATAGAGTCTATCCCTGCAACCCCGGAAATCTGATCTTCAATGACTTTGGTGATACGGTTATCCACCACATCGGCAGAAGCACCGAGATAATCGGTGGTGATCGTAACAATCGGTGGATCAACATTTGGATATTCCCGCAAACTCATGCGGTCAAAAGACATTAAGCCAAAAGCGAACAATAATAGAGAGACAACGGCAGCAAATACCGGCCTTTTAACGGACGTATCGGAAACCCACATATTATTTCACCGCCGCTTCGCCAGATGGATGCTTTACTTTTTTCACAGGTGCCAGTAGTTGTGATTGCGGTTGGTCGGTCTGCATGACCTTAATTTTCACCACAGCACCAGGGCGCAAACTCATAATCCCTTGACTGACAATGACGTCTCCAGACGCAATACCTTTCAAGACTTGCGTTTGTTTAAAGCCGCGATCTCCGGTTTGGATTTCAACCTTTTCCATTTGATACACATCTTTGTTTTTAATCGGTTTCAAACGGTAAACGAACTGGTGGTCTCCAATCGCCAAAATCGCACTGGAAGGGATGCGCAACTGCTGCTGAGGCGGCATCAACAAGTGCGCTTCGACCACCATGTTGGTCTTCAAACGATTTTCAGGGTTTGTCACTCTGGCTTGCAGTTGCACCATACGCAGATTGGACTGCAATCTAGGAGCAATGGCGAACACCGCACCCTTGAAAACTTGATTCGGGAAAGATGCTGTGCGCAATTCCACTGATTGCCCGACTTTCAATTGACTCAGATAACGGCTCGGCAACAAGAGTTCTACTTTCATCTGGCTGGTATCATCCAAACTCACAATGGTCGAACCCGCAGGAACATAAGCCCCGACACTGAACTGATGAAAACCGACTTGCCCGGCAAAAGGGGCATACAAACGTCTATCGGAAATCTGCGCTTCAATGACTTTACGCTTGGCGACGGCCGTTTTCCAGTCGCTGTAATACTGGTCAACCATCGCCTTGGTAACATTGCCTCGACCTTCCACTTCTTTCACTCGGTCATATTGGCGTTTGGCTTCTTCCGAGACTTCTTTTGCCTCTTCCAACAAAGCCAACTGTTCTTGAGCATTCAACTCCACCAAAAGCTGACTTTTACGAACCATCTGCCCATCTTGAAAATGCAGGTCTTTCAACACGTCAGAAACCGAGGCCGCGATATTGACAGAATCTTTTGCTTGCAGGCTTCCCAATGCGCGTAGCGTTTGCTGAACCGGTTTTGGCTTCACTTGATAAGCAATGACCTCAACTGCCTTTGGCGCCGGTTTTTCTGCCGCCGACACATTGGCGCTCAATACAAGCGCTGTCAGGGTGCCGAAAAGTAAAAACGAATGGGAAAAAACGCGCGAGAAGAGTGCCATAAAAAAGAAATTCCAAAAGTCATTCCATACGTGATTATTGCCGGAATGAAAAACATTACCAAATGAAAATAATTGTAGGTCGGAACCCGTTTTTTTGCAAAGAAATATCGCGGCTAACCCTGACCGATTCATGGAGATTTTGAGCTTCTTCAAAAGGTAATTTGACTCTATTTGATACGGTGTTTAGAATCCATGCATAACACCCACTTTTTCTGGGGAGAATTTTTCTGATGGAACAGTCCTTTACACCCTTTGGTCGACGCAGGATGTGTCGCCTCTCTCAAAGCTTTTTGATTTCTTTTCTAAGCTTGCTTCTATTTTCACCCCATATCGCCTATGCCGCTGAATCGTCGGATAAAGTCGATGTGCAGGCATTGGTTCGTCATGTCGACAATCTATGGCGCGGCACCACGTCTCATGCCGATATGACCATGACGGTAAAAACCCAGCATTATCAGCGCGAACTCACACTTGAAGCCTGGTCTCGGGGCACGGAAAACTCTCTGGTCGTCATCCAGGATCCGATCAAAGATCGGGGCATTGCTACCCTTAAAGTTGGCGAAAACATCTGGAACTATCTACCAAAGATCAACCGTGTCACCAAGATTCCACCCAGCATGATGTCCGGCTCCTGGATGGGAAGTCATTTCACCAATGACGATTTGGTGAAGGAAAACACCTTTGAAGCAGACTATAACGTCAGCCTGACCTTTTCAGGTATGCGTGATGGACAAAAGATTTATGAAATCACCGCCCTGCCTAAAGAGAATGCCGCCGTCGTTTGGGGCAAGGTGGTGATGGATGTCATCCAATCTTCACTGACGCCGACGCGCGCCGACTATTATGATGAAGACGGTAAATTGATTCGTCGCATGACTTTCAGCGACTTCAAGAAAGTGAACGACAAAATCGTGCCGATGATTATGAAGTTACAGCCAGAAGACAAACCGACGGAATCCACCGTGCTCGAATATAACAAGATTGAGTTCAACGTGTCCGTTCCACAAAGTTTCTTTTCACTGCAATCCCTTAAAAGAAGACATTGAAATGAAGACTTCACAGAGACTTAAAGCTGCATCATGAAAACGCCTAGCACCCAGTCCCAACTCACTCACGCCAATCACGGATCGGGGTTTTTGCGCATGCTGCTGTTTATCTCATGGCGTAACATCTGGCGAAACCCAGTGCGAAGCCTACTCACGGTTTCTGCGCTTTCCGGTAGTTTGGTGATGTTAATTCTCTACTCAGCCATGCTTGAGGGTATGTCCGATCAAATGATAAGTTATGCCACAGACATTTCCACCGGCAAGTTACAAATTCACCGCAAAGCCTACCTTGACGACCAAGACCTTTACGCCACTCTGTCATGGCAAACTCTTGATCAGCTGGAAAAGCAAAATCCTGATCTTAAATTTGCGCCACGACTTTATGCCGCTGGTTTGGCAAGCTCCAAACAAAACTCCACCGGTGTATTGATTGAAGCGGTCGATCCCAAACAGGAAAACCAAGTCACCCATTTGCTCGAACACCTCCGTAACGGCAAAGCTGACTTGGAGATGGCGCCCATCAAGAATGACACACAAGACGAGATTAACCCTGAAGGTTATGGCGTTTTGGTCGGCACACAATTGGCGAAAAACCTCCAACTGACACTTGGCAGTGAGCTGATTTTGATGACACAAGCTGCGGATGGCAGTATTGGTAACGCCTTGTACCGGGTCACTGGCATCCTCAGCCCGTTTGACCCTAACTTCGACCGTATGGGCGTCCTGATGTCAGTACCCGCCTATCAGGACTTGATGGCGATGCAAAACGGCATCCATGAAGTTGCGATCAAAACACCGGAAGATGCCGACTTAACGGAAATCCAACAACACTTGCAGCAACAGCTGGCAGAGATTTCCACTCAGCAAGTGAAATCCGGCGACACACTTAAAAACCTTGGCGGGAAATTTGTTGTCGAAACCTGGAAACAACTCAATCCATCCGTTGCCAGCATGCTATCACTCAGCCGCTCCATGCTGCTGATTATCGGTGTTATCGTTATCAGCTTGGCTGCTTTGGGTATGATTAACACGCTGATGATGGCGATTCACGAACGCACCCATGAATTCGGCATTTTGCTCTCTATCGGCTTAAAACGCTGGGCAATATTGGTGATGATTTTATTGGAATCCCTTTACCTAGCTGTCTTGTCTGCCATCATCGGCGCTGTGATTGGCGGCGCTGTGGCGCTACGCTTTGAACACCACGGCATTGATTTCAGTAGCCAATTGCCAGACGGTTACGATTGGGCAGGTGTCGTATTTGAACCCATCATGAAAGGGGCGATTTCAATGGAGCAAATCTGGCAAGCCGTTATTATGATGCTGGTATTGACCGTTATTGCCTCTTTGATTCCGGCACTGCGCACGCTAAAACTGAACACAGCGGAGGCGATACGATGAATCAAGCCAGTCAGACCCCAAAACGTTCGACCCCAACCTGGCAGATTTTAGTTACCACGCTAGGCACTATGGCATGGCGAAATCTTTGGCGTAACCGCAAGCGTACCGTTATCACTTTGAGCTCAATTGCCGTCGGTTTCGCCTTGGCGGTTCTATTCATTGGTATTGGTGATGGTAGCCACAACTCGATGATTCGCAATGCCATCCAACTCGGCGAAGGTCATATTACTGTCCAACCGAAAAACTACCTAGCTGCGCCGAGTAACCATTCTTTCCTTCACAACGGAAAACAACTTGTCGCAGCGATAAAGGCGCTAGACCTGCCTGGAAAAGTGATGCCAAGAATTTCCATCCAAACGCTTGCCAGTACAGCCAACAACTCGGTGGGTGCTGGGCTGCTTGGCATTGAGACTGAAAGCTCTCTGCATCACCCGCTTGACCCCATGGCAGAAAAGCTCAAACCCACCTTAATCTCCGGCGCATGGTTAACGCCGGATGATGAACGCGGGGTGATTATCGGCTCCGGCATGGCGCGCAAACTCAAGGCAAAAATTGGTAGTAAGATTGTGCTGATGGCAGGTAAAAAAGGCGGAGACTCGCAGGCTTATCTAGCTAAAGTTCGAGGTATTTTCCATGCCCCGATGGATGAGATGAATGACTTCTTTATCGTCAGCCACTTGTCTTTTGCCCGCCAATTTCTGATCGGTGAGGGTGGAGACGCCTTCCGCGAGCCGCTTACCCGTATCGCGATTTTCTTACAAGACCCTCACACACAGGATGACTGGAAACAAAAACTGAAAAGTCTGCTGAAAAACGACAATAGTCTGGTTGTGCTCGACTGGCAGGAAATGATGCCGCAACTGATTCAATTCATCGCGCTGGATAATGCAGGGAACTACGTCTTTTTGGTGTTCATCTTGATTATGGTGGTTTTTGGTATTTTAAACACGGTGCTAATGAGCGTACTGGAAAGGACTCGAGAGTTTGGTCTATTAAGAGCTTTGGGAATGAATCGCCAGCATTTGTTGTTACTGGTATTGTTTGAGTCCCTATTTTTGAGTTTACTTGCCATGATCGCCGGTTGGCTACTGGGGGGACTGACACACTTATGGTTCAGCCATCACGGTATTGATTTCTCCTCGTTTATGGAAGGTGGAACCAGTTTGATGGGCACAATGATGGACCCTATCATCTATACGGAACTCTCTTGGGATCGTGTGAAACAGTTGACGGAAATCGTTTTTATCACCACCATGGTGACAGGCATTTACCCGGCGGTAAAAGCAGCTAAAGTCACGCCAGTAGAAGCTCTGCGAACTTAAAAAATCAGTACTTAAAGAAGTTGATGAATCGCCAAATGAATAGGAAAAACATATGTCGGACAACCTAGAGAATCAGAACCATCAGACAGATGATTCACCACTATTGTCGCTGGAACATATCAACAAATTCTACCAGCAAGGCGAGCTACAGGTAGAAGCGTTGACTGATGTTAACCTGACAGTTAAGAGAGGCGAGTTTGCGGCACTGGTTGGCCCTTCCGGTTCCGGCAAAACCACCCTGCTCAACATCATCGGTGGATTGGATAGACCTTCCGAAGGCTCAGTGAATCTCAACGGCATTGATATGACCCAATTGTCCGAGTCGGATTTATCCAACTTCCGCCTGTATCAACTTGGCTTTATTTTCCAAGCCTACAACCTGGTTCCGGTTTTGAACGCATTGGAAAACGTCGAACTGGTGATGGTATTGCAAGGCGTGGATGAAAAGGAGCGCCGAACTCGTGCCGAACATTATCTGACTTTAGTTGGGTTGCAAGATGTGATGCTTCGCCGTCCGGCAGCGCTCAGTGGCGGACAGCAACAACGTGTTGCCGTCGCTCGAGCCTTGGCGGCAAACCCAATGTTAGTATTGGCGGATGAACCTACCGCCAACCTCGACTCCGAAAACGCTTTTGCTTTGCTGGACATTATGCATAGGTTATCGCATGAAGAACAAACCACCTTCCTGTTTTCAACACACGACCCTCGAGTGATGGAACGAGCAGAACGCATTATTCGGTTACGTGACGGTAAAATCGAACACGATGGTAAAGGCTAACCAAAAGGTCAAACCACCATGTGGACTTTGAAACACCCTCTTTCATTCTGCCTGCTAGCCATAGAGATACTGGGTTACACGTCAGCCAGCTGGGCCTCTCCTCAGTTCACCGGGCGCGTCGCAGTGTTAGGAGCATTAGCACATGCCGATGCAGACCAAGCCGGAGGCAACGGAAAAGACGCTTACCTCAATGCTAATCAGCAAGGTTTACGTTTGATGCTAGACGATACTTCAGCTCAAGACCAATGGTCGATACATTTGCGAACCGTCCGTCAGTATGTGGAAAATTATCCAATCAGCAATCTCCACAGTTCGGATCTGTTCCGGGCAAAAACCTTGTCGGACGATTGGACCGACACCTCGCCCAACACCCAGACAAAAATCGGCTATGAAATTGACCGCGCGGTTTACAAAGCGCAAATCCCTCAGATCGCCAAGTTGTTTGGCGATGCTTCCGCCAGTGCTTCTATCGGTCGTCAGCCGATTGATTGGGGCGCTGGACGCTTCTGGCAGCCTATGAACGTCTTTGGCAGTTTCGCGCCCACAGACTTGGACACGGACTTCAAACCAGGCATTGATGCCGCGACATTCGACTTTTACCCCAGTGCTTTTTCCTCTTTGACAGCGGCCTATGTGTTTTCATCGGACGCTCAAACCCTATCAAAAGGGAAAAACAATGTGGCTTTGCATTATCGTGCGCAGGTTGGCGATGTTTCTGAACTGGGGTTGATTGCCGCAGACGTGTTGGACAACCAAATCTACGGCGGTTCTTTCGAAACGACTTGGCAAGGCATGGGCTTTCGTGTCGAAGGCACTCGAACCTATGACAAGAATGCGAAGCGTGACTATAACTTTTGGATAGCCGGTATCGACTATCAATTTGACAATGGCATTCTGATTGCAGGGGAAGTCTATAACAACGAGCGTGGTGCTGAAAACGTCAACCAACTCAATACCGTGGCATCGCAAGCTTGGTATCGTTATGGGTTGCTACCGCAACTAAGCCGTCAGGTGGCGGGCATCAGTCTCCAAAAAGATGTCACTCCACTCTGGCAGGTGCAATACCTTTTACTATCCAGTTGGTTGAAAGACTCCCGACAGAACACTGAAGCTTCGTGGCTGAACCAAATCAATGCCACCTATTCGGTCAGCAATGAATCGAGTTTACTGATTTCCGCCCTGTTCACGGAAGGGAAAGGCTTGAGCGGTAACCAGCAACTCAATTCAGAATTCGGTGCCGTACCGCTTAGCTTAACGGCGAAGTTTGTGATGTACTTTTAAGCTGCTGACAGACCTTTTCCAAAGATTGGGGTCTTGCGTAGTAAAACCCTTGAATAATGTCACACCCCAATTCCTTAAGCATTTGAACCTGTATCTCAGACTCGACACCTTCCGCAACCACTTTCTTCCCTAATGCTTGCGCCATCGAGATGGTTGCAGAAACAATTGCATAATCATCTGAATTTGAATGCATATGATCAATAAATTGCTTATCGATTTTCAAATGTGTACTTTTAAACTGCCTTAAAACTGCAAGCGATGAATATCCTGTTCCAAAGTCATCAATGGCGATATCCACACCATTACGCATGAACACATCCATCAGTTTTTGTACATCTTCCGATAGTTCTGCATAAGCGGTTTCAGTAATTTCAAACTCCAGATCCTGAAACGCTAAATCACTGTCTTGAATCGCTTTTAGCAACTGACCGAGATTATCTGAATTCATCAACTGCTTGCCTGACAAATTGATTGAAACACGGCAATTAAACCCGGCTTTACGTAAAACAGGAAGATCTGTTGCCAACCGATCAATTTCCCATAAACACATTGCTTGAATAAGATTTCTATTTTCCACAACTGGGATAAATGATGCAGGGGAACTCACAGCTTGAAGTTCCTCTGGTGCATTTGGCCAACGAATCAACGCTTCTGCTCCAACTACTTTTTCCGTCTGTGGATCAAACTGCAACTGATAGTGTAATTCGAATCCGTCATTTTGCAAAGCATGGTTTAAAGCATTAAACAGTGCCATGTCCTGATGCACTTTACTCGACATCGATGGCTCAAAAAACACTGCGCGCCCTCGCCCAAAATTTTTAGCCTGATAAAGCGCAATATCCGCTTCAGAGATCACTGAATTTCTGGATTTACTTGGATCACAAAAGACAATACCAATACTGGCAGATGTTTGTATTTCATGCCCATCTATATCAAAAGGTGTATCAAAAATCCGGAGAATTTCATCAGAAAAATGTCCCGCATCCACCCCTCTCTCATCAGGGCTTAGGAGAATCGAAAACTCATCTCCTCCCATTCTGGCCAAAACATCTCTATCACGAAGCTTACGCTGTATACGACTGACCAAATCGACCAATAATTTATCACCTGATGTATGCCCCAGTGAATCATTTACTTCTTTAAAATGATCAATATCCAACAACAACAGAACTGCACGATGGCTGCTATCGCGTTCAGCCACCAATTCTTCTTTTAACTTATCTAAAAACATCCTACGGTTCGGCAAGCCTGTCAGGTTGTCATAGAAAGAAAGATGGCTTATCTTTTGTTCTTGCTGTATATCCTCCGAAATATCCCTAAAAGTAACCATCGCACCAACAATCTGGTCATCTTGTCGAATTGGCTTGCTCCAGTATTCCACAGGGAAGGAGGTGCCATCCTTTCTCCACAACACTTCATCCTTAACATGATAGTCTTCGTGGGTGCTTATTGGCATACTCATTCTGCACCGCTCAACCGGGATTTTATGACCATCTGGATGAGAGTGATGAATTAACGAATGATTTTGATGCCCGATCAGTTCCGCTTCCTGGTATCCCAACATATTCAAGGCCGCTGGGTTGGCGAAAGTTGTATTTCCTTCAAGATCTAAACCGAAAATTCCTTCATTGGTATTGTTCAATAACAAGCTACTCATTTGCTCAACTTCAAAGTAACTTGTCATATCAACTAAATAGCCATATAGCGATTTAACATCCCCATTTCGATGGTATTCGGCTTGGTTATAATCGTAAAAATTACGATATACGCCAGCCTTGGTTTTCAATCGGTAGGACAGCTCAAAACAGGAATACTGTCCAAACAGATTTTCATTCAACGCCGACTTGATCCGTTCATAGTCACTGGGATGAATTAAGCTTCCAAAGGAAAAATCCTTGGACATCATTTCTTCGGTTGTATACCCCAACACATTTTCAATATTTTTTGAAACATACACTATGGGCCAATTTTCTGTGGGTTCCCACTGTAAAACAATCGCGGGACCACCAGCAAATAGGTTTCTTTCCGCTCTCAGCGAGTTTTCAATTTCTTTCTCTTCTGAGATATCATCTAGCACCCAAATAACCCCTTTCGATAAATCTGCAGGGATATGGTCATCAATCGCCTTACCACTGATGCGCCCCCAAAACATGCTGCCGTCCATCCGTTTGAACTGGTAGTCAATATGTTTAGCCTTTTTCATTGCCAAACTTGAGTGGTAGTGAACTGGTCTAATGGAAACGGACACTTCAATGAGAGACAATAGATGTTGTCGAATCTAGGAGTGGTTATGAATCAGAAGCGAGTTTATAAAACTTACACCAAAGAATTTAAACAAGAAGCGGTCGCGCTTGTCACTGAACAAGGTTATAGCGTTGCTGAAGCGGCGCAAGCGCTAGGCGTTAATCCAAACTTGCTTTACAAGTGGAAAGACAAGCTTGAAGCGCAAACCAATGGTGCGGCCTTAAGCGATAATGAGCGTGAAGAACTCAAAAAGCTGCGAGCTGAAAACAAGCGGCTTCGAATGGAAAAAGACATTTTAAAAAAGGCCTCAGCCTTCTTCGCCCGAGAAATGCACTAGGATTTGAGTTTATCCATACGTTGGCGCAAGAAGGCTACTCGGTTAAATTAAGCTGTAAGGTGATGAGTTTTAGCCGCTCCGGCTATTACGATTGGATCAAGCGTCCCAAGGCTATTATTACCGAAGAACAACTGCGACTGTATCGGCGAGCTAAAGCCCTTTTTATAGCCAGTCGAAACAGTCTCGGTTCACGAGAACTGATGAAGCGATTACGTAAAGAAGGCTTTAAGGTTGGGCGCCACAAAGTCATCAAGTTAATGGAAATCTTAAACCTAAAGGTTGAACAGCGTGTTGCATTCAAAGTCACCACAAAACGGGACCCAAGCCACGCTGTGGCAGATAACCTTGTGAACATGGACTTTAACCCCACAGGCATGAATCAAGTGTGGGCCGGTGATATCACCTATTTAAAAACCGCACAGGGTTGGCTATACCTGAGCGTGGTGATGGACTTGTACTCACGCCGGATTATCGGTTGGTCAATCAGCCCGCGCATGACCACCGAACTCGTGCTTGAGTCGCTCAAGCAAGCCTACTGGCTTAGAAAGCCGCCCAAAGGGGTGATCTTCCATAGTGATCGTGGATCACAATACACCAGTGACGCATTTAGAGCGCAGCTGAAACAATTCAAAATCCGAGCCTCAATGGGCGATGTTGGCGCGTGTTGGGATAATGCCGTGGTTGAAAGGTTCTTTGGCAGTTTAAAGCATGACTGGCTGCTCAAAGTACATCAACCTAACCATGAGCATATGATTGACGATGTGAAAGCGTATATGCGTTATTACAACTTAGAAAGGCTTCATACAAGCAATGGTGACATGAGTCCTATTGAATATGAAAATTATAAACGTGATGTGTCCGAAATTGCTTGACCAGTACATAGAGCTTTCCAAACTCCACAAACTCATCCTCTGAAACATGGAATTGTCGAACGGATAAACCAATTACATCTTTCGCCGAGTTGGCGCCAACAATATTAATGAAAGCACGGTTACAACTTGTAATTTTGCGCTCACCATCAACCTTTAAAATCCCGATTTGCGAGTTTTCAAAAATCGCTGTCATTTCCTGCTGACTGTCTTGTAGCAGCCTTAATGCTTCTTTTCGTTTTTCAATAGGAAAGAATGCAGCGACCATCAAAGACTCATCATGCCAAACAATCTTGTTAGCCGTAATCTCGACAGGAACAATCTTGTCATCACCGCGTACCATCTCAGCCTCAAGAGAAATTACCTCTCCTCTTGTCAAGGCTTCGACATGCTGTGAAAATGGGTTTTTACTCTGATCAGCTTGGGGATGAAATGATGATTGATTGACGCCAATCATCTTTGCCTGATCACGCTTTAACAGCTCCGCAAAACGTTTATTGGCAAAACGGACCTTACCATTAAGCTCTACTATTCCTACTGCAATAGGCAAGTGGTCAAGAAGTTCATAATGATCGGAAAACTCATGTTTCTCATGCGCATCGAAAAATCTCATTAGCCCTCCTAGCAGCATCTTTCGTGATAATGTGAAAGGTACTTAAAAGTACAGAATATTTTAATTACCCGCAGAGTGCAAAACCAGAATGTTAAAACGTTTCTGTTTCAAATACTTCTGCTAAATCCTCTTTCGATGGTGCAAACCAATAACTTCCGGTTACTGCTTTGGAATAACGGATAATTTGGTCGATTTTTCCGTCTTCCGTCAAACCGAACATACTGTCCAGCTGCGTCGAGAATCGTCGTAATTCGCAACCAAAAGCCAGAAACATCAGTCCTTTCTCACTGAGATTTCCAAATGCGCTTGAACGACGAAAAATCTTCATTGCCACGCCATCTACCTTCAAATCAGTACGACTAACATGCGAGTCATCGGGCATCATCTCGCCTTCCAGTTCTTCATTTGCCCGTTTGGTTCTACCGACAATCGCTTCCTGACAGTGCAAAGGCACTTGAGACCAGGTATCCATATCATGTACCCATTTCTGACTCAGCACCAAACTACCGCCTGCACCTGGCTGACCTTCAGGAATAACCGCTGCCGACACTCTCAACTCATCGGTTTTAGGGTTAGCAGTGCCATCTTCAAAGCCAATCAAGTCGAGGCTGTGATAATAATTAAAACCCACTTGTTCAAATGCCAATTCCGCCACCGATTTCATTTGCTTTTGTATCCAAGTCGCTTGATCGTACAGCACCGAGAAGTCATCCGCTTGAAGCCATAAAAAAACATCTCGTTGTGTCGATGGGGAAGTGTGCCCTTGTTGCCCGCTAAGCGTTTCAAAATCTTTCAAATCCTTGGGCATCTTGCTGTCTGAAGCCAAGGCTTTCCACGCACGTTTACCAAAGCTCACCACGGTTCGGACTTTCAGTGCTTCCTTGGGATAACGCGCTATCACCACCTCATCTATTGGATGGGATTGTAAACACTTGGCAATGGCTTGGCGCACCGCATCAATTTTGGAGAAATCGAGTTTATATTCGAGAAAATAGGTATGTCGTGCACCTTCCTGAAAGATGCCTTCTTGATAAGGTTGAAAGATTTCGGCAGTCATGTCACCAGGTTACTCCTCATTGCTTCAACTCACGGACGAATTATGAAAATAGATTAACACAATCTTATTAACCACCGTGGGCTTTTACCCAGAGGGGTTGAACGCGTTTTCAGCGAGGTTTTTGAGGAAATGTGACAGGAACATCTCCCGCAAATGCAGGAGATGAAATATTGATAGATTATTTGTCTGTCTTGAATTGGCCGATCAGGCTACTCAACTGGGTCGCATAATTGCCAACCAAAGTACTGGACTCAGAAGTTTTTGCCGCACCATCCGCAACGGTTTGGGCAATATCATTAATTTGATGAACGTTGTCGCTGACCACATCGGATTGAGTACGTTGGTTTGCAGCGAAAATCGCAATTTGGCTGTTCATTTGATTGATGGTTTTAACCGCCTCAGCGATAGATTGCAGCGCTTCACCCGCTTCGTTAGCTTGCAACACACTGTTGTGCGCTTGCTCACGCCCCTGATTCATGACGCCTACCGCTTCCAAAGCAACATATTGCAGCTTCTCGATCATTCCTTCGATTTGCTTAGTTGATTCCTGCGTTTTACTTGCTAAGACACGAACTTCATCCGCCACCACAGCAAACCCACGACCGTGCTCACCAGCCCTTGCGGCTTCGATTGCAGCGTTCAATGCCAACAGATTGGTTTGCTCGGCAATGTCTTTGATAACGTCCAGCACTGAACCGATGTTTTCGCTGTCTTCTTTCAAACGTTGGATAACCGTTGCGGTTTCTTCAACCTCATCTGCAAGCTTCTTGATGGACAAAACGGTACTGTTTACGACACTTGACCCTTTTTCGGTGGCAATATTCGCCTCATTTGCCGCCTCGGATGCCGCTTGAGTATTATTTGACATCTCGACCACTGTAGCAGACATCTTAGCGATGACTTGCGCCGCCTGCTGAGTACCTTCCTGCTGACGGACAACGCCTGATTGGGTTTCTCTGGTGACAGCCGCCATTTCGTCCGATGCACGATTCAACTCACCAGACACTTGAGCGATACGCTTCACCATATCACGCAGGTTGCTGGACATACCATTGAAGCTTTGAGCCATATCACCGATGAAGTCGTTACTGATGAGACTGCACTTGTGGGTGATGTCGTTATTGCTGATGGCGTTTGCCACTTCCCCAATACGTTTCAAGCGATTCAACAACATGACGTTAAGCAGCCAGTAGTTGAAAATACCAATGCTCACGCCGGCGGCAATACATGCCACCACGAACCACCACAACATCCCTGGCTTCCAGATGACGAAGAGATGCGCAAATATCGGAAATATGACGCCCATCCCGAGGCCGAATCCGAGAAATACCAAGAACATTCTGCGAAGAATACTAGGTTGTTTAAAGTCGAAGGATACCATCTATTTCTTCCTTATAGATTTCTTGCCTTACCAGCCAAGCAGCAAGTAGCTTGCCAACTCCTCGTCTGCAATGTGCATTTTATAGTAACTATTGCGCATCCCAATAGGCTTCTTGCTTAAAATAATCCAAAAGGAAGTCAATCATCATCCGTGTTTTTTTCGACACGAATCGGTTACGAGGGTAAACCGCGTAAACATAGATTTCTGGGCGATAGTAGTTTTCCAGCACGGGCACTAGCGACCCGGACTGCAAATCCTTCCAGATAATAAAAGTTGGCTCCATCACAATGCCATGACCGGCTTTCGCCATCTCTTTTAGGAACTCGCCATTGTTGGCCTGCAAGCGAGTGGAAAAGCTGATGTCATGCTTTTCGCCATTGATATCCGTCAGACGCCATGAGTTCATACCATCATTTCCATACTTTAATAATTGATGGTTTTTGAGATCTTGTAAGCTTTGAGGCGCGCCATGCTGTTCAAGGTACTCAGGGCTGGCGACCAACCCAAAACGAATCGGCGCAATCTTTCTTGCCTGCATACTGGAATCCTTCAAATCCGATATGCGAATCGCCATATCGAATCCCGAACTAATCAAGTCGACTTCACCATCGGAAAAATCAATGTCCAAATGAATCCCAGGATAGGCACGCATAAACTGATCAAAAACCCTCGTCAAATGCAACATACCAAAAGATAGCGGCACCGCTATTCTTAAAGAACCTGACAAAGACTGATCATCCACATTGACACTCTGGGTCAACTCAGAGAATGCCGACACCACGCCTAACGCCTTTTCATAAAAACGCAAGCCCGCCTCGGTTAAATTAGATGATCGGGTCGTTCTATGAATTAACTTTGCACCCAATTCATCTTCCAACTCACTGAGTCGACGGCTGACGGCTGACTTCGCCATATTTAATTGCTCCGCCGCTTTACCGATGCCGCCTGCTTCAACGACTCGAATGAATATCTCTATTTTTTCTAGCTGCCCCATATCATCCAATCGCCTCTCATTGTTCTTAAAATAGCAACAGTAAGTTGTAATTTTGCTTGTTTTTTTTATGGATAACAAGCTCTATCATAGACTCAACGCAAAACTTAACTCACTGATCTAAGGAGAAAATCATGGATTCACTTATTAAACTTTCTGCGCCATTAGGGCGTGTTATGCTCGCCGCCATTTTTATCATCGCAGGACTTGGCAAAATTGCCAACTACACCGGCACGCAAGGTTACATGGAAGCCATGGGCGTTCCCGGCGCCTTATTGCCATTAGTGATCCTGACTGAGGTTTTGGGTGGCTTAGCCATTGCATTCGGTTGGCATACGCGTATTGCCGCTTTTTTATTGGCTGGCTTTACTTTGTTGGCGGCATTGATTTTCCACAACAACTTTGCCGACCAAATCCAACAAATCATGTTCTTGAAAAATATGGCGATCATCGGTGGTTTCTTAACCTTGATTCACCATGGCGCAGGACCATGTTCTTTGGACAATAGAAAACAGGCAAAAGACACGCTTTAAAACATAACGTGGTGAACCCTCACCACTGAAAGCAGGAAAATTTGTTATGACAACTAAAGAAATCCGTATGCTGAGCCTCGGCATGCCGACATCGGATGGTGCGGGTGTGAAGTTGACGCGAGTCATCGGCAGCCCGGAGCTCAGTATGCTCGATCCATTTCTGATGCTTGACCGCTTTGAAACGGAAAACCCGGAGGATTACATCGCTGGCTTTCCGCCACACCCACATCGTGGGTTTGAAACCGTGACCTATATGTTGGAAGGCACCATGCGCCATGAAGACAACCTAGGCAATAACGGATTGCTCAAACCCGGCGGCATCCAGTGGATGACGGCAGGTCGCGGCATTGTTCACTCTGAAATGCCCGAACAGGTCGATGGTGCGATGCGCGGCTTTCAGCTTTGGATCAATCTGCCGAGCCATGCAAAAATGCAGGATCCGCATTATCAGGATTACGATCCAGAACAACTGCCGGTAGAAATTCGCGACAATGGCACGGAAGTTCGTGTTATCAGTGGACAAACTGATGAAGGAACGCAAGGCCCAATCGTCAATGACTGGGTTAAGCCAACCTACTTCGATATTTCTTTACCGGCCGATACCGACTTTACCCAAACGCTGTCAGCAAACGACAATAGTCTGCTGTTTGTAATTACTGGACAAATTGCCGTTGGTGAGCAACAGCGTATTGCCAAGGCAAATAGTTTGGCGGTACTGTCACAAGGTGATACCCTAAAGGTCATGGCACAAGGCGAAGGCGCTCGTTTCTTACTGATTTCGGGACAACCTTTGAACGAACCCATCGCTCGCGGTGGTCCTTTTGTCATGAACACTCAGGAAGAAATTCGTCAGGCGTTTGATGACTATCGAAGTGGTCGTTTCTGATTCAAGTTATAGACGACCACGTTGAGGAGGTTGTGAAAGCAACCTGCCTCTCAAAATCTGCCAGGTTGGGTCGCCAGATGGCTTCTGCCAATCATGACTTCAAGCACTATAAACACTTAATAGAATAGCAACAGGGATAGCAAGATGGGCTTTTTAATCAACGGGAAATGGTCTCCGACTTGGTACGATACCGAAACCACCAAAGGCGAATTCAAGCGCCTGGAATCCGTTTTTCGCCACTGGATCACCCCCGATGGTTCTCCCGGTATTTCTGGTGAAGGCGGCTTTGAAGCCGAACCTGGACGCTATCATCTCTATGTTTCTCTCGCCTGTCCTTGGGCGCATCGCGCTTTGATTTTCCGTAAACTCAAAGGGTTGGAAGATATGATTTCCGTCTCTGTCGTTAACTCATTCATGAACGATGAAGACGGTTGGACATTCGACGATGGCTCTGACGTGGTTCCTGACACCGTCAACCACAAACGCCTATTGCATGAGCTTTACACCATAGCGAAACCGGATTTCACCGGCGTTGCCAGCGTGCCTTTGCTTTGGGACAAAAAGCGCAACACTGCCGTCAACAACGAGTCTTCAGAAATCATCCGCATGTTCAACTCCGCTTTCGATGGCGTTGGCGCACGTGCTGGAGATTACTACCCGGAGATTTTGCGCGATGAAATCGACGCGGTGAATCAACGTGTTTATGACACTCTCAATAACGGCGTTTACCGTGCTGGGTTTGCAACCAGTCAAAAGGCCTATGAGCGTGCCGTGACAGAGGTTTTTAAAACACTGGATTGGCTGGAAGAAAACTTGACCATGCAACGCTACCTGGTCGGCGAACAATTGACCGAGGCGGACATTCGTCTCTTCACCACTTTGATTCGATTTGACGCCGTTTACTTCGGGCACTTCAAATGCAACTTGAAACGCATTGTCGACTACCCGAATCTGTTCGAATACCTGCTCGATATCTATCAACATAAAGGCATTGCCGAGACGGTGAATATTGAACATACCAAACACCACTACTATGGCAGTCACGACAAGCTGAATCCGACATTGATTGTGCCAAAAGGCCCTGTACAAAACTTCAACCAACCACATGGACGCGCGAATTTACGCTAAATCCCATCCTAAACCTCGGGTTGATTTTTAATGGCATCTGGCATTCAATAGCAGAGAAGAGACCTAAAAATAAAACAAACACTCAAAACAAACCCATAACGGACAACTTACTACTTCTAGGAGAACTTAATGAGAGTTCTAAGCGCATCTAACTTGATTCGATCGACCCGTTTTTCCATTTTCGCCGCACTATTTGCCATGCTGACGCTAGGCTTTTCATCTTTGGCACAAGCCGCCGATGATGCTGCAAAAGTGGTCTATCATGTCGACTTCAAAAACCCGACCCGCTATTCTGCAACGCTGACTTCCATCAACAACATCCTGAACTACTATGACAGCCAATTGATGGATGCCGATGTGCAATTGGTGTTTGTCGGTTATGGTCTGCGTTTTGTCACCGATGATGATTTGAAAGGCACGCCTTATGTTGCCGACAAAGCATTGAATGCTCGCCGTGCTGAATTGAAAGGCCGCTTGATGACGCTGATAAAAGTGCGTGACGTCAAAGTCTGGCTATGTGACAAAACCCGTAGCGATGTAGACTTGCCAAAAAGCAAAGTCTATCCTGGTATCCAGATGACACCATCCGGCGTTGCTAAAATCGCCATTTTGGAATCTGAAGGCTATTCCTATTTGAAAATCCAATAGCGCGCTTGCTTGCCAGGTTGGCATCCTCCCAACCTGGCAGATTTTCATCACTTTCTCGAAAAACCCTTTCTTGCCAATAGCTTGCAAAATCGTTTAATCAATTCAAATTAAAAAATCGCTAATGCAAACGCGCGCGCAACCAAGTAAAATATGCGCCATGAATGCATCCTCCTCATCTTTTAACCAATCGCTTTCCCGACTCGTTCACTATCAGGACAAAGCACAACAGTCTTTTGGGCACTTTATTGCCTGGGGATTACTGTCTTTAGTGGTGATTGCCGCTTCGGTGGTGATTTTACGTTATGGCTTTGACAGTGGCTCGATTGCGCTACAAGAAGTCGTGCTCTATAACCATGCTATCGTTTTCATGCTCGGGATGGCTTACACCCTACAGCAAGACAAGCATGTGCGTGTCGATGTGTTTTACAACAACTTCTCACCTCGCCGCAAAGCCTGGGTTGATCTGCTGGGCGGGCTGCTGTTCGCATTACCGACATTGACTTTCATCCTTTGGTCTAGCGCGCACTATATTCTGGTGAGCTGGCGAATCAAAGAAGCCTCGGCAGAAGCTGGTGGACTACCTTATGTTTACCTACTGAAAACCGTTATCTGGATCATGGCAATTCTGCTGATATTCCAAGTGTTGTCGATGATTGCAAAAGCCTACCTAACCTTGGTACAAGGCGAGCCTGCTGAAGATGACAGTACGCAAGACCATATTGAGGGTAAAGTCTGACGATGGAATACTTGTCTTTACTCTTATTTGTACTGGTTTTCGCTTTTCTGTTGATCGGTTTTCCAGTGGCTTTGACGCTTGCCGGCGTCTCATTACTGTTCGCATTGGCGGCCACCGCATTCGGCGCATTTGACGCTGCTTTCCTGGAAAGCATTCCCAACCGCATCTACAGCATCATGAACAACCAGACACTGCTCGCCGTACCCTTATTCGTATTCATGGGTATCATGCTGGAGCAATCGAAAATCGCTGAACAACTACTGCAAACCATGGACGAAGTCATGCGTGGCTTTAAAGGAGGTTTGGGTATTTCCGTCATTCTGGTGGGGGCGCTACTGGCGGCTAGCACCGGGATTGTCGGTGCAACCGTAGTTACCATGGGGTTACTGGCACTGCCAACCATGATCAAGCAAGGCTACTGCCCTAAGCTGGCAACCGGGACAATTTGTGCCTCAGGAACACTTGGACAGATTATCCCACCGTCCATTATTCTGATTCTATTGGGTGATGTGCTGTCTTCGGCATATCAACAAGCACAGTTGAATCAAGGTATTTTCTCGCCAGAACCACTGTCAGTGGGTGACCTGTTTGTCGGTGCGCTTTTCCCTGGCATGCTATTGGTTGTGCTTTACATGGTGTATGTTTTCGTCACCGCCATCATCAAACCCGAAAAAGTACCTGCCTTGGCACAAAACGCACGGGAACCCGGCTTTGGAAAACGAGTGCTTTACAGCTTACTACCGCCTTTGGCGTTGATCATTTTAGTACTCGGTTCAATCCTGGGAGGTTTCGCCACCCCAACTGAAGCAGCGTCATTGGGTGCGTTGGGTGCAATATTATTATCGGCAATGAAAAGACGTTTGTCCGTCGGCATTCTGCAAGAAGTCATGCGTGGTAGCCTGCAAGTCACCAGCATGATCTTCCTGATTTTTATCGGAGCCGCATTCTTCTCACTGACCTTTAGAGGTTTAGGTGGCGATGACCTGATTGCCGGCTTCCTAAATGACCTGCCGGGCGGTAAGTTCACTGCGATTCTGATTGTGATGTTGTTGATGTTCGTACTTGGGTTCTTCTTGGACTTCATCGAAATCACGTACGTCATCGTGCCGGTGGTAGCCCCTGTTCTATTTATGATGGGCGTTGACCCAATTTGGTTAGGCATCATGATCGCCATTAACCTGCAAACTGCCTTTCTAACCCCACCTTTTGGCTTTGCACTTTTTTATTTAAAAGGCGTTGCACCCGCTTCAGTCAAGACTTTGGACATTTACAAAGGGGTAATTCCATTCATCTTGATTCAGCTTTCGGTACTCATTTTGCTTGCACTATGGCCTGAGTTGGCAACTTGGCTGCCATCGGTTATTTATGGTAAATAACAAGCCGAAAAGATAAGGATGCGTTAACCGCCATTAAAAAGACATTACATGCAAGACTCCGAACAGAACATTTCCAATAGCGACAATAACTTGTCGTATTTGATGCAAGAGCGCCATCTAAAAGATGATATCATTGAATCGATACATGACGGCGTGATTGTTTTCAATCCGGATTTCTCTGTTCAAGTCATTAACCAACAAGCACGTTCTCTTCTCGATTTCTTCAACGATCCAGACCATTTTTTCGACGACCTGACACTGTTCAAAAACAAAAAAGCTACCCTGACCTTCAAACTGAAAGATTGGTTGCAGCAAATCTGCCGTCGTGTTGCGAAGCACCCAAAAGAATTCTTCGTCTGGCAACGTGTCGATTTCAACCACCCTTTGAAACCTCTGCTACTGTCGGCAAAACCGATTGTTGATGAAAACAACCAAATCACATCCATTCTGTTGATGATTTATGATCGTCGCTTGCAAGCAGATTCCGACGAGAAAAACCGTATTCTAAACGCCGCACTAAACAGTTTTGATGGACAGTTCATCACGAATGACAAGGGCTACATAACAAGACCCAACATGGCATTTTCCGCTTACACCGGATTAATGCGTGAAGAACTGTCCTCCATGAGTATTCTGGCGTGGATGCAAAAGCAGCTCACACTGAAAACCTCCGAGGAACAAGTTCTCCGTGCGTTGTTGGAAGATGGTCGTTGGAGCGGCGAGGTGGAAGTTCACCCTAACGCCGACACGACTTTCTATGCCGTGCTGAGCCTGTCAATGATCACCGACAACCACCGCAACATCGAGTGCTATGTTGGTACCTTGCAGGACATCACCGATATTAAGCAGGCACAAGCAGAAGTCGAGTATCTAGCTTTTTATGATGAATTGACCGGACTTGCAAATCGCCGCCTGCTGCTTGAACACCTTGAGCACACTCTGTTGCATCACATGCGTCACCGTACTTACAGTGCCCTGATGTTCTTGGATTTGGATCGTTTCAAAAACACCAATGACACCTTTGGGCATACCGCAGGTGATGAACTATTGAAAACCACTGCCTACCGTTTGAAAGAGCACCTGCGTGCCGAAGACACCATCGCCCGTCTAGGAGGTGACGAGTTCGTTATCCTGACACATATGGATGCTCCCAGCCTGGAGTTAGCAACGCAACATGCGCTCACCTTGAGCAACAAGGTCATGGATGCGCTGTGTGAAGACTATTTCATCATGGACCAAACCTTGAAAAACTCAGTCAGTATCGGTGTTTGTTGTTTCCCACTCCACCAACATGAAACGCCGGAAGAACTCATTGGGTTTGCCGATATGGCAATGTACGAATCGAAGAAGCTCGGACGCAATCGTGTACACTTTTACGACCAAACCTTGTCGGAAAGCATCCAAAACCGTCATGCCCTTGAACGCTCATTGAATAACGCGGTCGTTGAAGAGGAATTTGAACTTTTCTTCCAACCACAATTCAACCTGAATGAGGAGCTGGTGTCTGCCGAAGCCTTAGTGCGATGGAAGCACCCGACTCTCGGATTAATATCCCCATCGGAATTCATTCCCATTGCAGAAGACGGTCGTCAGATTCTCAAAATCGGTCAGTATGTGATTCGCCAATCTTTCTTAAAAGCCAAAGAATGGCATGAGAAATATGGCTTGAAAAATCTGTCCATCAACATCAGTCCTATTCAGTTCCATGAGACGAGCTTTGTCGCCAGTTTGAGAAATCTACAGGAAGAAACCGGTGTTTCGCCTGAACTCATCACTCTTGAAGTCACCGAGGGCATCCTGATTTCAGAAATGGAATTGGCGCTACGCAAAATGGCTGCACTCGAGGAAATGGGCTATAAGTTCTCAATTGATGATTTCGGAACAGGTTACTCCTCTCTGAGCTATTTCCAAAAACTCCCTATTCGAGAGCTGAAAATCGATAAGAGCTTTGTTTTCCGTATTCCGGCCAGTCAGGAAGATATCGCCATCATTGATACCATTCTTAACCTTGCGAAAAGTAAACAACTGCAAATTGTCGCCGAAGGGGTCGAAACGCGAGAGCAAGTTGAGTTCTTCAAAAACATTCAGGAATCACTGCGCGGCATGCTACTGATCCAAGGGTTCCACTTCAGCAAACCACTTGAAGCAACCGCCTTTGAAGAGCGTTTTTTTCACACTTAACGATCTTTTCTTTCGGGTAGTTTATTGGATCTTTCCATAACAAAACAAAATATTCATTCCATTATTCCCCCTAAATCGGCTAATATTACTGGTATTAATCGGTGCATACCATGCAAACTGAATGACGCAAAACTTGAATGACAATCCATAGCCAATCGATTGAAAACCGCTTACAACAGACCCTTTCTTTTGAGGACGCTTTAAAAATCCTCAATCACTCGGAAAAGGGTGTGGTACTGCTTTCCGAAAAATTCGAGGTGGTCATGGTCAATCAGACTTTGGAGCGCTACGGTTGCTTTCATCGCGAAGCCGATACCAATACTTTGACATCGGACATGTTCCGCCTTTATGAAGAAAAACGCAAAGGGCTTCGATTCCCGCTACTGGAGTGGTTAACATCCTGCGCGAATGCCGATGGCGACAACCATGTCTCGCCTCAACTCTGGCTAAAATCCCCTTCCAACAATTCTCTACCAGTCACCCTACACCTGGGTCGCATCGACTTCAATAATCGACTTTATTGGCTATTGAGCTTGTCGGACAAATCCTGGGAGCGCCGAGCCGATGCACAACAAAAACTGATGAATGCCAACCATACCGGGCAATTCATCACCAGCAGTAGCGGATTCATCACTCATCCAAATGATGCCTTTCTGAACCTGACCGGACTGGATGCGAGTACGTTATCTTCTTTGACCTATATTGACTGGTTGAAAAAACAGGTTTCATTACAAATGCCGTTCGACAAGGTGATGTCGACACTGCTCAGCCAGCACCACTGGGCGGGAGAGGTGGAAATCTTCACGGAAACGGACGAACAGTTTAAAGCGCAACTGAGCATTTCCATGCTGGTCGATCCTAAAAACAATATCGAGCATTTTATTGGGTTGCTACAGGACCTCACCGAACAGGAAGAGGCGCAAGCGACCATCGAGAAACTCTCGTATTACGACCGCCTGACCGGACTTGCCAACAAGTCTTTATTGCATGACTTAATTGAATCTGCCATTACGCAAGCTGAGGTCAACCAAAGCCAGCATGCATTGCTCTATATCGGTTTGGATGGCGTTAAGATCATTAACGATACTTTCGGACACCGTGCCGGTGATGACCTGCTGATACAGGTTGCGGAAAAAGTCAGCCAGAAACTATCCCAGTTACCCCATGACACAACTCTAGCTCGACTGGATGGAAGCAACTTCGCCATTCTTTATCATTCGAACAACCAAGACAGACAAACCGTCAAGGAAGAAGTCGAAAGGTTTTCGGAAGAAATGATTGATGCCATTCATGGACGCTACCAACTGCCGCAAGGCTCGGTCCACACCTCCGCCAGTATCGGAAGCTGCATTTTCCCAATCAGCGAAGAGCTGGATTATGCCGCCGACCAAATCTTGAGCTTTGCGGATATGGCGATGTTTGAAGCGAAAAAACAAGGTGGAAATCAAGCATTTTTGTTTGATACCTCTCTGATTGAAAAAGCGCAAAAACGTCTCGAACTGATCGAAGCCTTAAACCACTCAGAAATGGATGAAGAGTTCCAGATATTCTTCCAACCTCAAGTGGACGGAAACGGTAATGCCGTGTCAGCCGAAACCCTTATCCGTTGGTTCCATCCGGTATTGGGGGCAGTATCACCATCCAAGTTCATCCCAGTTGCGGAAGAGGGACGACAAATCATCAAAATCGGTCTTTGGGTATTGCATAAAGCATTCTTACAAATCAAAGCCTGGAACAAAAACCGTCCCGATTTCCGCATTGCCGTCAACATCAGTCCAGTACAGTTCCACGAGCAGAGCTTTATTGAAATCATTATCGGGCTGGTGAAATTCACTCAGGTGAACCCAAGAAATGTCACTTTGGAATTGACCGAAGGCGTACTTATCAAAAACGCCAAGCTAGCGATGCAGAAAATACAACATTTGGTTTCCCTAGGCTTTGAGATCTCAATTGATGACTTCGGTACCGGTTACTCTTCGCTCAGTTATTTGCAGAAATTACCGATTCATGAGTTGAAAATCGACCAGTCGTTTATTCATCACTTACGGGAAAACCCGGATGATGAAGCTATCGTCAACTCCATCATCCAACTGGCGCAAAGTAAAAACCTTAAATTGGTTGCCGAAGGCATCGAAACACAACAGCAGGTCGACAGCCTCATCAGCAAAAAAGAGGACATCATGCTGCAAGGCTATTTCTTCAGTCAGCCGATTCCAGCCTCAGACTTTGAAGGCCGCTATGTCATGCCATCCAACTCTCGAGCGCACTCCGCATAAAATCTGCCAGGTTGAGGTAACCGCTATTTCCACAATTTTGCCAAATTTCCAATAAATTTGAATACCTTAGCGAAATTTCGAGTACAATACCGCGTGGTTGCTCATTTGGGATTAAAAACCGATTGAACCGGCAAGATAATTGCCAAAAAAATGACCAACCCCATGTCCAGAATATAATTGGTGACCTAGTAATGTGGGCGGCCACCGTCAAGACTAACTTGCTCTGACAGAACTTTCCTGTCCTCTGTACGTAATAATCACAAACAGAATTAGCCTAGTACCTTATGGAATGTATATTCAGGACATCTCGCAAGCAGCGCATGACAAATGAAACGCTGCCGATATCCAAAACATCCATTTAGGGAAAATCATGAATACAGACATTAAGTTTGAAGACCTAGGTCTTGCCACACCCATTTTAAAAACACTGAGCGAAATCGGCTACGAAACACCATCACCGATTCAAGCACAAGCCATTCCTGCCATTTTGAAAGGCGGCGACATTCTTGGTATGGCACAAACTGGTACGGGTAAAACCGCTGCCTTTGCATTACCGATCCTGTCGAAAATCAATTTGAAACAAAAAGACCCTCAAGTGTTGGTGCTCGCACCGACTCGTGAGTTGGCAATCCAAGTAGCGGAAGCCTTCCAAACCTTTTCACGCAATATCAAAGACCTGCATGTTCTACCGATTTACGGTGGCTCGGAATATTCCGGTCAGATTCGCGCACTAAAACGCGGTGTGCATGTTGTGGTTGGTACTCCTGGCCGTGTGATGGATCACATCAAAAAAGGCACATTGAAACTTGACGGTATCACCAATATGGTTCTGGATGAAGCAGATGAAATGCTTCGCATGGGCTTTATCGACGATGTCGAGTGGATCTTGAAGCACACACCTGCTTCTCGCCAAATCGCGCTATTTTCTGCAACTATGCCGAAAGAAATTCACCGTATTGCCAATACTTACCTTAACAATCCTAGCGAAGTCATCATCAAGCAAAAGACTTCAACAGCTTCAACTATCGACCAAAAATACTGGTTGGTCAGTGGCTTACATAAGCTAGACGCGTTGACGCGTATTTTGGAAGCAGAAGAGTTTGACGGTATTATCATTTTCGTCCGCACCAAAACTGCGACCGTTGAACTGGCTGAAAAGCTTGAAGCTCGTGGTTATGCTGCCGCTGCCTTGAATGGTGACATTGCGCAAAACCAGCGCGAGCGTATTGTTGACCAACTAAAAGCCGGTAAGCTAGATATTCTGATCGCTACTGACGTTGTTGCTCGTGGACTGGACGTAGAGCGTATCAGCCATGTTATCAACTACGATATTCCTTACGATAACGAATCTTATGTTCACCGTATCGGTCGTACTGGTCGTGCAGGTCGTAGCGGAACGGCAATTCTATTTGTTGCGCCACGTGAAAGACGTTTGTTGCGTTCTATTGAACAAACCACCAACAAAAAAATCACACCGATGGAGTTGCCGTCAACCAAAGACATCAACCAAAACCGTATCCTTCGCTTTAAAGATAAAGTCGTCAATGCAGTGCAAGAAGGTGATTTGAAGCTTTATCAGGAAATGATCGAAAGCATAGAATCGGAACACAACATTCCTGCAGTCGAGATTGCCGCTGGTTTGGCAAAAATTCTTCAAGGAGATGTTCCATTCTTCCTAGACGACAAGCCAATCAAACAAGCGCAGTTCGATGACCGTCCGGAACGTGGTGGTCGTGATTCCCGTAATGACCGTGGTGGTCGTGATTCTCGTAATGATCGTGGCGCCAACAAAGGTCGTAACCGTCAAGCCGAGCCAAATGAAGGTATGGAGCGCTTCCGTATTGAAGTTGGCCGTAATCACGGCGTGAAGCCAGGTAACATTATCGGCTGTATCGCTAACGAAGCTGGCTTGGATGGTGAATATATCCAGAAATTGGTAATTGAAGACAACTACAGTCTTGTCGATCTGCCAGACCAAATGCCAAAAGACGTTTTCAATGATTTGAAAAACGCATGGGTATGTGGCCGACAATTGAGCATTGCCAAAGTTAAAGATGCTGGCGCTCCGAAACGACGTTTGAAAAACAAAGCCAAACGTCCTAGCGGACCACGCTCTAAAAGCTAAGCATACAAACTGAATGGCCAACAACAGCACGGCCCTGAAAGCAAATTGCTCTCGACCGTGCTATTCAGTGATATTTAAGCGTCGAAAGACGCTTCATTACTTGATAAACACAGTGCGCTACTGTCGGCTTCTGCTGAAATCGCAATCTTTTCCAACGCTTGCTGAACACGTTCACTGGCATCTTCCATTGCTTTCAATAACTGCACACCCTGTGCATAATCCCCCAGCTCATAAAGCTCCAATGCACGATTTCCTGCTTGGTGAACTTCAATATGCGCTGCTTCCAGTTGTGAATAACCATCCAGCCTAGCGTAGAACTGCACCCCTTCGCCCTCGTAATACCATTTACCCAATCGGCAGGATTTATAATCACTCAAATCTGTACTTTTCAGATTAGAAAGCCCCATGTACACCTTATAGATGTCCATTTTGTAAACCATATGATCAACTTTAGCGGCACTGGTAAAGCTTCGCAATGCGCCTGCGGAAATCACCCCTTCCATATCTTTGTTGGCATTAATGAGCTTGGAAATGCTATCGCCCGCTGCTTCACTCTGATTTTTCAGGTTGGAAGCCTCACTCGATAAACTGATCATCTGACCTTGAGCTCCTTTGACTTCTGACTGGATAACGGACACCAGTTTAGAAATATCCGACGTTGCCTGAGCCGTCTTAGAAGACAAAACACGGACTTCATCTGCCACAACAGCAAAGCCTCGACCAGCATCACCGGCTCTTGCCGCTTCGATTGCCGCATTCAACGCCAATAAATTGGTTTGTTCTGAAATATCCTCAATCAAAGAAACAATACCGCCGATTTCTTCCGCGCGTTGTTCCAATGTCGACACCGAGTCAGACGTTTCAATTGCCGCACGACTTAAAGTACTGACGCCCCCGGTAATTTGCTGAAGTCCTTTTTGCGCCTCCTTAGAAACAGACAGAGAGCTGATAATGTCTTCACGTCCATGAGAGAGGTTAGATCCCAACAGATTCATGCTGGCTTGAAATTTACGCACGCCTTCAGCGTAGAAGTCGATCGATTCAAATAATGATTTTGTTACGTCTTTTGAGTAAACGCCTTCACCGCATGGCTCTGAACTAGATGTGGAAGGGACTTTTGATAATTCCCCTTCAAGAGTGACTATTTTTTCTTCACAAATTGCTTTTTCTGCAACTACGGCTGCCAGCTGTTTTTGCGCTTGAGCCAATTCTTTTTTTAATTTTCCGTTGCCGAATCCTGAAAACATTAAACCCTCACTAAATGTACTATTTTTATTCCGTTAAGCATTAGCACGTACCATACCAAACTTTTGGCCGTTCAAAGCCGAAACGGAAAGAGTGAGGGGTTAAAAGAAGCTTCCTACCTCAAGGCAAGTAAAGATAATAAGAACCAGGCTTCAATGACAGCGCAGAATCCAACAACCCGGTTTTCATCAGATTCATTTCTATCGGCTTGGTTTGCGCCTGCATGGTTGGGCTGTAAGATGTGGCGTTAACATTGGTTTCAAAGCGGTAACTTACCAAATCACAGGTCTTGTCACCACCCAAATTACAAGCCTGATTGACCGCGTCCGACAGGTAACCTAGTGAATCAACCAAACCGGCTTTAAGCGCCTCTTCACCGACATAAACTCTCGCCGTTTCGACCTCTTTCATTGCTTGAGGTGATAGATGGCGAGATGACTGTACAATATGGTAAAAACGCTGTGCCATTTGATCGACCATAGACTGCATTTCAGCATCATCCGCAGGCGTGAATTTTCGGAATGGTGAACCAGTATCTTTCATCGGTCCGGTTTTATAAGTTTTGACTTCAACACCGATTTTTTTCGTTAAATCAACAATCTCAGGAAGGATGGTAATTACCCCTACTGATCCCGTGACCGTTGTCGGATGTGCCTGAATGTGGTCTGCGGCCATGGAGATGTAGTACCCCCCCGAAGCAGTCACATCCATCATCTGAACATAGATTTTCTTGCCTGTACGCTTCTTGAAGGCCATCAACTCATGATAAAGGATGTCACTGGTGGTCACACCACCACCTGGGCTGTTGATTTTAAGCAAAACGGTTTTGATGCTTTTGTTCTTTTCAGCCAACTTCAGTTGCATCATCACTCGGTCTAACAGACTTGGAGAGGCACCAAAAAATCCTTCGTGCTGCTGATCGGAAATCACGCCTTGGATATTGATCAACAAGACCTTACCAGTCGCACCCGGTTTGGATTCGATTACCTGTTGCTTCAAAGGCTCATCATAATTAGGCCCGATCTTGATAGTGGCACAACCCGACAAAACAGTTAACCCAATCATCAATGTCATTGCTTTCAAAACACCTAGATTTCTCATCACCTTTCCCTCTAACTTCTCACTTTTACTTGCTGTTCTCGTTTCTGCCCTTATTGGCAGGATATTTCAATCCTTTGAGATCAAGCTTTTCTCGCAGTAGCCATTTAAAGTCTTATAATAAACGATAATGACCATTACAGTTTACGAACTTGAAAGGTGTTAAGGAACCACTATGGCGTTCAATTCTTTCAAAATCCTTTTGCACAAACATTTGCACTCCCGCCTATTCAATGGGGTAATTTCTCTGCTTTTACTCTCGGCATCCATGGTGACACTTGCACAAACTGAGACGGATAAAAATCTCAAACCTCTGAATCATCATGACTACGCTTTATGGAATAGCTTGCCGACCAAAGACCTAAATCTGCCGAATGGCGATACACTGACCGTCACCAATGTTGAGTCGAAAACGCCTCAGGATGAAAAGCGTGTCTATATCTGGATTGGCAACTCCTATCCACCGAACGACGGCACGGCACTACTCGCTCAACACTTGAGTCAAACGGGAACCGTCTGGTATCTCGACACACCAGATGCCATGTTTATCCCTAGAACCAAAACAGCCTTGCGAAACCTAAAAGGTGGTTTTATGGCAGCCATGCTGGATTTTGCGACTCAACACTACAAACAAGTGGTCGTCATCTCGCTTGAATCTGCATCAGTTCCGACACTGCGCGGCATTCGGGAATGGCAAGTCGACACTGACGACAAAGCAAAAAGAAATCGTTTGAAAAGTGTGGTATTGATGTTCCCGAACCTGTATGTTGGGGTTCCGGTTGCCGGTACTGAGCGCCAACTATTTCCTATCGCCAGTGCAACGGCATTACCGATCACCCTGATTCTTGCTGAACGAGGCGCTTTGACAAATGAAGTGCATAAAAGTCTCTTTGCCCTGCGTTCTGGCGGCTGCTTGGTGCATACCGTAATGCTGAAAGGCAGTACGGATGGCGAATTCCATTTCAACAATATGCGCAAAATGGCAAAAGTCACTGCCGATGCGATTATAAAAGGTGTTGCCCAACAACAAAAACAAGCCACTAAAATCGGCTATCACATTGCCAAGCTTGAGGCTTCTGAAGCGTTGAAGAACCCTCCAGTGAGTACCGTTGTCCGTGGAATGAAACGTTTTGATCCCCCCATCCCTATGCCAAGCGATATCGTGTTGCGTGACCTAGATGGCAATAAAATCGATGTGAAAAAAGACTATAAAGGTAAGGCCTTGCTGATTAACTTCTGGGCGACTTGGTGTCCACATTGTGTTGAAGAAATCCCATCGATGAACCGCGCCTTAAGCCAATTGGATGCCAACCATTTCGCAATGGTTTCGGTGTCTTACAGGGAGCCGAAATCTGTCGTCAAACCTTTTACTGAAAAAGTTGCTGTCGATTTTCCAGTACTGCTGGATGAAAAAGGCGAAGTGGCTTCCAAATGGAAAGTATTTGCTTTTCCATCAAGTTTCTTAGTTGATAGAAATGGGATGATTCGCTATAGCATCAACGCTGGCAATATCTGGGACACCGATCAAATGCTAGGCTATTTGAAAGTGATTCAAGGGAAAATTCAAGACACCAAAGTGGTATCAGATAGAAAGTAGAAATTGGAATATAAACAGGTAGGAAAAAAAGTCCTTGCTACCGATCCGCCTAAAACACGCACTAATTTCTAGGTTTCCAATAGCAAGGAGGTCGTAAACTAGAGCACTAACACAAATACTTCCATATACTTGCGTCAGTACTCTAAAGTCAACGGTTATAGATTACAGAAACCAGCAAAGCATGGTAACTACCCAAACGGGTAGTTTTGTACATTTTTTGTATGGTTTTTCTGTAATTTGGCGTTAATGGTTAAATTTACGAATAAAAGTTTACAAATTTCTAGCGCGGATAAAAGCACCTTCGCCGACATTCGTCCATTGAGTGACCTGCTTCATAAAGGCTTTTTGCGACGCCCACACTTTTGACGACAACGGATCAGAAGCGGCCTCAGCTTCAATCACTTCTGAAGACAATTTTTTCAGTTCTTTCAATACTTCATCCGGGAAATGACGCAACTCAACATTGTGTTTCTCGATCAGCGTTTGCAGAGCTTCTTCATTTCGCGCCGTGTATTCAGACAGCATTTCCAAGTTTGCCACTTTCATGGCATTGCGCACGATACTTTTCAGATCGTCCGGCAACGCATTGAATGCTTTCTCGTTAATCATACACTCCATGGTGGTTCCTGGCTCATGCCACCCCGGTGTGTAATAGTATTTGGTCACTTTATAGAAACCGAATGCCAAGTCATTATAAGGCCCTACCCACTCGGTCGCATCAATCGCACCAGATTGCAGTGAAGGAAAAATCTCACCCCCCGGTAGAGAAACCGGAATCGCGCCCGCTTTTTTCAGCACTTCGCCACCCAAACCAGGCATGCGCATTTTCAAACCTTTCAAATCTTCCAGAGAGTTGATTTCTTTATTGAACCACCCCCCCATTTGCGTTCCGGTATTCCCCGCGGGATTTGGCACAAGACCGAATGGCTTATAGGCTTCTTCCCATAGTTTCAACCCGCCGCCGTTATAGAGCCATGCATTCATTTCATCTGCGGTTAAGCCGAATGGCACTGTCGAAAAGAACACTGCCGAAGGAATCTTACCCTTCCAGTAATAGGCACCAGCATGTCCAAGTTGCGCATGTCCACTGGAAACCGCGTCGAATACTTCAAATGCACCGACTAATTCGCCCGCACCATAAACTTTGACGTCAATGCGCCCACCAGACATCTGATTGATCAGCTCAGCCACACGGTTCGCCCCCGTTCCCAAGCCAGGGAAATTCTTCGGCCAAGTGGTCACCATTTTCCAATGTACTGTTTCCATCGGCTTTGCTGCCGCAGGCGCTGCTGACTCTTGCTGACCGCAAGCGGTTAATGCTGTAGTTGCCGTTGCGCCCGCCAGAGCGCCGATAAAATCGCGTCTTTTCATGATGTTCCTTTCCGTAAAATCTAAGCCGAATCATTTTTAACTAAAAACATTCTAACGATTCCCTCTCGCCTCGCAAATAAAATCTACCAGGTTGGGGGTAAATTTGGACTCGCTTACTGGCTTTCCAAGTAAAATATGCCCTTTATAAATTCCAGAATATCTCCTTAACACTCAAGGAAAAGCTATGACACCTCAACAACTAATTGAAAAACTAAACCAAAATCCGGTCGATTTTAATAAAGTGATGCAGGTCATTGATACTAATTATGACTTTACGCCAACGCGTTTCGTGAATGGCGAACAAGTAAATGAAGAAAACACCAATAATGGTTCTTGTAAGCTTTTGGCATTTGGTCAAATGAACCAACTGTCGCAACAAGCCACCTTAAATGCTTTTGGTAAGTTTTATACCGAAGAGGTTCTACAGGATCCAGTAGGCGACAGTCACGGCAATATCCGCAACTTCATGACAACTGGCTGGCAAGGTGTTCAGTTCGATAGCTTTCCGCTAGTGCAAAAGTAAACCGTCCTTGTAGAGAAGTGCCCGGTTCTCAGCTTGAAAAGTTTTTGAGCGCTTCTCGTTCTGAAATCGACAACACGCCATTTTCTCGATAATGCGCCAACACCTTTTCATAGGTCGCTTCATATTTTTCTTTTTCTGGCGCAATAATGCTGGAAATCTTGATGCCATACACCAGACCATCGTCTGAAATATCCAACCAGCAAACATTCACTTTTGAGAAATAGATGGTTTCCCCTTCGACTTGAATATAGCAATTCTTCAGAGTTTGGCCTCGATAAAAATGAAAGGTACCATCATCCGCAATAGGGTATGCCAAGGCAAACCCACCAATACCAAGGTTAAGTCCTTTTAAGACCTCCTCCTTGTGATGGAAGCTGAACAAACATGGCACTCGGAAAGAATAACTTTGCTCAAGATCAACGGAGCATGGATTCACTGTACACACCTAAATACGTAAAAATAAGACAAGTGGCATTGAATATAAGAAAGTTCGTGTGAAATTTCAACCTTTGCACCAAAAGAAGCCCTAAAAATTTAGGGCTCTCGGTTAATTTAGAAATGATGTCTAGGATTAAATGGCAGCGTTTCCGCCATTTTTTCGTAAAAAGCTTTGGCTTCTTCAGTATCTGCCGGTGGTGTATGAATCTGAATTGAAACATACTGATTTCCCGCCTTTTCAGCTTTACCAAGGCCTCGCCCTTTGATACGTAGTTTGGCGCCCGACTGTGTTCCCGCAGGAATACTCATCGCTACCTTCCCTTTCAAAGTCGGAACTTCAACTTTGGTTCCCAATGCAGCTTCCCAAGGCGTTAAGGGTAGATTCAAGATCACATCATCGCCATCAACCTTAAACAAAGGATGGTTTTGCAAGTCCACTTCCAGATACAGGTCACCATTTGGCCCGCCGCCGTACCCTGGCAGACCTTGACCTGTCAGACGAATACGAGAACCTTGTTTCACTCCTGCTGGAATTCTGACCTTCAAACTCTTAGGCTGATGCGAAAAACCGCCTTGTCGTCCCTGCATCGGCATCTGAATCGTTAAAGACTTTTCCGCTCCATGCACAGCATCTTCAAGCGATACCAATACTTTTACAGTCTGGTCTTCACCTTTTTGCTGAAACTGTTGGTGTCTACCGCCGAACCCACCACGACCACCTGTCTGTTGGAATCCGCCGCCGAACAACGAATCAAAAAAGTCTGAAAAACCGCTGGCACCGGCACCTTGTGCACCACCAAACCCGCCAAACCCACCAAACATTTCGTCAAAGCCTGGCGGTGGCTGGAAGTTTTGACCATTGTGGTAATTCGGCCCTAATTGGTCGTACATCTGGCGTTTTTCCTTATCGCCAAGCACTTCGTACGCCTCGTTAATCTCCTTGAACTTGGCTTCATCACCTGAAGGCTTATCCGGGTGGTATTTCGCCGCCAGTTTTCGGAAAGCCTTTTTGACTTCCGCTTCACTAGCGCTTCGCTCTACCCCCAAAATTTCGTAATAATCTTTATACTCCATAATCCGTTCAATCTCTTTAATCTCTTTAATCTGAATACCTTCAAAATATAGTCAAATATTTTGTTTTCAAGGGTTCCAGGCATATTTTGTTGCTATCTATTTTAAACACGTTTAGCATATCGCGCCTCATCTCACCTAACAAAAAATTAATTAACCCTACTTTTTGTATATATTTTTCCTTATTTTTTTCTTGTATGATTAAAAACACGTACTTGCGTTCACACGTATCAGGAGATGATGACGATGAAAGACAATGGACCTGTCACACAAAAGCAATACCCTCTTCCAGAAGGAACGGTTATCGTCTCCCGCACGGACAAATTCGGCAATATTACCAGTGCCAACGAGGCTTTTATTGAAGCCAGTGGTTACAGCTGGAAAGATTTAGTCGGACAACCCCATAATATTCTACGCCACCCGGATGTTCCACCCGCAGTGTTCAAAGATTTTTGGCACACGCTTCAAGCCGGTAAGCCTTGGAGCCAAATCGTCAAAAACCGGCGATTGAATGGCGATCACTACTGGGTCGTCGCCAACGCAACGCCTATATTCGAAAAAGGACAAATTTCCGGCTACATGTCGGTACGTACACCAGCATCCGACACGCAAATCAAGCAAGCCGAAGTCGCCTATAAAGCCATTGCTTCTGGTAAAATCGTGCTGGAAGACGGTGTTCCAAAGACCCCCACTCAAAAACTGGATTTATTATCCCACTACAATCTCACGACGCTCACTATTATTATCAGTACGTTGTTACTGGCATCCATTTTCAGTTCTCTTATTCTCGATGCACACAAAGCGTTATTTGAAGCTTTTGACGTTTTAATGATTTTAGCTCTGATTGCTCTCAATCTAAACTACAGCAAACGCTTGAAATCACTAAGCTCGGCCATCACATCGATTTCCGAAGGTGATTTTTCATATCCGATTCATGTGAAAGGTAACTCTCTCATCAGCGGAATATTCAACCGATTGAAGTCAATGCAAATCCGTTTGGGAACCGATATCGATGACGTCAAAGAGGCTCTGACCAATGCTAGACGGATTGAGCTTGCATTAAAATCCTCTTCCGCCAACGTGATGGTCACGGATCGTTTCCGTAGTATTATCTTTGTGAACGATGCCATTATTGAAATGTTCAAAGACATCGAACCGGAAATCAAAGCACTACTTCCGCAATTTGATATCCACAATCTATTGCGACACAATATCGATATCTTCCATCAAGATCCGCGCCATCAGCAAAACCTGCTGGAAAATCTGAAAGAAACTTTTGAAACTCGCATTACCATTGGACAAATCAAAATCGACTTAGTGGTCAACCCTATTTTCGACGAACAAGGCCATCGTATAGGCACCGTCGCCGAATGGAAGAACATGACCGAACAACTGGCAATTGAAGACAATATCGAGCATCTTGTCGCAAATGCTTCCAACGGTATATTAAGAGATCGTATTGATACCAAAGGCTTAAAAGGCTTTGAATTGAAGCTATCAAACTCCATCAACCACTTGTTAGAGAACTTCTCTTCCATCACCCAAAACTTAAGCGGAATCCTTTCAAGTATGAGTGATGGTGACTTGACCGGACGAATGAATATTGACGTTGAAGGTGAAGTACTGGCCATGAAAACCGCCATCAACAATGCACTGCGCAATATTGAGTTGACACTAGGAAAAGTAAAACAGGGGTCTGCCGAAATCGGCGGCATGGCAGCAGAAGTGGCTCAAGCCAGTGAAGATTTATCGGAAAGAACCCAGCAACAAGCAGCATCCTTGGAAGAAACCGCTGCCAGTATGGAGCAGTTGACCGCTACTATCCAGCAATCTGCAGAACATACTGAAAAAGCTAACCAGTTGAGCCATATCGCAGGCACCGAAGCTTCTGAAGGGATTGAAGTCATGGCAAAAACCATTGAAGCCATGCAAAATATCAATGAGGTCAGTCAGAAGATTGGAGATATCACCAGTGTTATCGATAGCATTGCTTTCCAAACAAATTTACTTGCTCTCAATGCCGCGGTCGAAGCAGCCCGCGCTGGTGAACATGGCCGAGGCTTCGCCGTCGTGGCTGGTGAAGTGCGATCGCTCGCACAAAAATCTGCGGAATCCTCCAAAGAAATCTCCCAGCTTATTCACACTGCAACTGCCCAAATCAAAACTGGAACAGAGTTGGTAGAGCAAACCAATGAGGTCTTTTCGACCATGGTCAACCAAATTCGAGAAGTGGAAAACTTGGTACAGGAAATTTCAACTACGACGAACGAACAGGCAAGAGGCGTGAACCAAATCAATACTGCGGTCACGCATCTTGATCAAATGACCCAACAAAATGCCGCGTTGGTTGAGCAACTCTCAGCAACGGCAGGAAACATGAGCGAACAAGCTCATAACCAAGAACAGTTCGTCAATCGTTTCCAAATCAGTAAAAATGCAGATGCACATGCCACTCACAGTATCGGCTTGGCGAATCTCGACTTTGAAGATGCCAAGCAGAAACATCGTGCTTGGAACGTTAAGATTGAAAACCTGATGTCTGGTCTCGAGACGGACATCAACAAAGAAACCGCGCGTAGAAATGACCTGTGCGCTTTAGGAAAATGGTTGATGGGCGATGGCAAGAAATACGACTATATTCCTCAAATGCAGGATTTGATCGAAAATCACAACCAAATGCATATTGAAGTTGGTAAAACATTGGATGCATACGATATCGGCGACAAAGAAACTGCTGCCACACACAAAAACAAGGTTCAACAGATATCCAACCAAATCATTGCATTGCTCGATACCATTGAGGCGGAAGTAAAAAATGAATCTTCCAACCCAACAAAAAACACTCCTCTCTTGGCAGATGGAGAACAAGAGTACTAAAAAGAAAGAGGCCGTAATGGCCTCTTTTTTTGATTACAGTTCTTGTATTGATTGGATTAGAACTCAGTTCTCACCCCGCCATAAACAACGCGCCCACGTAGTGGTCCCCAGATGTGGCCGGTATCCCAAGTCTTAGTGCCTGTATTGTCATAATACAATGGTGAATCTCCTGTGCCGATCTGTGTATAGTCGAACAAGTTATTCACACCTGCATAGACCTTCCATTCCTTGCTAATGTCTTTCGAGACTTTCACATCCGCAGTGAAGTAAGCAGGAGACTTCGTGCCTTTGCTTTTGGTCATGGCGTTATCGTCGTAATGCTTGTCATAGGCTGCTGTTGGGTAGTCCGAATACTTACGAGAACCAATTCCCGTCAGCGTCAGGTTACCTTGCCAACCGTGTCCATCATAGTCTGCCATCAAGCGCAAGCGACTTTCTATCGGGATCACACTGAAGGTTTTTCGGTAGGTCTTGTCATACACGAAACCCTCCAATGATGAACCCAATGTCCAGTCATGCGTCAATTGGTAGCTGACATTGATATCCGCGTGCTGAACATGCCCTGTTCCATGCGTGGAAATCAGCGTCGGCACGGTATAGTTGTCGGAATCGATTGCCGCCAAATTACTCACTGCCGTCCAGGCATAACTAGTGCTCATAGTAGTTTTAGCGCCCGAGTAAGCTAATTCATAACGAGCAGATTGAGATTTCTCCAACTTATCGACCGCTACCTTGAAGCCATTGTCGAGAATACCATGCTCGGCTTCAAAGAACTGTAACGGTACGCGATACCCCATTCCTGCGGAAAAACGCGACGTCCAGTTAAAATTGTGGTCGTAACGAACATGCAGTCTCGGCACCACAATCGTATCGTTGAACTTACGGTTTTGCTCAAGGAAATTGACGTCTATCACATCCATACGTACCGCAGCGGCGACTTCCAATCGCTGGTTCGGTGTCCAGATATCTCTGACATAAAGCCCGTTGGATTTCTTGTCATAAGAATCGTTGGCAGGATAGGTTCCCCCCGTCGAAACCGATAACATCTTGTCGTGTTTGAAATCCGTCCCTACGGTGATAGCATGCTGCAAAGACGGATAATAGTCGGCACGAACATCGACATAGTAGATATTCTGATCAGCCTGATAAGTCGTACCTTCATAGATATCATCTGTGTTGGTTTTGACATAAGACCCTGTCAGATTGGTCGTCAATTGAGCATTAACGTCACGAGACCATGTTCCCGTGACTTCCTGCTTGGTCGTGACGACGTTTTCTACAAAGTCTCGTGCCGTGGTCGCACCACCTGCGGTATTGGGTCTATTATTAATGTTATCGCCAATAAATCCGGGACTGGTACCAACGGCTTGCGTTTTGGCATCAGACTCAGATTTGGCCAAAATACCAACCATCGGCCCGCCGAACATTTCAGAACGTTGATCCGCCAAACGTACTTCAAATCGGTCTTTATCCGCTTGATGCCAGATTTGCGCCACCACGCTATGATTGGTCAGCTTCGGTGATTCACTGACACCATTATTGTCACCGTCGTACTGGTCGATATTATCGGTTTGCGCACCGGTCATCATTTGCGTACGCTTGTCCTTACTGATCTTGGTTCCGACCACTTGGTATTTTTTGTAGCCATCCGTACCCAAAGACAAATCCAACGACAACTTATCGTCTTTTGGCGCAGCAGTCACTACATTGATGACACCACCAATAGCTTCCGGCGCAATCAAAGACGCCCCGGCACCCCGAGAGATTTCCACTGATGTCACGCCAGCCATCGGAATCGCGTCATATCCGTAAAACCCTTCCAAAATCGAACTATTGGGCACACCGTTAATCATCAAAGTGGTATGTTCTCCCTTCAGACCATTCAGAGAAACACGCTTGGCCCCACACACCGAGCACTCGGTTCGAACATCGACTCCCGGTTCATCCTTGATTGCCTGCTCTAGCGACCCCGCCTGTTTTTTCTCAATGGTTTTGGCGGAAATCACATCCGTATGCACAATTGAATCTTTCACCTGAACGGTGCGAGATTCATGTTTTTGATCATCCTTTTCACTGACCTTGATTTCACTCAATTGATCAGCAGCAGAACTATTAGACACCGGCGCCATCATCAAACTACTGACAGCAGCAACCAACAACTTCTTTTTAAAAACTGTTTTCATAAAAATTCCTATATCGGTTCATCGACTCTGCTCCACACAAAGCGGATAGATTTCCCTCCCTCGGAATCACTCAACGAGGCAAGGCAACACGGTTTTCTCACGTGACACGCAAGTGCTGCACACACGGCAAACACTAGACGAACACTTTCGTGTTACGACTCAACGCAAGAAAACAACAATAAAAAATTAAACCGACAGGAATGGTGGGGCACGCCCCCAAAAGGCAGGATAGGTTGTGGTGTAAACCTGTGAAACCGCTTCAGAGGCTTGAAGGGCGTAGACAGGTTTGAAAAGGTGTAACTCGACTTCATAGACATCATCACTGACTGGATGCGCCATGGCCTGATAGATTTCACACTGATCCGTATGATGATGGAAAGGGTGAACCTCATCATGAATCAGCCCCGCCGTTTTGGCGAACAAAAACAACGCCAACAGTACCGCAATGCGCGACACCATGCGACCGGAATGCCAAGCGGATTGAAGCGCTCGGCGTAGCGTTGAAAGTTTAATGAGTGACTGATTCATGTTTTCAATTTTAGCAAACCCGTCAACCCCTATTTGAAACTTTCAAAAAACTTTTATACCCCCAACCTGGCAGATTTTCAGACTGAAGGGCAGCTCTAATAACGCCAAATAAGTTATGGCAACGCCAAGTTTGTCAGATCAAGGCGTGAAGCTGCAGCAATGTCTAGACCTTGCAAAGGTTCACAACACAGAGCGGGCAAACTTGGCTAAGCCCCGCAGAATTTATTTGGCGTTATTAGAACTGCCCTTAAAACACGAAGTCATGCAAACGTCACTTCAAATCACTATAATCAAACGAAATTGAACGCAAAAAAGGAACCCTCATGCCGATTTCGCCACTTGCCGGAAAGCCAGCGCCAGATACGATTCTTGAAAACATCCCGAAACTGGTGTCCGACTATTACACCTTGGTTCCCGATGTAAATAACCCGGATCAGGTCGTGAGTTTTGGCACCTCCGGTCACCGAGGCTGCTCCAGTAAATGTACCTTTAACGAAACGCATATTGCTGCGGTGTCTCAGGCAATTGTTGAATACCGTACGGCGCAAGGCATCAATGGCCCGCTGTATATTGGTATGGACACCCATGCCCTATCCGAAGCGGCGCATGCCACCGCGATTGAAGTGTTTGCAGGCAACGGCGTTGATATCATCATCCAAGACAATGGGCGTTACACGCCAACCCCTGTGATCTCTCATGCGATCCTGACTTACAACCAAGGCAAAACCGATGGTTTGGCGGATGGCGTGATTATCACCCCGTCACACAATCCACCACAGGATGGCGGCTTCAAATACAACCCACCTAATGGTGGACCGGCGGATTCGGATGCGACCAATATCATTCAAGCCCGCGCAAATGAAATCATCCGTAACGGCATGGAAGAAGCTGACCTGATGGATTTGGCGGATGCTTTAGAGTCAGAATTTGTCACCAAGGCTGACTTGATTATGCCTTATGTCAAAGACCTTGATAAAGTCGTGAATATGCAGGCGATTAAAGACGCAGGCTTGAAGTTAGGCATTGACCCACTTGGTGGCGCAGCGATTCACTACTGGCAGCCAATTGCCGACTACTATGGATTGAATCTGGACATCGTTAACCACAAAGTCGACCCGACTTTCTCCTTCATGACCGTTGATAAAGATGGCAAAATTCGTATGGATTGTTCGTCTCCTTATGCCATGGCGAGCTTGATTCAACTCAAAGACAACTACGACATTGCTTTCGGTAATGACCCAGATGTCGATCGCCACGGGATTGTTACCCCATCGGCCGGACTAATGAACCCTAACCACTACCTTGCGGTGGCCATTCAATATCTTTGTACACATCGTCCAAATTGGTCGAATGATGTCAAAATCGGCAAGACCTTGGTCTCCAGCTCAATGATTGATCGAGTGGTGCAGTCGCTTGGTAAAAACCTATCGGAAGTGCCGGTTGGCTTCAAGTGGTTTGTAGATGGCTTGGTCTCCGGCGAATACGCCTTTGGTGGTGAAGAGTCCGCCGGCGCTTCTTTCTTGAGGCTGGATGGCACCACTTGGAGCACCGACAAAGACGGTATCATCATGAATTTATTGGCGGCGGAAATCACTGCCGTCACAGGTAAAGACCCGGGCGTGTTGTATCAGGAACTGACCCAACAATTCGGCAACCCAATCTACACCCGTATTGATGCGCCGGCAAATCGTGAAGAAAAAGCAATCTTGAGCAATCTGTCACCAGACATGGTCAAAGCAAGTCACTTGGCAGGCGAGGAAATCACGGCAAAACTCACCCATGCACCGGGCAACGGTGCCGCGATTGGCGGACTGAAAATCACTACCGAAAACGGTTGGTTTGCGGCGCGTCCGTCCGGTACTGAAGACATCTATAAGATTTATGCAGAAAGCTTTAAAAGCCAAGCACACCTAGAAGCCATCGTAGAAGAGGCACAAGCAATCGTCTCTGATGCGTTGAAATAAAAAATATAAGAAAGGAAAGCACAATGAAACAACATGGCAGACTTAACTACGTTGAATACCCAGCTTATGATTTAGAAGCTACCAAGACTTTTTTTCATGCGGTATTTGACTGGAAATTCACCGATTTCGGTATCGACTATTGTTCATTCACCAGCGAAGAAATCAACGGTGGGTTTTACCGTTCAAAACTGACCAGCACCCAAGCTGCAGGTGGTGCTTTGTTGATTTTTTACAGTGAAGATTTGGAAAAATCTCTCGCTAAAATCGAAAATAACGGTGCGCAAATCAATAAGCCTATCTTCTCTTTCCCGGGCGGTCGACGCTTCCACTTTATCGAACCCAGCGGCAATGAGTTTGCGGTTTGGACAGATAAATAACACAAGACTTATGATGAACAACTCAACTTCATGCCCTTTTGATAAGGGCGTGGCGGTTGTTGAAAATCTGCCAGGTTGGGGTGCTCTTCAAATGGGCTTTGCAAAGCAATCAGCCATTCATTCAGCATGACATAATCCCCTCTCTCAGCTTTTTCGATGATTTGTTGTGCAATGTAATTGCGCAAAACAATCGACGGATTCGCTTTTAGAATGCGTTCACGCCAAACCGACAAATCAACACCTTCCTGCTCGACTCGCACACTAAATTTATCGAACCATTGGCTGAAGCCAACGGGCAATTGCTCTGGGTGAATCAACTCAAACAATTCACTTTCTTTATCCGTTTGCCACTTTGCCAAACGGCGGAAGAACAGACTGTAATCCACCTGAAACTCGTCCATCAACACCAACAAATCACCAATCAATTCCTTGTCACCGTTTTGAACCGTTTCCAACCCCAGCTTCGCTATCATGTCTTCCAGATACGCGCGATTGTAAGTTTGTACAAAGTCTTCCATTGCCTGTTGAGCTTGCTCTTCAGTGAGTAATCCATCAAAACAGGTTGCCAATACTTTGCAATTCCACAAGGCAATTTGTGCTTGTTGGTTATAGGCATAACGGCCTTCATAATCGGAGTGGTTGCAAATGAAGTCGATTTTGAAATCATCAAAAAAGGCGAAGGGTCCGAAGTCGAAAGTCTCACCGATAATCGACATGTTGTCGGTGTTCATCACGCCATGATTGAAACCGACGGTTTGCCACTTTGCAAGCAGCTTCGCGGTTTTGATACACGCCTGATGCAACACGACCCAGGCTTTGTCTTCAAGGGAATCCTGCTGATGCTCTGGATAATGCTTTTGCACAACAAAGTTCAACAGGGTTTCCATATGTGCCGCTCCCTTCGATGCCGCAAACTGGAAATGCCCGAAACGGATATGGGTATGAGAAACACGAATCAAGGTAGCACGAGGTTCGACAATTTCGCGTTGCACCGGCTCGTCACTGGTGGCAATCCCTAATCCACGAGTGCTTGGAACACCAAGTCCATTCAAAGCTTCCGAAGCAAGATATTCACGAATAGTGGAGCGCAAAACGGCGCGACCATCACCTCGACGTGAGTAAGGCGTACGCCCGGCGCCTTTGAGATGAAAGTCCCATGCCTGACCACTGTTATCCCGCCATTGACCCAATAACAAACCTCGCCCGTCACCCAGATCGGGATTATAGACGCCGAATTGATGCCCGACATATTTCTGCGCCAACGGGTCACAGGACACTTGTTGCAAGTACCCGGAAAGGAGATCCAACAATTGCTCATCATTTAAGTCGCAATCTATTTGTGCCATCAGTGTATGGTTGACCGAGACCAGTTTTGCGTTTTCCATCGGCTCGGGTTGCACGTGCGAGAAATAGCTTTTGGGCAAATCCGTATAATCTTGTTCCAGTTTTGGAGCGTTCAATGTATCCATCTTCGTTTGGGGCATGCTACGATATTTCCATTTCAATACCCTACTAATTTACTCGGTTTTTAGGTAAACTTCATCCAGTTTCGGGAAAAATAATCCAATCCGCTTTCATTTCAGGAGCAAAAAATCATGTTACAAACAGGCGATAAGGCACCGGCATTTTCTAGCCAAAACCATCACGGGCAAACCGTTTCACTGAGCGATTTTCAAGGTAAGAACCTTGTGCTTTATTTCTACCCGAAAGACGACACACCGGGTTGTACCATTGAAGCGAACGAATTTACCGCATTGGCAAACGAATTTTCTGCGGCGAACACGGTGGTACTGGGTGTGAGCAAAGATGATTGTGCCAGCCATCAAGCGTTTATCGACAAATTTGACCTGACCATTGATTTGCTTGCCGATACTTCCGGTGAGCTTTGTGAAGCTTATGGCGTTTGGCAGTTGAAAGAGAAAAACGGCGTGTCAAAAATGGGTATTGTTCGCTCCACGTTCATCGCCGATGCGAACGGTAAGTTGGTGTCTGTGGAATATGGCGTTAACCCGGAAGGTCATGCACAAGCGGTGTTGGAAACAGTCAAAGGGCTGTAACCAGCTGCCATCACCCTCTTAATCCTCACCTCGCTTTCGCCGGATACTCTGTGGCACACAAGCCCGGCGAAATGCTTCATAATCTAGTCCAAAATAGTTCAATCATACAGTCAAGGTTTGCCCGTAGACTTTAAGCGACCAATGAGTAAACTGTCAAAATCACTCAAAAAGTCTAAGGGTTTTAGGAAAGTTGCGTTCAGGAATCATTAAGGTCTCTGCTGGAATGTTGTCGATGTTATCGATAGCTTGGCTGTCTGCATGCCAATTTTCTCCTGCAACTTCTGAAGCGCATGCTGCGGAACTTCCTGAAATCCATGCACCCGACGAACAAATGGAAAAGCACCTTGCCAGTCACCTGTGGCAACTCACCGCGTTTTTTGGACAAAACATCCCGACCACCGGCACCACCAACCTGAACTTTATGCCTCAGAATAAAAGCATTTCCGGTTCGGCAGGTTGCAATCGTTATTTCGGAAGTTATACTCTACACCAAGACAAGCTGAGCTTTTCTCAGCTCGGCTCAACCAAAATGATGTGTATGGATATGACGGAAGAAGATGCTTTTTTCAAGCGTATCGGGCAAGTTACCCGCTTCAAGTTGAATGACGATATTCTGACATTATTTGATAGAGATATGCCTGTCATGCAGTTTACTGCTCAGGCAAAATCAAACAGTCACTGACCAAGGACATCGCCATGTTTTCTTTAGCGAAACCTGTCTCGCTAATCGCTCTGACGCTGCTGGGTTTTACGCTCGCCTCGTGCCAAGCCAATCCAACCAAACTAGAAGAGCCAGAAGCCAAAACTCAGGCAAAAAACACGTTGTCCAGTCTGGATGAAAACAAGGGGGTCATTCAAGGCGTTGTCACCTACACCGAAAACCGCTTTCTGCTAGGCAACCAAACGCTTTTGGTCATGCTAGAAGATGTCAGTCGTCAGGACGCGCCTGCCGAGCTAATCTCCCAAGACAAACACGAAATCAAAGGGCAGATCCCGCTGACTTTTGCTATTCACTATGACAAACGAAAACTACAGATCGGTCATAGATACAATTTGAGAGCACAAATTCTAGACACTACCACCGGTGCAATCAATTGGTTATCTTCTCAGCCTTACCCTTATGTGCCGGGACTGACGCAAGACATCAATATCAAAGTACATTCTTTCGACTCGCAGGTTCGCAAAGCGTCTCAATTTCAGACCTTTATGTGCGGCAAAGAAAAGCTTACCGTGCTGTTAATCGGCAAAAAAATCAAACTCACTTTCCAAGGCCGTCAATGGATATTGCCACAGGTACAATCTGCTTCCGGCGCTAAATACCGAACGGGTTCCATTAGCTTTTGGATGAAAGGCGCCAACGCCATATTCATGGAAACCGGAAAGCCCGCCAAACGCTGCGCACTAGAACAATAAAGCCTCTCTAGATTTCACAAAACACACACATTCCCGTCATCTCCTTGTCACCTTTGTCCGTCAAAATTCGTCGGATAGCTAAAAAAGGTTAAGACACGAAGATATGATCGATATACGAAAAACGATTCTAGAAAAATCCCCTAACTTCGAGAAAAAACTCGGCGGCAAACAGCTGATTCGCTTCTTGGAAAAAATCACTCATCAAGACGAAATCAACCAGTTCATTTTGGAAAACCAACACCTGAAAGGTTTCGCCTTTTTGGATAAGTCGCTGGCGCATTTCAACTTCAGCTACCAGACGGACAATCGTTCTTTCAATCATATCCCTGCAGAAGGTCGCGTGATTATCATCTCCAATCACCCTATCGGTTCTTTGGATGGGCTGGCGTTGCTGAAACTGATTCGCTCAGTCAGACCGGATGTACGTATTGTCGCAAATGAATTGCTTAACCTGGTCACCCCTTTTCAATCGTTGTTCTTAGGCGTCGACAACATGTCGGAAAAAGCCAGCCACAAATCTCAATTCAAAGCCATGTTACAGGCATTGGAAAATGAAGAGGCATTGATTATCTTTCCGGCGGGTGAAGTCTCACGTATTCGTCCCAATGGCGTACGAGACGGTAAGTGGAAGTCCGGCTTCCTGAAACTGGCAGAAAAAACCGGTGCGCCTATTTTGCCAATTTATACCGATGCCCGTAACTCAGCACTGTTCTATGGTTTATCGACCATTTACAAGCCACTGGGTACCTTGATGCTAGTGAAGGAAATGTTCAATAAGAACGACCAAACCATCCACTTCCATGTCGGTGGTTTGATTCCTTGGAAGTCTATCAAAAACAGTCGATTTAACTACAAACAAGCGGCTCAACTGCTGAGAAAACATATTTATCGCCTCGATAACCAAAAGAAAGCGGCGAAAAAGCTGCCATTTGAAATTGAGGAAACCATCGCTCACCCCGTTGATCGTAAAAACCTGAAGAAGGCATTGAAAGATGGTCAACTTCTTGGGAAAACCGCTGACGGTAAAATCATCTACCTGTTTGACTACGATGCGGATTCCCCGGTCATTCGAGAAATTGGTCGTTTGCGTGAATTGACCTTCCGCACCGTTGAAGAGGGTACCGGGCATGCGCTGGACTTGGATCAATATGATGCTGACTACAAACACCTTGTGCTTTGGGATGACGAAGACCTGGAAATCGTCGGTGCTTATCGCATGGGGGAAGTTGCCAATATTCTCGAAAAGAAAGGTAAAAAAGGTCTGTACACCACCACCCTGTTTGACTTGAAAGCAGAGTTCGACCCGATTCTGCCGGAAGCCTTGGAAATGGGGCGCAGCTTCGTACAACCTCGTTACTGGGGTAAACGCAGCTTAGATTACCTTTGGTACGGTATCGGCGCTTATGTGAACCACAACCCGAATATCAAGTACATGTTTGGGCCTGTCAGCCTTTCGGACGCCTATTCTCAAGAAGCCAAAGAAATCATCGTCGCTTTCTACAAGAAGCAATTCGGCTCGGATCGTGACTTTGCCGTTGGCAAGCGCCCGTTTGAAGTATCTGAATCGGTCAAAACCTTGGCGGAAACCGAATTCACTGGAGACTACAAAGAAGCCTATAAAAAGCTGAATACGATTCTTGATGAATATGGCATAAAGGTTCCAACGCTATTCAAACAGTATGCAGAACTCTGCGAGCCAGGCGGTTGCCGATTCATCGATTTCAGCGTTGATCCAGACTTCAACAACTGCATCGACAGTTTGATTCTGGTCGAGCTGGACAAGATCAAAGAAAAAAAACGGGAACGCTACTTATCTCCTATCCGCTAATATTCATGTTGATACTGAATAAAACTGCGTAAAAATTATGATAAAACTCCTTTATGGGGTTAGACAATTTTACGAACTGTTTGTACAATTTAGTAAATGATAATAAAAGCGAGTCAACATGGGTTTTTGGTTTGAGAATGGCGATGCCAGGCGTTTCCAACGCATAGAAATGCCGGTACAGATTTATATCTCACCTGCAAAGCCCATAAGAGACAAAGAAATTTTCGGTCTCGGCATTGATTACTTTCCCCCCTCCGTTGAAAAGAAAATTCAAAAAACCAAACTCGACCTATGGCACTGGATAAAACATATTCAGGAGCAACGAGACATTCTGGAACCTGTTTTCATTGAGGTAGTCGATTTAATTGATACCTTCGGCGAAGTCATAAAGGGCGCTTGCATCGGCAAAAACCCGGCAGCAAATCCAAAAACACTGCTCACATTGCGACACTTGCAAAACGGCTTTTTGGGCATCAACACTTTAAGGGAACCGGCTCCGAAGACTTTCCAGTATTTCGACTCGATGAATCAGAAGTTTCTTGTGTATGCAGAAAATCTGGTGCAAAGCCTGCAAAAATCAACACCGACACAGTTTGCCTTGAATACCAACTTTCAAACTGAATTCGATATTGATAAAACCATCGCCAACTTTGAAAAGCCCAAGTTCAAGCAAGTGCCGTTAGCGCAATCCTTGTACTACTTGGCGCGATACATCAATTTGCACCTAGAAGGTTATACAAATTTTTTGAAGGACTTTCAACCTGTCAAACTACCGAAACAATGGGAAAAGGAACACGCTAGTGTCAGTGCCTGTGGCATCGCCATCCATGTACCAAAACGCTTTGCGCTGAACTCGAAAGTGGAAACCAACTTCTATTTTTCGGAGACCGACGAGGTGCTCAAATTGAAAGCCACCATCGTTCGTTGCAACTCGCTCCCAAAAGAGCAGACCGAGTGTAATGCCTTGGATTTCGATTTCCCGACCAGCTCCGACCAATCTTTAATCCAGCGACAACTGGAGCAATTTCAGATTACCCGTTGTCTGGCTTTTGGCTTATAGGAAAATAAAATGATGTCGAGCCGCGCTAAGCAAAGACCTGTCGAAGCTTTCTATATGAACGCCCTGCCATTTTCCGCCCGAAAAGTAGGTCTGTTGTTTTTTCGAGAATATCGCTTGGATCAACTAGTCAATATGCGCATAGCGCAGATAGACAAAGACTTGGAAACTCGCTTTAAACTTGCTCCTGAGATTTGGGAGCTGACACTTAATTACGTTATCCTCACCAAGCTCAGTAGCTTCACCATTCACTCACAACTGACCGCTGCACACCTTGTCGGACTGCAGAAAGTCGCTGCCTTGTCGTTAGATGAACCCAAAGCCAATACCTCACAGCTGATTAAAAAAGTTCAAGAGCATGCGCCGATTTTGGCTGATTGGCTCAAACAGTTGAAAACGGCTATCGCCAAAAAGAAAAGTTAACGCCCTTCCAAAAGACTTTTTGAATAAATTCTTCAAACCACACAATAAGCATTCAAAGCCCATAGATAGTCGGGCAAGCCGACAAACACTTTTGTACAATCTTAGGAAGTAATACATTAAGTGAGGTGACATGGGCTATTGGTTTGAAAAAGGGGAATCTAGACGTTTTCCTAGAATTAACATGTCTATTCAGGTCCACATTACGCCAGACACTCCTATTCGTAGTCTAGATATCTATGCTTTGGGAATTAATTACTTTCCACCATCTGTTGAAAAAAAGATTCAACAAACCAAGCTTGATGTTTGGCATTGGGTCAAACGCATTCAAGAACAAAAAGACATTCTCGACCCTGTCTTCATTGAAGCGGTCGACTTGATTGATACTTTTGGCGAAGTCATCAAAGCTGCTCAACAGGGAAAAAATCCCGAACTCAGTGACCCAAAAGACCCTGTCATCCTGCAGAAACTGTTTACCGGATTTCAAAAGATTTTCGCGCTACAAGAACCCGCACCGAAAACTTTTTATTACTTTGACCAAATGAATCAGAAATTCCTATCCTATGCGCAAAATTTGGTTTTCAGTCTAAAAAAATCATCGCCGGGCAAGTTTGTCTCAACCATGGATTTCCAAACTGATTTCGAGCTGGACAACACCATCGCCAGTTTCAGCAAACCGAAATTCAAACAAGTACCGTTAGCTCAAGCGCTGTTTTATCTGGCAAGATATTTAGACTTGCACATCAATGCCTACATTGAATACCTGAATGATTTACAACCGCTAAAAACCGCCAGAAAAGCGCCCACAAAAGATGTCGACATCAGCGCCAGTGGACTCGCAATCAAATCCAGTAAACGGTTTCCTTTGGGGTGCAAGGTAAACGTGCTGCTGTATTTTGCCGATACCAATGAAACATTAAAATTATCAGCAACGATTGTCCGTTCCGCCACTATGCATGGTGAAGAAACAGAATGTAATGCTGTTGATTATTATTTTCCGAATGGAAAAGACCAAAATATCATTCAACGTCAAATCGAACTGCAACAACTCTATCGTTGCCCTGACATCACTCTCTAGGTAACGATATGTTTGCAAGAATCTTCAACCTCAGAACCATCGAACTGACTTTCATGAACGAAATGCCTATACCGGCAAGAGAAGCAGGCAGGGCACTTTTTCGTGATTATCTGCTTGATGAACTGGTGACCATGCGGCTCGAAGGACTTGACCCTGCACTTGAAGAGCGATTCAATCTCTCCCCGGATATCTGGCGACGCACATTGAATTATGTCATCTTAACCAAACTCAGCACCTTTAGCATCAACCCCTTTCTTGAGTATAAACACTTGGTGCGTTTGCGCCAAATCGCAATACTGACATTCGGTGAGGAAAACACCAGTATGGCGACATTAATTCAAAAGGCTCAGGACAGAGGGGCAACGATTTTGGAAGACTGGCTAAAGCAGCTGAATGCCGCATTGAAAAAACACAAGCCGGATTAAAACGAGCCTTCAACCTGCAAATAATGGCGTCGGATATTACGGATTAACTCTCTAAACTCATCCGGCGCTTGCATCTCATCCATCATCCATTCAAACAGCGCTTGATCTTCCTGCTCCAATAGCCGGGCAAACAGGATACGTTCATCTTCATTCTTCAGTTGTGAGACATAGGGCTTAAGTAGCACTTCGGTTTCAGCATTGCCGCGTCGACAGGCGTTCGCCAGTGCTTTTCGCTGCAATTCCTCGGTCAAAATCTGCCAGGTTGGGGTCAGCAATTGGTACATGGCAATTCCATTCAGTCCAACTGTTTCGCCAACATCATGGATTTTAATTCATTGATGGCGCGGCTTGGATTCAAGCCTTTCGGACAACTTGCGGTGCAGTTCTGGATATTGCGACAACGAAAAGTTTTATAAGGATCGTCCAACGCTTCCAAACGATCTCGTGTTGTAATATCACGTGAATCCACTACAAATCTGTGTGCCGCCAGTAGAGCCGCAGGGCCGTGAAACTTGTCGGGATTCCACCAAAAAGACGGGCAACTGGTCGAACAGCAACCACAAAGGATACACTCGTAACTGCCGTCCAGTTTTTCGCGTTCCTCAGGTGTTTGCAGGATTTCATGATCCAGGTCTTTCGGTGCTGGTTGCAGGTAAGGTTTGACGTCACGATAATGCTGATAGAACAGCTCCATATCGATAACCAAATCCTTAATGACCGGCAAACCGGGCAAAGGCTTAATCACCACAGGCGAGGTCAATTCGGAAACACGGGTAATACAACTCAGGCGGTTTTGTCCGTTGACATTCATGCCGTCCGAACCGCAAACTCCTTCTTTGCAAGAGCTGCGAAAGGTCAGTGTCGGGTCTTGCTCGCGCAATTTTTCCAATGCGCCGAGTAGCATCATATCTCCGCCGATATCACAGTCTTCCAACACGAAACGCTGTACATGAGGTTTCTCGTCCACTTCAGGATTAAAACGGTCGATTAAAAATTCCATTCTTCTCTCCTTGTGAACTAGTAGACTCGCGCCTTTGGCGGGAAGGTTTCAACGGTTAACGGCTTGGTGGTAACTGGCTTATATCGCAACTGGTGGTTTTCCAAAAAGTACAGACTATGCTTCATCCAGTTTTCATCATCTCGTTCGGTAAAATCCACTCGAGAGTGTGCACCGCGACTTTCGGTTCTCGCCAATGCGGAATAAACCGTGGCGGTCGCCAACCCCATCAAGTTCTCCAGCTCAAACGCTTCAAGGCGCTCCAGATTGAACGCATTGCTGTGGTCATGTAAACGCACCAAGTCCAATCTATCCTGCAACACCTCAAGCTCTTTCAGCAGAGATTGCATACTTTCCTCATTGCGGAACACCCCACAACCGACCTGCATGGCTACCTGCAAGTCATGGCGAATTTCGGCAATAGTTTCCGTTTTATGATTTTTTTCCTGCGGTTGAGCCCAACGGTTCAAGCGCTCCGCCGCTTTCGACAGATTCAAAGTTTTATCAAAGTGATCGACGGGTTTGGTTTCCAAGTTATGCACGATGTCTTTGGCTGCGGCACGCCCGAATACCACAATATCCAACAGGGAATTACCGCCCAATCGGTTAGCACCATGCACCGAAACGCAGGCGCATTCACCAACGGCATACAAACCTTTTACCGACTGTGGTTTGCCCACTTCATCCAAAGTAACAACCTGACCTTTCAAATTGGTGGGAATACCGCCCATCATATAGTGCGCAGTTGGATACACCGGAATCGCGGCATCGCACATATCCAACCCCAAAAACGTCAAACCAATGTCACGAATCCCCGGTAGGCGTTTTTTGATCACCTCGGCGTCGATATGCGTCAAATCCAATAACACATGATCTTTCTTTGGTCCGCATCCGCGACCTTCTTTCACTTCTATAGCAATCGCGCGTGCCACCACATCACGAGACGCCAAGTCCTTCACATGCGGCGCATACTTGACCATAAAGGCTTCGCCATCGGCATTTCGCAGTACGCCACCTTCCCCACGTGCCGCTTCAGAAAGCAGCATCCCTTTATTGGCAACACCTGTCGGGTGAAACTGCCAAAACTCCATATCTTGCAACGGCAATCCGGCACGCAACACCATGCCCAGACCATCCCCAGTGTTGATCTTGGCATTGGTATTGGTTTTGAATAACTGGCAAGCGCCCCCAGTGGCGATCATCACCACATGAGAACGCAACAACTGGACTTGTCCGGTCTGGATGTTCAACACCACCAAACCGCCAACATTGCCTTCGTCGTCCAATACCAAATCTATCGCAAAATATTCATCAAAAAAGGACGTCCCGGCATGGATATTTTGTTGATACAGCGTTTGCAGGATAGCGTGCCCGGTTCTGTCGGCAGCGGCGCAGGTGCGTGTTGCTTGCGACTCACCGAAATGTCGGCTTTGCCCACCGAAAGGACGTTGATAAATTTTACCTTCATCGGTTCGCGAAAAAGGCACACCAAAATGTTCCAGCTCCCGAACAATCTCTATCGCCTCTCGGCACATGAACTCAATCGCATCCTGATCGCCGAGATAGTCCGACCCTTTGATGGTGTCGTACATGTGCCAGTGCCAATTGTCTTCGGTGATATTGCCCAACGCGGCGTTGATCCCCCCTTGCGCGGCGACCGTGTGCGAACGGGTCGGGAACACCTTGGAAACCACGGCAACCTGCTGATCGGATTTAGACAATTCCAATGCACTACGCAAGCCCGCGCCACCGGCACCGACAATCACCACATCAAAATGAAAAGTATCTATGGCGTCCAAGTTTGTCATGTGTTTTTCCCAACGAATAAATTAACGACCAATCAGCGTCATGGCGAGGTAAATCAAATCCAGCATCACTGCCAACCAAAAAATGCCGAAACCAACCAGTTTCATCATCACCAGTTTGCGCGGCAAATAGTCGATGACGACATCCCTGACACCAATCCAGATATGCACCATCACCATCGCCAACCCCAAAAAAGTCGGTAGTGTGAAATAGGGATTGGTCAATGCAGACTGTAAAACTTGATAAGTTTCGAAATGAAATTGTGAAAGGTAAGCGATGGCAAATGGGAAGTAGAAAAACAGATAAACCGCGCTGACGCGTTGCCAAAGGTGTGCTTTAGCGCCGGAAAGCATCATCATAAACTGCCTCCCCAAAACAACCAGGCAAAAATGACTTCACCTACCACAAATACCGTCAGGAGAATCTTGCTCCCCAGTGTGGCGTTTGCCAGACAACTTGAAAGACCGAGAAAATCATGTTCCGCCAGCAAATGCTTTGCGCCCGCCAACCAATGGAACCAAAGCCCGCTCAACCATGCGAACAATAAAATCTGACCTGACAGAGAACGGCTCAATGCCAAGTTATCGGAAAAATTTTCGGGAAAGAGAATAAGCTCGTTCAACCACCAGAGCCCAACCACCAAGCCAGCGACCATCAACACACCGGAAATGCGGTGCAAAATCGAGATATAAGCATTCAAAGGAAAACGAAACGCCGCCAGATTCAAATTCACTGGACGATTTCCCGGATGATGATACATGACGTTCCTCCTTGAAAATCCATCTCATTAAGGTTGATGATTTAGAATGCATCTGCCTGTTCTACCTACTGTGCAGAAAACGATTTGATATTTATCATACGCTTCTTGGATTTAAAAATGTAATCAAATTCGCCTATAAAAGAATTAGTAAAATCACCCGACCTTCTTGACGTAAAAGCTTGAAAATTTCTCCCGCTGTTTTAAGATGAAAGCTCGCACAACACCAAAGGAAGGGTGGCACTAATGAAAGCATCTGATTTATTTGTCAAAGCACTCGAGGCCGAAGGCGTGGAATATATTTTCGGTATTCCCGGTGAAGAAAATCTTGATGTCCTCAACTCTTTGAAACACAGCCCCATCCAACTCATCATCACCCGTCATGAACAGGCCGCCGGCTTTATGGCAGCCACTTATGGTCGTTTGACTGGTAAAGCAGGCGTTTGCATGTCAACACTTGGACCGGGCGCAACCAATCTTGTCACCGCCGCCGCTTATGCCAACCTCGGTGCCATGCCAATGGTGATGATTACCGGGCAGAAACCTATCAAGAGCAGTAAACAAGGACGCTTTCAGATTATCGATGTGGTGAACCTGATGGAGCCCATCACCAAATACTCCTGTCAAATCACCAGCGGACAGGTCATTCCTGCACGTATTCGTGAAGCGTTCGACGTGGCACAAACCGAAAGACCCGGAGCAACGCACCTTGAGCTACCGGAAGATATCGCCATTGAAGAAACCGGTGCACAGATCATTGAACACAGTACACATCGTCGTCCACTAGCCGAGAACAAAGCCGTGGAAAAAGCGGTGGAGATGATTCAAAAAGCGAAATCACCTTTGATTCTGGTCGGCGCAGGCGCCAATCGTAAAACATCAGGAAAAATGCTACGCCAGTTCATAGATAAAACTGGCATCCCCTTTTTCACCACCCAAATGGGCAAAGGCGTCATTGATGAGCGCCATCACCTTTATTTAGGATGCGCTGCCTTGTCCGACAACGACTTTGTCCATGCTGCCATCCGTAGCACGGATTTGATTATCAATGTCGGTCATGACGTTGTTGAAAAACCGCCCTTTTTCATGAAACCGGACGGCTTCAAAGTAATACACATCAACTACACCAACGCCTCCGTCGATCCGGTTTATTTCCCGCAAGCCGAAGTGACCGGCGACATTGCCAATGCGATTTACCAAATCAAAGAAAAAATAGAGCGCCAAATCCATTGGGACTTCAAAAACTTCTTTGAAGAAAAAATTCTCATCGACGAAAACTTACAAGAAGGCGCGACAGACGACCGTTTTCCTATCTATCCGCAGCGACTGGTGCACGATGTACGTAGCGTCTTGCCGGATAACGGCATCATTGCGCTCGACAACGGTATCTACAAAATTTGGTTTGCCCGCAACTACCTTGCTTATCGTCACAACACCGTCTTGCTCGACAACGCTTTGGCGACCATGGGTGCCGGACTGCCTTCCGCAATTGCCGCCAAACTTGTCAACCCGGACGAACGCGTCATCGCCATTTGCGGTGATGGCGGTTTCATGATGAACTCCGCAGAGCTGGAAACCGCCGTGCGTCTTAAACTCGACTTGGTGGTGCTGATTCTCAATGACAATGCCTTTGGCATGATTAAATGGAAGCAAGCCAACTTGGGATTTGAGGATTTCGGGCTGGACTTGAACAATCCTGATTTTGTGCTTTACGCTCAAAGCTACGGCGCTATTGGGCATCGCATCCATAAAGCAGAAGAACTGATTCCAAAGTTAGAAAACTGCTTTGAAGATGGCGGCATACATGTCATCGAAGTGCCTATGGACTACAGCGAAAACGACCGAATTCTCAATCACGAAATCAAAGAACGCAGCCAGGCCATTTTCGCTGACAAGTAAACCCAACCTGGTAGATTTTGATTGCTTTCCTTTCTGAAGCGCAAGATAATTCGCTTCAGGGGAAACACCATTATTTTCCCTCTGACTTCCCCATCAACCTAAGCGTGCAACGCGTTTTTTAGAAGGTTACAACATGCATTCCTCCGCTCTAGAACCCGATGCCTTAGTGCCTTTTGACCCTGCCAGCCCGGAAAGCGAAGCATCGATCAATGACTTGCTGGACAACCTAGTCGAAAAAGGTTGGTATGTCTGGCCGAACGCCATCGAACCGGAACTCTGCCAAGCCCTGTTGGAAGAAGCCAGCGAACATCACCAAGAAGGTGAGTTGAAACGTGCAGGGATAGGACGTGGCGATGAGCATCAGCTCAATCGTGATATTCGACGTGATAAAATCAAATGGTTGGATGGTTCCACTCCAACGCAGCAGGCTTATTTGGCAAAAATGGCGGACTTACAGTTCCGCCTCAATCGCGAATTATTTTTAGGGTTGTTTGAATACGAATGTCACTTCGCACTTTATCAACCGGGCGACTTCTACAAAAAACACTACGACAGCTTCCGTGGGCAAGCGACTCGTATCGTCACCACCGTGTTGTATCTAAACCCAGAATGGCAGCCGGGTAAAGGTGGCGAGTTAGTGATTTATAAAGATGAAGAAGATACCCAGCCGACGCTGGTTTCCCCTTACTTCGGAACGCTGGCCGTCTTTATGAGTGAAGAGATATTACATGAAGTTTTGCCGACGCTGCAATCTCGCTACAGCATCACCGGGTGGTTCCGTTTGAACAATATGCAAGGCAATCAGGTTGACCCGCCAACCCAACTTTTGACTTATTAAACATCTTGGTTGGTAGAACCCAACCTGGCAGATTCTGACCGTTTACTCAGCGGTTTTTGGTGAAGTACATAATCAGGGCAATCACAAACAAAAACACGATGCCGAGTATTAAAGAAAAGTCCCAATGCATGCCCATACTTCACCTCCAACCTGGTAGATTTTACTGAAGATCGTAACGTTTTTTATTGCCAAGCTCTTTCAGCGCTTGGTTGATGCGCTGTTTCAGGTAGTAAGGCACATAATCGTAAGCACCTGAGTTCGTCATGCGTTTGCTGATTTCATTACCGTCGGCATCCACGAAAACGATGCTTGGAATAGACGTTACATTGTACATTTCCTGAAAGAACTTCGGCTTCGCCGGCTCACCATAGAAGTCTTTGATAGTTTCGTCCGGTTCATCCACCGTGATTTGCACCATGTGCACATAACCGTCAAAAATACCGTTTTCAATCATGGGCAGAATCGCCATGTCTTTCAGTCTTTTGCTCGCGTTGATTTTTGTCATATTGAAATAGATGGCGATTGGCAGATGGTCTTTTTTCGACTGCGCCGACAAGACTGAGAAATCAGTCGCTTCTTTCAGTTGCCAGTCATCCGCCTGTGCGACATTCGCCACCGAAAACGCAACAAATACAAGAGATAATAAGAACAATTTGGGGAATGTTCGCATCGTCTTTTCTCCTCTACAAATAACCTTCTATCGGCAACCAACCCATCATCTTTGTCGTTATTTTACGCCAATGACTGGCTTCCGGCGGGCTGATTGCGGTTTTTTGTTGTCCATCTTCTTCATAGTGCCAAACCACTTCCCCATCTTCCAACGCCAGTTTGTAGAAAATATCTCCGGACAACACCGATTCCAATTGCGCCGTTTCCTGACTCGCCATGGCTTCGCTATCAATGATGGCAAGCATTTCTGTATTGAGCTTTCGTGAGCGTGGGTCGGCATTGGCAGAACCGGTGAGCAGATAGCGATCATCAATCACCGCCAATTTGGTGTGCAACGACAACTGATGGCGGTGCCAGTATTGAAACAATTGGTGTGATTGCAACCACTCAGAATCCGACCAATGAAGTTTGGCAAGTAGCGCCTGCGTCCAACTTTTCAGCCATCCTTTGGGACGCAGTTCATACAGTTCCACCCCCATTTCCAACAAAGACTGTTGATAATGCTGATAAGCGGAGTAAACCAAAGTCACGTCGGTGGATGCCAGTGAGTTGGTCAACACTCGAATCTTCACTCCCTGCTCTCGGTAACGGCGAAATCTATCCAACCCTTCCTGAGTGGGAATGAAGTAGGGTGAAACCAGCGTCAAAGACTTTTCCACGTCAATTTCATGGCTGAGTTGATAAGCCAAACTCAGCTTTTCCATATAGTATGAATTGATTTTTTCCGGTGGATCGACCAGCAAATCAGCATGCGCCAATTCCAATGGCAACTTATTTGAAAAGTTTTGTAAGGGACTTTGTTTTAACAACTCGGCAATCGGCATCGCATCAAAATGCGAGATGGCTTGCTGATGACGCCAGCGATTGCGCTGATGGTTTTTGATGGTATACAGCGCGGCGTCGAGCTGGTTCATCGCCTTGGATTCACCGCTTTGCCAATAGGTATCGAAAGCAAGCTGAACTTGAAACCCGATTGGACCGAATGCCATTACGTCATAATCGAGAAACATGCGCTCTTCATCGGATAGGAAATATTCGGTACCGATATTGCGCCCACCAAACAACGCAACTTCTCCATCAACCACCATCGCTTTGTTGTGCATGCGGTGACCTAGCTTCTCCATATTGAACAGCAGCACCAACCCGCGGAATAGGCCACGAAACAGATTGGGGTTGAACAGACGGATTTCGACTTTGGGATGGTTCGCCAGCAACGCAAACGATGCGCCGCGCCTTGCGCCTTGAAGGTCATCCAGCAACAACTGGATTTCGACACCTCGATCGGCGGCTTTCAGCAAGCGGTCAATCAACAACGCGCCAATCATGTCTTCTTTGAAGAGATAATATTGCAGACAAAGGCGCGTTTTTGCGCGGTCGATCATCAATAGACGTGCCGCTAACGCATCGACGGGGGAGGACAGAGCATAAAAGCCTGACACCCCGTCAGACAAACTGTCCGCCAAACCTGCAGTTTCAAAAGTATCGGCGAAACTCAAGGCATCCGTTACCGGCGGAACCGCATCCTCAGTGTTGAGAAAGTCGAACCCGTCATCAGACACCTTGGCCATGAACCACTCTTAATTTACTCTTTAAGCAGTTGTTCAATGGCATGCATCGCCGCTGGACTGGTCCATTCATACCCTCCGAACAAGGCATAACGAATTTGCCCTTTTTTGTCGATAAGATAAGAGCTTGGATAGGCGAAAACTTTCCACTCTTTCACCGCCGAACCTTTTGGGTCGAGCAAAATAGGGAAGTTGACCGGGTGGCTCTTCACAAAAGTATTGATCGCCGCCTTGTCTTCCGCCAGATTCGCCGCAAGAATTTCAAAATCCTGCCCTTTTAGACGTGTTTTCAACGCCGCCATTGAAGGCATCTCATGCACACAAGGCGGGCACCAGCTCGCCCAGAAATTCAACAACACCACTTTGCCGCGATAGTTTTTTAGATTGATGGTTTTACCATCCATGTCCTGCAACACTAATCGTCGATTCTGCTCACCTTTATAGACAGGAAGCGCATCATCTGTCGGCGGCGTTACCTCATGTTCAGCTTCTGCTTGAGCTTCCAGATGTTCAGCCGCCTGCTCTTTTGCCAACAAAGAAACGGTACCATTGGTTCCCGCCTGACGCGATTCCGCCAAATAGCTGGAAAGCAATCGCATGGCATTGGTTAAATCCGTCGCTAAGTGAGCTGCGGTCTGCTGCTCAATACTCATCGCATCCGGGCGAAAATAATAACGATCACGAACTTTCGGAATCACTTTGATGAATACATCCGATCCACCGTGTGACAAACGTTGACTTAACGACTCTAAATGCCAGTGCCAAGGCGACAACTCTGCTTGTAGTACCACCACCGGTAAATTGAGTTGCAGGACACTCGACCAGTACTCGGCACTTTTCCCTGCATCAGGTGTTTTCACATAAAGATTCGGATTTAGCAGAATCAACCCGAGATTCTGCACAGGCGACTGCTCGACTTTCACCAAAGCTTTAACCGCCAATGCCGCGCCTTGATTCGGCGCAATGACAAACAAAGGTAATTCAGGGTGATCGTATCGCAATTTTTCAACCAGATTCGCAACCACTGCCGGTGGGATTTTCGTCATACTACTGGGGGCGGCCGGTAAAAAGTAACTGTCGAACAAGTCCGGCATCAGCACGGAAACACCTTTTTTTTGCAGTTGCTTCGCCAGCTTCTTCTCTTGCGGCAACAAACCATATTCCGATGGTATCCACAGTACCTGTGCAACAGGGTTTTTCGCCTCATAGTGGTTGATGCTCAACGCGCTTTCACCAACAGCAGCAAACGCTGACTGACCAATCACCATCCATAATCCAATGGCTGTCATCATTTTCATTAACCATTTCATATGCTTTGCCCCTCCATGACGGTTGCCTCGTTGAAGAGATGCAATCCCTCCATCCCTTTCATCAACGACACATTGTTGTAACTGATTCCCCATGTCATTTCCAACCCTCCCTCTGACTGATTGCTCAGTACAACGGCTTATGTATCCGTTTTTACTTTATTTTATTGTATTTTCATCGAGTGATGATTAACCTCATCCACTCAGATTGAATCTTAAACCATATGCCGATATACTTGAAATATATTATATTTTGTCAGGAAATTATTGCGTTTTCTGCACAAACAACAAACCTTGGTTACGGCTATGTTCGCAAAAATTTTTAGCACTTGGTTTATTCTGGCCTTAGCGGGCTTTCTGTCTTTTTCCGCACATGCAGCTGACGACTCACTTCGTGTAGATGCTTCCACCTTGGTAACCGCCATTGAGCAACAACATCAGACTGCCGTGGTGCTGGATGCCCGCTCGGAAGCACTCTACCAACAAGACCATATTCCCGGTGCGCTGAACTTTCCGGTCAACTGGACTTATGCACACAAGAAAACCAACGGACAGGTCATCGAGCCCAATCAAGCGCAAACCTTGTTCCGCAAGCTTGGATTGGACATTCACACCCCTGTCATTATTTACGACGACGGCGCACTGGTCGATGCTGCGAGGTTATTTTGGACGCTGGAAGTCTATGGTCTGCAAAAGGTAAAAGTGCTCAGTACCGGCTATGACTATTGGACCAATAAAGGCTATCCGACCACAGATCGCGTACCGTTTGTCACGCCAAGCAAGTACATCGCCGAGGTAAAACACCAACGACTCGCCACCAAATTTTCAACACTGTTAGCCACCAAAAATCCCAATGACTTGATTATCGACGCCCGTCCTTTACCGGCGTATTTAGGCGAACAATCTTCTGCCAAACGATTCGGGCATATTCCTACGGCTATCAGCATTCCCGCCTCGCACAACTTGAAACTTGAAAACCACATGGCAAGTTTTCAGCCGGTAAATGCGTTGGAAAAAGTCTATTCGGACATTCCTAAAAACAAGAAAGTCATTATCTACTGTGCCATCGGGCGTATTTCGGCAACCAACTACTTTGCTCTCAGAGAGCTGGGGTATGATGTCGCCAACTACGATGCCTCTTGGAAACAGTGGGGCAACGATTTGGCACTGCCAATTGCAAACCCTTCTTTCTCTAAAGATAACGAAAATTAGACCTGAAACCATGACGCAAGAACGGAGCAACTAAACCGATATGTGGCGCAAACTCAGCATCAAATTCCAGTTGATGGTTCTCATCTCGGTCGTTACCTTTACCGTTGCTATCAGTTCGTTGGGCGTTGCCTTCTGGTTGGATAAAAAACAACGCCAGAATCTCGCTATTGAACTCTCAGACCAAATCAACACCGCTCTAAAACATGACTTATTGGAAGGCATGCTTTCCAACAACGCCGACACCTATTCCGACTTGAATTTCACGCTCTCAGGGTTCCAGCAAATAGACAGAGTGGTACTGTTTGATAACGACAACAAAGCCATTTACACCTATCGCCACGGCACACATCATTACCATGATTTGATTGCAAAAAGTACCGAGACCCCACAGTTTTCCGGCGTTGATCTCTATGTCAGACATCCTCTGGAAGAAGGCGGACATCGTTTTGGTTCAGTAGCTTACGTTATCGACATGGAAGACTTCTCAACCCAAATCGAAAAACACCTGATTTTCTTGATACTGGCTTTGCCGCTTGAACTCATTTTTGCCTTGGCACTGGCTTGGTGGATCAGCCGAAGCTACAACAAACCTTTCAGTTTGCTTGCGGATTCCATGCAAAAAAACGATGTCGTGCGCAATCGCTTCTACACCGTAGAGACCAGTTCACAAAACGAAATCGGCAAGTTGTTCGATGGCTACAATCAGATGATTCAGAAAATCGAATCCACCACCGAACAAATGCGCTACCAGTCCGAGCACGATTCGTTAACAGGGTTGTTCAACCGCTACTATCTCGAACAAAAAATCCAAGCTTGCCTACAGGACGACAGCGTTGGCTACCACACCATTATTTCCATTGATATTGATCAGTTCCGTTTGATTAACGACTCTGCAGGACATCAGGCTGGCGATGAATTGTTGAAAATGGTGTCGCAGCACTGTCTACAGCACCTGCCAAAAGATACCATGATCGGGCGGGTCGAAAGCGACATCTTCTATCTGCTACTGCCTCAATATTCCGAGCAGCAAGCCATGTTCCTTGCCAACGGGCTACTCGACATCCTGTCAGACTTCCGCTTCACTTGGCAGGGTGAAGCTCATTCGGTTTCGGCATCGCTCGGTATGGTGGTTTTCAAACCGAATGAATACACCTTGGAAGAGCTCATCAAAGCACTGGAATCAGCAACCCACACCGCGAAATCTTTGGGGCGCAATAAACTACATATCTTCCAGCTGGACGACAAAAAAGCCGCACTTTACAACCAAGAGTTGCAAACCGCCAATATGGTCAAAGAAGCGCTTGCCAATGATGGCTCTGGCAATGCGGCACGATTCGAGCTATACGCCCAAGCCATTGTTCCGCTACAGGAAGACGACGCTGCCAGCCAACAATTCGGCTATGAAATCCTGCTACGTTTACGTAATGGCGAAGGCAATATCATCCCGCCGGATAGGTTCCTACCCACAGCGGAACGCTACCAGTTGATGAGCGAAATCGACAGCTATGTACTCTGGCACTTTATCGAAACCGTGAGCGCGCATCCCCAACATTTGGAAAACCTGCATCTGGCGCACGTCAATTTAGCTGGTTCAAGTTTGAACCATCCCGACTTTCAGGCAAAACTCAAACAGGCGGTCACCACCTTCCACTTCCCTTGGCAAAAACTCGAACTGGAAATCACCGAGACTTCCGCCATCGGCAACTTCAATCAAGCGGCGCAGTTTATCCAGTATTGTAAGAACCTCGGCATTGGCTTGGCGCTGGATGATTTCGGTACTGGGATGTCTTCGTTTGAGTACCTGAAAAGCTTACCTTTTGACGTGGTAAAAATAGACGGCAGCTTCATCAAAGACATGCATACCGATCCGTCGGACAAAGCCGTTATCCGCTATATTCAGGAAATCAGCGCACTGCGTAACCAAAAAACCGTAGCGGAATATGTCGAAACTGAACAAGACCTGCAAGTCCTGACCGAAATCGGTATCACTTATGGTCAAGGCTATTATCTCGGCAAGCCAAAACCTTTGTCTGAATGGTTGTAATCAAGTTCGGTAAATTGAATTCCTAATGAGACTGCTTAAACTCCTCATCCTCATACTGGCACTGCTTTTTTTGATGTACCAGCTGTTCCTGCTATTGCTGACGCCGCCGGAATTTCTCAGCAAACCGGGTAAAGTTGAACAAGCACCCAAAGAAGTCGTTGCACCGCCACACAAAGCTCTACCTAGTGAACGCATTGCCGAAAATGCATTGCGTTATATCAATCAGATTCGCCACCAACTAGGTTTAAACCCATTGCAATCGAACGAAAAACTCGGAGAAGCAGCCCTTAATCACTCCCGCTATTGCGTCGTCAACAACATACAACAACATGTGCAGACCCCCAACCTGGCAGAATTTACGGGCAAAACACCCTCCGACAGAGCCTATGCAGTGGGTTATCCTGCCGGCGTGAATGAAGTCATCAGCTTCAACCGAGACAGTGCAAAGCCTTTTGTCGATGACTTGATGTCCGCCATCTATCACCGCCTCGGCTTACTGGATATGACAATAGATCAAATCGGTACTGGGGTTTACCGTGTTGATGGCAAAAAACCCGGTGCCAATTCGGTTTCATCTGCTTTCACCGCTGAAACCAGCAACCTGAAATTGGCGGAACTTTGCCAAAACCCTATCGACCCTCGTCCCGGCGAACTGGCCTATAAAGGTATTTGTCGCGGCAATGTGATGATTCCCAAACAGTCTTTCGACCGCGCTCGCTATACCATCGCCCATCAGAATCCGAAGTGGATTATCTGGCCGCAGGACGGTAGCACCGTTCCCCCAGTGTTTTATGAAGAAATGCCTGACCCGCTTCCGGAGTGTGATGCATCCGGCTACCCGGTGCACATTCAAATCAACCCGATTTATTGGGGACGCATCGAGTTTGTTAAAGGCAGCTTCAAACTCTACCGAGTGGAAGGACAACAAAAAACACCCGTTGAGATCGAGCGCACCATGACCAACCTCAACGACCCAAACCATGAAAGCCGCGGCAAGAAACCGGAATGGTATGCGTTGTTTCCAAAACTCCGACTGGATTGGAATGCCGAGTATCTTGCAGAAGTACAAACCCGCGAAGCCGGGCAAATCACCACACACCATTGGCGCTTTTACACGCCTAAACTCAGCCATCTGACACGCTTCCGCTCGTCGCAAGGCAATCACACGCCATTGCCAATCAAAGTAGGTGAAATTCATCATATCTACTTTGAACCACACGCCTGCAAAGCGCCGCGTGAAAGTCAGCTCAAGACCCGGACACCAAGATATACACAAATCAAAACTCGCTTTATCGATGGACAAACCTTGCAGATTCAGGTCATTAAAGCTCGAAAAGGCGATAAAATCGTTCTCGACTATGTTCCAACGCATACCCGAATCACTTTTCAGGTCAACTAACAAACGCCATGTCAGACACTCGCACCTCAACCCCTTTTACCGAAAACTGGCTTCGCTGGTGTAGTGACCTGCACAATCATCTAGCCCAGCAGCGACATCGCGCTTGTGTGGTATTGATTGGGGATGCCAAGTGGCGACACGCAACCATCAATCAAGCCTTAACGGCACTGGCACAACACCACCCGAATCTGTCCGGTTTGGAAGTGATACAACCTAATGAAGCCCCAGCTTTTGAGCACACCGAAGCCGTCACCACTAAAACCCTACCGCATAAGCTCGGACAAGAAACCGACTTTGTCATTTTCAGTGGCGAACAGGGTTTGGATGCCAATGCGCTCGGGCAAGCCGGTGGTATGATTCGCGCCGGCGGCATTTGCTGGCTGAGTTTACCTGCCGACTGGTGTGCGCTGCCCAACCCGGCGAATGCCAGATTTTTAAGTTATCCACTCACGCTGGAAGACAGCCTGAAAGGCTTTAATCGCTTTTTCTGGGATGGTCTTCAAACACATGCAGAGCAGCAAGAAGTGCTATGGGTTTCACAAGACTCAACACTGCCAACATTGCCAAGCGCTACACCATTGGCAAATGTTTCTCCTGACAAACCGGCCTTGCAACTCACTGAAGATCAGCAAACCACGTGGGAACAAATTCAATCCGTCGCCTTCGGTCATCGCCACCGCCCATTGGTACTCACTGCCGATAGAGGACGCGGCAAATCGACACTGTTGGGTGTTGCGGCGATACGACTGTTACAGCAGGGCAAACAAACCATTGCCATCACTGCCGCGCGATTAGATCAAACCCAAGCCCTATTTCAAGGTGCAGTTCAAACGCTGAATCAATTGATAGAAGAGTATTCAGACACCATCCGCATGATTGAAAATCAGCCAGGTTGGGTCTGCTTCGAGATGGAAGTACAACAGGGTAACAAGTTGACAACCGCACGTAAAAACCTGCAATTCATCGCACCGGATGAACTGGCGGCGAGGACTGAATCCTACTACGATTTATTGATGGTGGACGAAGCCGCACACCTACCCCTGCCGCTTCTCATGACCTTGGCAACGCAGCATAATCGCCTGATTTTCGCCACCACACAACAAGGCTATGAAGGCTCCGGCCGTGGTTTTACGCTGAGATTCTTATCCACACTCAAAGCGCACTATCCGCAAACCAAAACCGCCAAACTCCATCACCCGATTCGTTGGGCGGATGGCGACCCTCTGGAAAAAGTCTTCAATCAATGCCTGTTGTTCGCCACGCTTGATGACAACCCTAACGAAACCGAAACCTCGCAAATCAATACAGGCGATTTAAGTTATCGAGCCATCTCCGTTGAGGAATTGATAGTCGACCGAACCAAGTTATCACAACTTTTCCAACTGCTGACATTCGCCCACTACCAAACTGCGCCGAATGACTTGATGCAACTGCTCGAAACGCCCAATCAGCATCTTTATATTGCAGAACAGGAAGACAAGATTCTCGGCGTGCTGTTTGCCTTGGAAGAAGGCAATTTGCCTTTTGAAAACCAAGGTCGAAAACAAGGGCATTTGTTCCCGCAACTCATGCAACAGCAAACCGCTAATGATGCTTGGTTGGCTGATAAAACACTTCGAATCGTCCGCCTTGCCGTGCAACCCGACAACCAATCTCAAGGCATCGGCACCGCGCTACTCTCTCACTTTATCAACAGTGTAAAACAGCATTCTGCGGATATTAACGCCATCACTACCAGTTTTGGCGCCACCCCCAACCTGGTAGATTTTTGGCATCAAAATGGATTTACCGCATTGCATTTGGGGCAGAAGCGTGACAAAGCCAGTGGCACCCATTCGTTATTGATGGCGCTGCCCCTTTGCCATGAATTGAGCGAACGAGTCACTGCACAACATGCCGCTTTCATTCAACAGTTTGCATGGTTGCTGACAGACAGTTTCCAAACACTATCTGTGGACTTGGTCTTGAGTGTTTTAGCAAAAGCGTCGCTGCCAAAATCGGATTTCCCTGAAGGTTATTTAACCAACCAACCCTTTGAAGCGGTGTCTTACCCATTACGACAATGGACACTGTCCAATGTAGATGTTCTACAAAAAATGGAAGCGCCTCTTCGTGCGCTTTGGATAAAGCGCGTGCTACAAAATCCCGCTTGGGAAAGTTTGGTCAAAGCCAGCGGCATGACAAGCCGAAAACAACTAGAGCAACAGTTTAAACAGTATTTCAATGGGCACGTAGAATGACAAATACTCTTAAAAAGGTTGGCTTTGATGACTGGTTTCAAGAACAACTCGATACAACTCAAACCGAAATTCATGAAGTCGCTCGAGTCGTTGCCGTACACAAGAACAGATATGTTATTTCTAACGGTGAGATGGATGTTTTTGCAGAATTATCAGGACATCTTTTCTACACAGCCGACTCGTCTACTGACTTGCCCACAGTCGGAGATTGGGTATATGCAGACTTTTATGACGAAGATACTCATGCAATCATTCATGGCGTAATACCAAGAAAAACTCTGTTAAAAAGGAAGGTTGCCGGTAAGTTAGTTGATCTTCAATTAATTGCAGCAAACATAGATGTTGCCTTCATTATTCAATCCGCAGATTACAATTTTAATCTTAGAAGATTGGAACGCTATTTGGTGATGGTGAATGAAGGCGGCATCACTCCTGTTGTTCTCTTAAGTAAATGCGACTTGGTTTCTCAAAGTGAAGTGGATGAGCTCAAGAAAAGCATTACAGAGATTGCGCCTAACGTCAGGATAGTAGCTTTTAGTAGTTTAAATGGCGACAACATTGATGGTGTGAAAGAGGCTCTAATTCCTTGCCAAACATACTGTTTGCTCGGGTCGTCAGGGGTCGGAAAAACGACTTTGCTAAACAACCTCTTGGGTAGCGAGCAACTAAGAACTCAATCCGTTAGCAAAAAACAAAACAAAGGAAAACATACCACGACCAGCCGTGAATTAATTCTATTGGACAATGGCGCAATGCTAATTGATACCCCGGGCATGAGAGAGCTTGGTAATTTATCAATAGATGCAGGGATGGATGAAACTTTTTCAGATATATCTGCGTTGGCCGAACAGTGTAAATTTGGTAATTGCACTCATACCAATGAAAAAGGCTGTGCTATTTTGGCAGCGATAGAAAGTGGAGCACTCTCTAAACAACGCTATGAAAACTATCTCAAAATGAAAAAAGAATCGGCTTTCAATGAATTAACCTATTTTGAGAAAAGACAGAAAGACAAGAACTTCGGCAAACTGGTGAAAGCCACCATGAAAAACAAAAACAGATGATTGTTTCGCCATTCTTTAAAGCAAAAAAGCGCTCAATTGAGCGCTTTTTTTGTAACTTTCAGATCATGCTTTAAGGCGCAAACACCACTGTTTTGTTGCCGTGAATCAAGACACGATCTTCCAAGTGGTAACGCAAGCCGCGTGACAAAGTGATTTTCTCGACATCACGCCCCAGACGTTTCAGATCTTCAATATCCTGTGAGTGGTTCACACGAATGACTTCCTGCTCGATAATCGGCCCGGCATCCAACTCTTCCGTCACATAGTGACAGGTCGCCCCAATCAGTTTCACACCACGCTCGTAAGCTTGATGATACGGCTTGGCGCCAACGAAAGACGGCAAAAAGCTGTGGTGGATATTGATGACTTTACCGGCATAATCACGACACATATTCGGTGGCAAAATCTGCATATAACGCGCCAGTACGATGACATCCGCTTCGTATTTGGCAGCCAGTTCTTCAGACTTGGCAAAGGCTTCTGGTTTGGTTTCAGGCGTGACCGGCACATGATGGAAAGGCACTTGATACCACTCAACCATGGAGCGTAAGTCATCATGATTGGCGATAACGCAAGCCACTTCACCCGGTAGATCTTTTTCATGCCAACGATACAGCAAGTCCGCCAGACAGTGAGACTCTTTACTGGCAAACAACGCGATGCGCTTTGGCTTAGCCGAGTCGAACACTTGCCATTGCATATTGAACTCTTCGGCAATCGGCGTGAACTTTTCTTTGAAACCTTCCAAGTCGTTGTTCAACGAGCTGGCCAAAATCTCATGACGCATGAAGAACCATTGATCCATGGTTTCGGTATGGTGATTAGCTTCAACAATGGAGCCGCCTTGATCGGCAATAAACGACGCCACTTTTGCCACGATACCCACTTGATCCGGGCATGAAATCACTAATCGAAACACTCTGCTCATGAAAATTAACCTTTAATAAATTGATATGTAGTCCACAAAAGCTTTCTATCAAAGCTTTCCAAAAAAACTTTCCTCGACCTTTGCTTTCCTCACCCCGAAACTCTGGAAAAACAAATGCCTTAGCTTTCTGTATACAGGAAAAAACTGCACACTGAATGGACGTAAAAAACATTAGCCTGCAATCATATCAAACCCTTTCGCCCACAAAAACGTTTTTATCCGCTTTGTGCGATAACATGGCTACCTCAATGCCGAAATTTATGTAAAAATGTCTTTATGTTCGCCGCGTAGAGAAGCTGGAAATCATGTCTCAACAAACCCCAAATCAAGCCACCGAAAACAAGATGATTAAGTTCAAGGCAGGAGATATCTTGTTCAACGAAGGTGAACCCGGACACAAAATTTATATCATCAAAACGGGTGAAATCCGTATCAGCACCCAAAAGGATGATAAAGCGGTGACTCTGGGCATCTTGAAGAAAGGTGCTTGCTTTGGGGAAATGGCAGTGATTTCCTCCGCGCCTCGTGTGGCATCCGCCATTGCGAAAACCGATGCGGAAGTCTATGAAATCGACAAGGCGCATGTCGACAAAATGATTGAAACCCTGCCACCTTTATTTCGTGCCATCGTCAATTCTTTGATAAAACGGGTGGCGACGCTGAACGATTTCGCAACAGAGAAATCGACTCTAGGGCATGCCTTGTCTTCACTGGCGCACTTGATTATGTTGTTTCTGCAAACGCAAAAACAAACGGTCACAACAACACCTCAACCGGCAGCTGAGCCAGCCTCTACACCAGCTTGGGCGAGACAACCCGACCCACAGGAAGAGGAACCTTTACAAATCGTTGATGATGCGCAAGCACATGTGCCGATTGTCAAAATCATTGACATCAGCCAACAGATTTTAGGGTTCACCAAGGGACACACCCAAAAACTATTGGTGCAGTTCACTAAGTTCAATCTAGCGAAAATCGAACAGCAGGGGTCGCATGAAGTCCTGAGCTTCAACCCGAATACTTTCGTTGCGGAAACGGAAAAAACCCTTGGTGCTCTCGGCCACATGATCGACGCGGAACTGACCGCCGATTTGGAATATGTTGATCTGGTTGAAATGGCAAAACAGATGAACACCAAGCCGCGCTATCTGATTGATGCGATTATCTCCGGTAGATTACCGCAAGAAGCGGTAGTGCTTAAACAATCAATGGTACGCCGAGCGGTAGAAGAACAGGGTCGCATGTTTTTCTGAGCGTTTCTTTACCGCAATAACCCTGTAATTTAGTCGGATTTCTCACTGCTTAAAGCCCTATGCTTTGATATAATCTTGCCTTTGTTTTAATCAACCAGAATAGTTTAGTTATGAAAGTCGTTTCGTTTAATGTCAACAGCGTACGTATGAGACTCCACCAGCTTCAAGCGCTGGTCGACAGCCAATGTCCGGATATCATCGGTTTACAGGAAACCAAAGTACAAGACCATGAGTTTCCGTTGGTGGATATTCAAGCCATGGGCTATAACGCCGTTTTTATGGGTCAGAAAACTCATTACGGGGTTGCGTTGCTTTATCGTGACACCGTTGAGCTGGTCAACACACAATACGGTTGGAAAACCGATGACGAAATGGCGCAAAAACGCATGATTATCGGCGACTTCCGCGATGCCTCCGGCAATGAAGTCCGTGTGATCAACGGTTACTTCCCGCAAGGTGAAAATCGAGACCATCCGGTGAAGTTTCCGGCAAAAGAAAAGTTCTATCAGGATTTGATGACTTACCTGCAAACAGAATGCTCGCCTGAGCAAAAACTGATTGTGATGGGTGACTTCAATATCTCACCTGAAGACATCGATATCGGTATCGGCGAACAAAACAAAAAACGCTGGCTGAAAACCGGGAAAACCAGTTTCTTACCGGAAGAACGCGAGTGGTGGGCAAAACTGATCGGTTGGGGTTTGAAAGACACTTACCGTACCGTTCACCCTGACGATGACAACACCTTCAGCTGGTTTGATTACCGCTCGAAAGGTTTTGAAGATGACCCGAAACGCGGCCTTCGTATCGACACGCTACTGGCAACGGAGTCTTTGAATGCCTGCACCGTAGACAGCGGGGTGGACTATGCGGTTCGCGGCATGGAAAAGCCATCGGATCACGCGCCCGTTTGGAGCGAATTCCGCTTTTGATTTTATAACCGATAATCTTGCAACGCACGGCAAAGACACAAACTACTCACTAGCGGCTAAAGCGCCACAACAGAGTCAAAAAAGCGATGAAAATGAGTCAAATTTTTAAAGTTATTCAGGTCGAACACTTCACGGCAGACACACTTCAGCTGATTCTCAAACCGACCCAGCCTTTCCGTTATCAAGCCGGTGACTACATTATGCTTGGCTTCGAGCAGGAAGACCTGAAACCGTTTTCCATTGCCTCTTCACCGCGCAATGATGGTCGTATTGAACTACACATCCGCAAGCATGAAGACAATGCATGGAACGACCGTCTTTTCTCTCTGACGTCAGGGGAAGAAGTATTGGTCGAGGGGCCAAAACCGCAATATCAGCTTGATGAGGACATTTGCCAAAGCAAAAAACCTATTCTGTTCGTTGCCGGTGGTACAGGCTTTGCGCCGATGAAAGCTTTGTTAGATGAGTTGCTGGCGTCGGGATGCGAAAACACCATTCACTTCTATTGGGGTTCGAGACACAAAGAAGACCTCTACATGCGTAACCAAATGATTGCCTTGGCGAAACATCATGATAACTTGGACTATGTTGAAGTCTTGTCCGAACCAAGTGAAACCGATACGGGATTAACCGGATTGGTTCACCAAGTGGTCTTGGAACGCCACCCCAACCTGGCAGATTTTCGCGTTTATCTTTGTGGGCCTTGGCCGATGGTTCAAACCGCAAAAGAAGATTTCTTTGCCGCCAATTTACCGGAAAATCAATTCAACTGATTCTTGTTTTTTTGCAAGTTTGCACACTCTTTGCTTAACATAAGCATCAACCAATCGAGTGGAAACAAACGATGCAAGAAAGATTGACGAGCTCCTATGTAAAACCCTTGTTCGGCGCGGCTTTGTGCTGGCTGGTGCTTGGTATTTTCGGTATCGCAAATGCGGCAACTTCCAACATTCCGCCTCTGCCTCAACCACTGCCTGTGCAAAAAGCACCTCTGCAAACACAACAAACTGTGGCGGCAAGCAACCCTTCGGCAAAAAGAATTTTGACCGATTATTGGGGGCTAAGTTATCACGTGTTCAGCATCGCCAATCCGGATGTTTCTTCCAGTACGCCAAAATCTGTCATGTTGAAACTCGGACATCACCTTAACGATACGCTTGCCATTGAAGCCGGGTTGGCAACGCCTATCTCGGACGATAAGGTCAACTGGAGTGGACAGTCGGCATATCAAAAGGTCGATACGCTTTTTACCATCCGCCTACGCAAAGCTTTCGTGAATATGGAAGGGATTGAGGCTTATGGACTTTTGGGCGCGGCTTACACCAAACTGGATACGGGGATGGTTGAAAGCGGAGCCTTGGTTCAAGGCTATAAGGAATCGACGGATTTCGCGTTTGGTTTCGGTGCTCGTAGCCGATTGGGCACCACAAACATGACGGGCTACGTGGAATACAATCGTTTGGTGAATGAATCGAAATTCGGTCTATCCAGCGTATCTGTCGGCGTCGACTATTACTTCTGATATCCGTTAAGCTGCGCCATCAGTTGCTGTAACGCTTGAGCGCGATGGCTGACTTCGTTTTTCTGCACCTTGGAAAGCTCTGCCGCGGTACAGCCGAATGCATCAAACCACACCAACGGATCATAACCGAAACCACCCGTTCCTTGAGGCGCCTCCAACAAACGACCACACCATTGCCCTAACCCGATTTTCGGCGTTGGATCTTGCGCATGCTCAACATAAACCATCGCGCAATAGTAACAGGCTTCTCGCTCTGTTTTACCCTGCATGGTTTCCAGCAGTTTTTCATTATTCAAAGCATCTGAAGCAGTTTGTCCTTTATAGCCTTCGGCATAACGTGCGGAATAAATACCCGGCTGTCCCTGCAACACAGGCACTTCCAAACCGGAATCGTCGGCAATGGCAGGTAGCCCGGTTTTTTCGCTAGCGAAACGTGCTTTAATCAAGGCGTTTTCAATGAAGCTCAAACCATCTTCAATCGCTTCTTCCTGAAAAAACTCAGACTGCGGATGCACCTGGAACCCCAATGGAGACAAGATGTGCTGCATTTCCGCCAATTTACCGGCATTGCCGGTTGCCAAAACAACCTTCTTCATCTGTTCACTCGCTCCGTATTACTCGGCAAGCATTGCTTTTTGTTTCTGGATCAATTCTTTAATGCCTTTCGCACCCAACGTCAGCATTGCGTTCATCTCTTCCAGAGAATAAGGCTCTGCTTCCGCCGTACCCTGCACTTCGATAAAACGACCATCTTCTGTCATCACCAAGTTCATATCGGTTTCTGCAGTAGAATCTTCAGCATAGTCCAAATCCAACACAGGCGTTCCCTGATAAACCCCAACAGAAACGGACGCCACGTTTTGAATCAATGGATTTTCAGTTAAGGTACCGTCTTTTATCAAAGTATCCAGCGCCAACGCCATAGCGGCAAAACCACCCGTAATGGATGCAGTACGCGTACCGCCATCCGCCTGAATAACATCACAGTCAATTGTGATACTGCGCTCACCAAGCTTCGCTAAATCAACTCCAGCTCTTAATGAACGGCCAATCAATCTTTGAATTTCTACAGTACGACCACCTTGTTTCCCGGCACTCGCCTCACGACGCATTCTCGTGCCGGTAGAGCGTGGCAACATACCGTATTCCGCTGTCACCCAACCTTGACCTTGCCCTTTAAGAAAGGGAGGAATTTTTTCTTCTATTGTCGCGGTACAAATTACTTTGGTATCACCGAATTCGACCAGCACCGAGCCTTCAGCGTGCTTTGTGAAGTTTTTTGTCAGTCTTACAGCTCTCATTTCATCAGTTTGACGGCCACTTGGTCTCATTTGATTTGTCCTTATCGAATACTTTTTATTAGAATGGAAGGATTATACGAGACGATGACGTCGCACTCAAACCGTCTTGCAACAAACATTCAACATAAGGCTCAATCAATGCCGAAGAAGGTGGGTAACGCATGAAAAGCATGACAGCTTTTGCCAGAGTAGAACAACAACAGGATTGGGGGAAAATTAGCTGGGAGCTCCGAAGTGTCAACCAGCGTTACCTTGAAATCTATCTGAAAATGTCGGAAAACCTGAAGTCCGTCGAAATGCCCGCCCGCGAAAAAATCAAACAATCCATCGGGCGCGGGAAATTGGAAGGTACGCTTCAAGTAGATCTGACAGAAGCTGCAACCAGTTTTCATGTGGACATCAATCTGGTCAACCAACTGGTGCAATCCATCGAAGCCGTCCAACTCTCTTTACCGGAAGCGACCAACCTGAGTCCATTGGATATTTTGAAGTGGCCCGGCGTGTTACAAACCCAACAATCGACCTTATCCGCAGAGCAACTGAACGATGCCATTCTTGGTTGTCTGCAACAAGCTTTGGAACAACTCAACGAAGCCCGTGGTCGCGAAGGACAAGCTTTGGCAATGATTCTGTCGGAAAAGATTGAGCGCCTGCAAAATGAAGTTGATGCAGTCAAAGCCATCTACCCGGAAGCCTTAAGCCAACATACTGAAGCCTTAAAGCAACGCATTCAGGAACTCGCAGGACAAGTTGATGACTATCGTTTTCATCAGGAAGTGGCGATCATTGCCCAAAAAGCCGACATTACTGAGGAAATCGAGCGCTTGCAAACACACCTGACAGAAGTATCACGCTTACTGACCACCAAAGGATTGGTCGGAAGACGACTGGATTTCCTCATGCAGGAACTGAATCGCGAAGCGAATACACTCGGCTCAAAAGCTATTGATCCGAGACTGACACAATTGAGTGTTGAATGCAAAGTGCTCATCGAACAAATGCGCGAACAAATCCAGAATATAGAGTAGAATCCACGCAAATCCATCTAAGCTCTAAAATAGTTGATTATTCAAGATTATCTCCTGTTTTAGATCCACCAACTTCCACCATCACCCACCACTTTCTATGCTAAAATGGTGGTTAAATTGGCGGGTGTTTAATCGATCACTAAAGAAGTTAACGGTGGGTAAATGGGTGTATTAACAGTTAAAGGCATTGAAGCGAAGGTAAGGGCAAACAAGCCAGGTCGATTTTCTGATGGTAATGGGCTTTATTTAGTTATTCCAAAGTCAGGCAAGCCTTTTTGGATGTTGCGCTACACCTCCAACAAAAAACGTAGAGAAATGACTCTTGGAAAGCTAATAGACTTTTCTTTATCTGAAGCTAGATTAGAAGCGGCAAAAAACATGCATCAGCACCGCCAAGGCACTGATCCATTGCTCATAAAGAAACGTGCACAAGAAGAAAGCATTGTTACAGTGGATGATTTATTTGAAGATTGGCAGAAAGAGAATTTAAAAAGACTTAAACACCCTCAAATTCCAAAACGAATATATACCAGAGATATTCAACCTCATATAGGTGATGCCCGCTTAGATTCTATTCAAGCACGGGATGTTAGAAAAATTCTTCAAAAAATTAATGAATCAGGAAGGCCTAGCATCGCAAATGATGCCTTGGGGTACTGCAAACAAATGTTTAATCATGGAATTAAACTAGATGTCATCGGTGCCAACCCTGCTAGCGCCTTTACCGTTACTGATGCGGGAGGCATTGAAGGGAGCAAGGATCGAGCGCTCACCATCAAAGAACTAAAATTTTTCTTTACGGTTGCCAAAAACAATTCCACAAGCTTTAGTCGCGAAAACTACCTAGCGTGTGGATTATTGGTTTCGCTAGGTGTTAGAAAAACTGAGTTAACTGAAGCCAAATGGTCAGAATTTAATTTGGACAATGCTACTTGGAACTTGCCTAAAGAAAGAAGCAAATCAAATTCGGAAATAACCATCCCTCTATCAGAAGTCGTAGTTGCTTGGTTAAACGAACTTAAAGTCAGGGCATGTGAGTCTGACTATGTTTTTCCTAGTCGAAGACAATCAAAAAAACCTTATATGGGAGCTGACACCTTAAACAGAGCAATTACCAAACTCTTTGGACATGAAGCAGGAAAGAAAAAACAACCTCCAAACAAAATGGGAGACATAAAGCATTTCACCGTGCATGATTTAAGAAGAACTTGCCGAACGCTACTTGCGGCACAAGGCACCCCCGGACATGTTGCCGAGAGGTGCCTTAATCACAAACTAAAAGGTGTTGAAGGTATTTACGATAAGTATGACTATTTTAAGGAGCGTAAAGCAGCCCTAAGTAAACTGTCGATAACCATAAGCAAACTAATTGACTAAACCTTATTCTTTTTGAATGGTTCAATAAGCTTTACCCAAAATTACTCAAAACCAATATCAAAAACAAAATAAAACCAAAGACACTGACCAGCCATAACAAGGTCAAAACTAGACCTTGAACTAAATTTACAGTTGTTTTGTTTTTGCCTGCCTTTAAAAAACTATTTACTGCAACTGCGAACACAACAAAGCCCAATATTCGAAACATCAATGGCATGCTGACACGCACCTTAATCAGTAGCTAAAACTAGCCAACATATCGTCAATATCTGCCCTGTTTGTTTGAATTGAGTTCTCAAGTTGATTTAGAACAAAGTCATCTTCTTGATTTTTAATCGCCCCGAACAAATCTAACTTATCCCAAATATAAGCCATTAAGGACATCGAAATAGCAGTTAAACTACCGACAACCAATGCAGTAAGCATTCCTGCTATTGGCACTAACAATGGAATTGCCAAAATTGCTTTTTCAATAATCTCCTCTAGCAGGACGCCACCGATTACAATACCGCCAGCGAAAAGCAACTTCATGGTTTCATGAGCAACCGCTTCAAACGACATACCTTCTGGAGGAAAAGCTAACATTTTCAATGCTCGATAAAGACTAAAAACACCTTCTCGAATCATCCTTACTGTGCGCTTGGCTGTCGTGGCAAAGACATTAATTAGAGTTGTGACAATGTTAGAGATAAACCCTGATATAGCGCCATCTTTAAATGCATGCAAAACATCTTTCCATTTACTAAGAACATTTTTTGCAATTCGTTTAAAGCGAGTAGAGATTTCTTCAAGCCATTTGTTTTTATCTATCCCCTCTTTCATTAGGTTTTTTATTTCTTGAATAATATTAGAAAAAAGCTCTACTAACACCATTCCAAAAGCTTGTTGCCACCCCATCTTAGCAGCTTCAGTTGCACTTGTTAGTAACACCTCTTGCCCTTGTTTTTTGATTTGCTTTTTTATTTGTTCATTTTTAATATGTTTTTTTGATTTTTTATATTTTTCCTCAACTAATTTTGAATCAAGGTCGTAGAATTCTGCATTCGTCATATCGGGATCACCCGTTTTTTTTGCATTGTCTTGAGTTATTTTTGAGTCTGCCCACTCTTTTAAATCCTTATCCTGCTTTGAATTATTCATAGTTCCTTCAACTAATGTCAGGTTATCTTTATGCCCAGATACTTGAGCTCTGTCGACCAACCTTTCTTCACCATTAGTACCTTGTGCATACAAATGGTTTTTCGGATCTAATTCCAATTCTTTCACAGAAGTTACATGCTCTCCATCAATCCGCACATGCTTATTTACATTATTACCATCTTTAACTCCAAGTTCCTTACCTGAGTATCCGTCAGTTACTGATGCACCCTTTTCTATAGATTGAAACTCTTCTTTCTTCCATTTATCCTTTATAACATCGTGAACTTTATGCTTTCCCTTTCGGTCTATACCGTTATTGAAAGAATCTTGCCATTCTTCATATCTTTTCTGGTCATCTGTAGTCGCAACCACACCTTTCTCAAAATTATGAAGAGTAGTAACATTCCCTCCCGTCTTATCATAAGCTGCCAAAACTTTACCCAATCCGAAAGGAACCACAATTGCGTGCATGACGTCAGATTTTAGCTGATCAACCATGCTTTCCAGCCTTTCATCATGAAAACGGTCTTTAATAGAATCTAAGAGTCCATACACTTCTTGCTCACTAATCCCTTCAGCAGAGGTAATCTCGGCAATTAATGAAAATGGCTTGCTTGGTGAATGATTAACTTTACCTTCAAGCATTTCTGTAACTAGTCCAGCATCAACCAGACTACTCACAAGCGGTTTTCTCTTTGCTTTCAATATTTGTTGTTGGCGCATAAAAGCTTCAATATTCTTAGACATAAATCACTCCTCAGACAACTTCTGCCTTTAATTGTTCCCAAGCGACTGCATAAGCAATCTCTTTTTCATGCTCAATATCATCTGCCATAATAATGACTAAGATGATTTCATCAAAAAACTCCATGTCCACACCTGCTTGCTTTGCCAACTCAAATGCTTCTTTAACATTTGGTGGATTGAGATACATTTCTTCAATTCTACTCTTCACAAGTGTTGGGAGTTTTTCGGCCGCTTTTCCTGAAATAAATTGTTCAATATTTTCCCTTTCACTTGGAGCTATTTCACCATCACAAGCCGCAACACTTATTCCTACTGCACACATTGCAACTATTGCCCTAAAGCAATCATCTGTTTCTTGCAATACACTTGCTAGCTTTTCTTTAAGTTGTTTTTCTACTATGTCAGCTTCAGCCTTTGCCTTAAGATACCCTTCTGTTCTAGCTCTATCTTTTGCGCCTTTCTCGACTCTCTCTCCCAGCTTAGATGCAGCTGTAGCACCGGCTACACCTGCTGCACCAGCCACTACTCCAGCACCTGTTAAAGAGGCCAACAGAGAAGCTCCACCTAAAAGTGAACCTCCACCTGTAAATGGTGCAGCAGCAACGGCTGCAACCCCTACAACACCTCCAACAGCGGCTTTACCTGGATTATTCTTAACTGTTTCATATGTATCACCGGCAAAATCAGACGCTGACTTATATGCATCACCAGCTGTTTCTTTGACATAGTCGAACGTTTCCCCTGCTGTTTCACCAACCGAATCAATAGCCGAATCTAACGCATCACTTAGCTTTCTAAAAAATCCCATAACAAATCCTTTATCAAGTTCATAACTCTTACGAAAATAATAAAACCATTTAGCGTCAACTATTGACGCATGATTCAATTAAACTTCTAATTTATCTAAAAACTACCCAAACTTAATCTCGCTCCAGTGGCAGACTTTACATTGAAGCTAAGGCTTGTCCGCAAAATGCGATAAAAAAGGGGGTTAACAATAGTTAACCAATAGCGTCATTCCTGTCAACAATTAACATTTTTTTGGACATGAAAGCTTTATGACATAAATTAATTTAAAGCCCCAAAAACATAACTATAAAAATCAGGAAAAGGCAATCACACTGGTGTTTTACAAAAACAAGGCTTAAATAATGAATGAAAAACAAGATACAGCTTTTAGGCTACTGGCTTTATTGCAGGCAATCCCACGCTATCCTCACACTAAGAGCACAACAAATCTTAGAATCATTTTAAAACAAGGTGGCTTTGACGTAAGCATGCGTATGTTACAACGTGATTTAGACAAGCTATCTTATGCCTTTCCTATTATATGCGATGATTCAAGCAAACCTTACCAATGGAGCTTTGAAGAGAGCTTTCAAAGCAGCTTGCCTGCTCTTGATACAACGGCAGCATTGGTGTGGGTACTAGCAGAAGAGCACCTAAGGCACTTACTTCCTTCAATAGCCATGGAAAAACTGAACCCAACTTTTGAACAAGCAAAACGTTTTTTAGATGCACAACCGAACAATCAATATGGCAATTGGCGTGCAAAAATCAAAGCTCTGCCAAATGGCAAAGCTTTGATTCCAGCAAAAATTGATGAAGCAATTTGGCACAATGTCTCTGAAGCCGTATTATCAGGAGTTGTTGTAATTGTGGATTACCTTAGCCGTGAATCTGGAGAAGTGAAATCACGCAAACTGCACCCTCTTGGGTTGGTGGATCGTCATACCACTACTTATTTAGTTGCATGGGCTGAAGAATATGCTGAAATACGCCAATTTGCAGTACATCGCATTCAATCAATTGAACTTACTAATGTGCCCGTTAAGGTGCTAGATGATTTTTCGATAGCGAACTATGCTCAGTCTGGCGCTTTTGACATGCCAATAGACAATCAAAGCATATCTTTAGAAATTTTGATTGATAACAAAGTCGCGTGGCACTTAAAAGAAACACCTATTAGCCAAGATCAAATCATCACCGAAACAGATGACCCTACTCGCCAACACCTAAAAGCCACCGTCTCGAATGATGAACAAACACAATGGTGGTTGATGGGATTTGGCAGCAAGGTAGAAGTGCTTGCACCAAAAGAATGGCGTGAAGCAATTTATCAACACGCTCTAACAATAATACAACGCAATAACAAATAGATCAGTTTCTACAAAAAGTTAAAATATGGATCATTCGTAAGTCGGAATAATTAAAATGAATCAGTATCCTGTAGCCACAACCCCATCTCAATCCTATATAGCAACAACTCTACAGACCCCCAAAATACCCCAAGCATATCGAAAGGGCAAATCAGGACAGCAACTTGACATTATTTTGGGCGCTTTACTCAATCTGAATTATTACAAATACAGCTTTAGTCTACGTACAAATCAACTTGGCACCCGTTACTGTATCCAAGATTTTCAGTTCATCTTTTTTGATTCACCTGAATTTGAAGACAAACTTAAAGCTTTTGTTATAAAAAGCCTATTAATAAGAGAACCAAGTCAAACAGCGATTAAAAATACATTACTCATTCTTAGAGAATCTCCCGAATACTGGCTAAGAGATTCAGAAGAGTGTTCGAACCCATGTATCAGAGTCATTAACCATGGCTACCCAAATATTTACTACGTCGCCAACCCTAATAACACCGTTCAGCTCACAACCATGAATTATGAACCAAGATTTTGTGGTTTTGCTGCTCTCATGCCAAATGAAGCAAAATGGGACTGGAATATGACTCTTAGTGACAATTTTGGAGACCAAAAACTACAGGACTTAAGACAAGCTCCTGAGCTATACACAACTAATTTACTAGCTTTGCTCAAAACGGCTAACATTCCTGAAGATAGAACTTTCCTCGTTATATCCTGGCTTGCGCACTGTCTTTTATCATCAGACCACATAATTCTGGAACTCATTGGAGAAGACTCATCCATAAGACATTATGCTCATGAACTAATAAAACAATTATTAGACCCAAGCAACGATCCCATTAAAGTAATTCCTAAAAAACATGACGAATTATTCCGTATCGGTCTTGAAGAATACCTAATCAGCCTGCGCTCTAATTTAACGAGAAAACTATCAGACGAATACCAATCTACACTACTAGAAATGATTACAAATAATGGCGCAAGAGGTTTTGGAAATGATAAAAATAAAGAAAAAACTAGATGTTTTATCAAACGGCCTTTTAGTCTTAGCGCTCCAGATACTTTAATTACGAATCATTCACTTCAATCTCACACCCTGACTATCAATTTACCAGATACAAGTAAATCTCGTCCCCCTAAACTCGATCACCAACTTTTAAACCACGCTAGGATTGAATTACTCAGATTGACTAAGGCAGTTTCATACTGTTTTTCCCCCAGTTGGCATGAGAAAAACTTCACTATAGGAAAAAATGCATTCCCTGAGATGGAGAGTTTATTACTCATTGGCTGCGAACTTAGCGAACTTCTGAGGAAGAATAAAAACAGCTTTATGCATGAATTTGAAGCCTGGGCAGTTGAAAATTCCTTTATGCAACTAGAAAATAATGACACTGCATTTTTGCTGTACTTATGGGCAAGTGAAAACCCTGAGACATCCATAAAAAGAACCATCAGCGAATGGAAAAAAATACTACTTCCGTACGCTCAAGATGAAAATATTGACCTCAGCAGCGTTGAGGCTAGAAAAATAGGAGCCGACTTAAAGCAAGCAAGATCACTTTTCAAGAAACTTGGAATTGACTGTGAATATGCAGGGAGAGGCCGTCTCAGTTATTGGACGATTTCAGTAGGTACAACAATAGGTTTTCAAGAGTCTTTGATGACAAAATCTTAGTATTTTCATATCACAAAAAGCAGCTCACCCATAAACTTAATGCGACATTGCGGTGAAAAAATACAGTTTTTACATATAAACCTGCTTTAACAATCATCAAATTCTTGAAATTGATGATTATTTTAAGCAATGTCGCAATTAGCTTAACCCCCTCACTGAAAACACACTGTGCTACCTTCTACTTTTGCTAAAAACTTTTATTGGAAAATAAAAATGTTTTGTATACACCTTGCATAGATAAGAGAAATCGAAAAACGATTGATCAATACTGGCAGCAAAACCCGAACTCGATCTATCCAATAAATACCCTCCATTACTGAAGTTAACTAACCCTCTATATCTCACATCTGAATGCATTAAAGAGAGCGCACTAGCCCAAGCCCCAAGGATTCGTTGGTATAGATTCTCACGCCCTTCGTTATAACATCCTAGACTTCTAAATACATGCCCATTGAACAATAGCACGGCGTGAATATGAACCCCCCTGCCATTCTCACCATATTCAATGACCCGGCAAAACCTAACACGATTAGATCGACCATCTCCAGCCAACTGCTTCCGATGATTAAAAGCCCTCAGTTTTGCTTTTAATGAATCCATAAACTGAGAAAAGTAATCATGAGATACCCGCTGTTCATCTGACCACTCTACTGGGAAAAACAAATCCACTCTAACTGCAAACACCTTCGAATACTGATTAAGTTGCAGATTAATAGTATTCTCCAATCCCTCCAAATAATTTACTATCAACGCCCCATAGTTAACGCACACAGGCTTATCATGAAATAAGCTCTCATAGTGCAGATTAAGATTCTTATTCTCCAATAGCCTTTTAGGCATTAATGATCTTTGATTTTCATTGTTGAAAGCAGTACTAACTGACATCTTCTTACCCATCCTATCTTGTGATAATTAATAGGTCTTAGATATAGGCCACTAGATAAATTTACTGCTGAAAATATTCATACATATAACACTATTAACCCCGATCTGACCTTCTAAATTTGTACAGAAATCCTTGATTGATTTTCTTAAATTTCCTTATCTGCTCAAACAATTAGCAACTCAGTTAAAAAAGTACTCAACTCAACACTCTACGCCAGCGATCAAACCCTGTTTCTAACAAAAATACGTCATATATATTCCTAGTGACACTTTCAAACCAAATGTCTTTTTCTCTAGCTATAAAAAGGAGTCTATATGTCTGTAACTTGCCCTAAATGTGGCTCAAAAAATATTGAAATAAAAAATACTGCCCGAAATATCGGCGCTTCTATTGGTTTAGCCTGTGGTGCCACGGCTGGCTATTCCAGTGTTATTTCTGGTGCTCGAATTGGCGGTTCGCTAGGTGCTATCACAGGGCCAACTGGTATTGCTGTGGGTTCAATTTCGGGAGCAATCATGGGAATGCTCATAGGGGCATCTGCTTTCGGCTCCGCTGGTGCTGAAATCGGAAAACACATTGACGAAAAGGTACTGGACAACTACCAATGTTTAGACTGTAAACACACTTTTTCTATCTGCAAAAATTAACCCACTTTTCACAACTTTTTATAAATCGTAGCTTTCAAAGTGCCATGCGCTTATCAAGACCTACGTCACTCTCTATAAGGAGAATTTCAATGAGCATGAATATTCTTACTGAACAACAACTGTACAGATCTGCACCAGCAATATTCGCGAACTCACCGGATCGTGCTGTTTCTGATCGTTATGGATTTGTTCCAACCATAAATATAGTGCATTCTTTACAAAATGAAGGCTGGTACCCAGTTAAAGCACTGCAAACCAACACTAGAAACAAAGCACGTAACCATTTGACTCGACACATGATTCGTTTTAGACAAGACCCTGATCGTCAGATACTGGTAGGTGATTCCATTGCTGAACTGATACTAACTAATTCTCATGATCGCAGCTCGGCTTACCAATTGGATTTAGGGTTATTCCGTTTAGTCTGTTCCAACGGTATGGTGACACAAACCGGGGACCTAGGTAATATCCGTGTTCGTCACGGCAAACAGGTAGTTGAGAACATTATCGAAGGCTCTTTACAGTTGGCTGTTGAAATTCCTAACCTGTCTGAATCAGTAGAGAAATTTCAATCGACATTAATCTCAAAAGAAGAAGCGAGGGTCTTTGCTGAAGCTGCTTTAATGATGCGTTACGGCGATAACTGGAAAAATCAGAGTCCCGTATCTCCTGAAATGCTTTTACTTCCTCGTAGAAATGAGGATAAAGAACCGAGTCTTTGGAAAATCTTCAATCGAGTTCAAGAAAACTTTATGAAGGGCGGACTATTAGGTCGTTCCGTCAATGGACGTTTGACGAGAACTCGAGCAATCAAGTCTGTTGCTGAAGATGTTCGTTTAAATCGTGCGCTTTGGAAACTTACTGAAGACTTTTCTCATCACAAAACTCTTGCACATCGACATTTCCTACATTAAGGAAAACCGGCAAATGAAACTGGAGACCTAAGCGCCTCCAGTTTCACTTACTGTTCTTCTACTACATTATCTCTTTGCTCAATCTTTTCTATAATCCAATCTTCAATCTCACTTTCCACCCATGCCACTGAGCGCCCACCTAAACAGATCTGTTTTGGAAACTTTCCTTGATCCATAAATTTATAAATAGTCGAACGTGCTAAACCTGTGCATTCGATAACTTTTTGTAATTTCATCAGCTTCATTTTGAACTCCTTATCTCTGGTTCAAAACATCAGTCCTAGAACAAAAAATTTATTTACCTAATACTGAGAACGGCCCATACACTTTAACTACTATCCTCTCCTAAAAAGCTTGATATGCTCGGCAAACTTGATAAGCTTGCAAAAGTTTTTAAATCGAATAATTTACAGCGGATCAAATGAAAACAATCAAACCTGAAATTCTTGCGGACAACTCTGAAGTCACTATCAATAGCCAACAAGTTGAGACTTTGAAAAAACATTTTCCTCAGTGTTTTGACAAGGACGGCAACTTTATTGCCGAAAAACTCAATGAAATTGTTGCTGATAGTGGTACTGCCCTCTCAAAAGAATCTTATGGTTTGAACTGGCTTGGCAAGTCTTATGCACGTTTATTGGCAAATGAAAACCCTCTGACGCTACTCGCAGAAGACAAGACACACAACCAAAAGCCAGAAAATAAAGACAGTCAAAACCTTTTAATTAAAGGTGATAACCTTGAGGTATTAAAACACCTTAAAGGAGCCTATTCTGAATCCATCAAAATGATTTACATTGACCCTCCGTACAACACGGGTTCGGATGGATTTGTCTATCAAGATGACCGTAAATTCACACCTGAACAATTGGCTGAATTAGCAGGAATTGAAACAGAGGAAGCCAAACGCATTCTGGAATTTACCCAAAGCAAAGCCAATAGCCATAGTGCATGGCTAACCTTTATGTACCCCCGTCTTTATATTGCCCGTGAACTTCTTAAAGATGATGGGGTTATCTTTATTTCGATTGATGAAAACGAGGCCTCACAATTAAAAATTTTATGTGATGAAATTTTTGGCGAATCGAATTTCATAACTACTTTTTCAAGAGTAATGAAATCAGGAGGAGCAAAAGCTAAATTCGTAACGCCTAATGTAGAGTTTATCCATGTTTATGCGAAAAATATAGAAAGAGCTAAACATTTTAGAACAAGCATCTCAGAAGACCAAATCAGAAATTATTACAATAAAGTCGAAACATCAGGGCCCAGAACTGGTGAGAAATATGGAGAAGAACGACTTTTTTTGTCCAGTTTAACGCCAAGACCAAATCAAAGATATTGGATAGAATGCCCCGATGGAAGTTTCGCCATTCCTCCAGGAAAAAACTTTCCTATGGAAGTAGTTGAAAGTCAAAAAGTTTTACCTACATCGGAAGATGGGTGCTGGCGATGGACGTATGAAACATATAAAGAAGCCTTCCTTGAGAAAAGAATTCTTTTCAAAGAGACTGACACTTCTCCTTTACTGAATGAAAAGAGGGAAAGATCAAAATATAACATTTACTTTAAACTTTGGTTGAAAGACCAACAGGAGAAGGGCAAAACACCCGGCAACTTGATTACTAAATGGGAGAATCGACATAGTTCAGCTGAGTTAAAAGACTTAGGCATTCCATTCGAATTTGCTAAACCATCAATGTTAATAAAGTACTTGATTGAAATCGCTAGAGTCAGTTCAAATGATATGATTCTGGATTTTTTTTCCGGTTCAGCAACAACTGCTCAAGCAGTGATGCAATTTAATTTCGACGAATCCAGCAATCTTAAATTTATTTTGATACAAATTCCAGAACCCACATCACCCCAATCTGAAGCTAGGAAAGTCGGTTACAAAACTATTTTCGATATATCAAAATCAAGAATTAAAAAAGCCGCTGAAAAAATCCGTGCAGAAAATCGCGATTACAACGGCGATTTAGGCTTCAAAATCTTTGAAACTCTGCCAATTTTTGAAGGGTATTTGGATAATATCGAAACCCTTCAAGGTGATATTCAAGACCTATTTGATGGTGCAACACTCTCAGATGAACAGCTTGAACATTTGCTGACCACATGGAAAGTGTATGACGGCACTCCTCTCACACAACCACTTGTTGAAACAGATTTGGCCGGTTACACAGCTTTCCGTCACGACAAAGTTTTGTATTTAATGCACCAAGGATTTAAGACAGAATCGTTAAAAGAATTCTTATCCAAGTTGGATACAACAACCGGCACTGATAAAGACTTCGATGTTGAAAAAATCGTGCTGTTTGGCTACAACTTTAACAGTAAAAACCAGCTTGAAATCAATGAAGCGGTTCGCCAGTACCAAAACCGAAAAGAGAAAAATGTCAGTGTTGTGGTGAGGTACTAATGATGGCTGGATTTAACTTTGAAAAAGATCTAGCTCACCAAACCGATGCCGCCCAATCCATTATGGCGGTGTTTGGCAAAGTGGCCAAGGTTGAAATTCATCCACAACCGGCTATGGCTATGCTGAGTAATCCAGTTGCATCTTTTAATAGCGACGTTGAATTTGGCATGACTGTGATTGATATTCAAAAAAACAATCAAATCATCAAACCCAATTCCATCACAACCGTGAATAAGAGAAGCCGTATTCTTGATATTTCAATGGAAACAGGTACAGGGAAAACCTACACCTACACCAAGGCTATCTTTGAACTCAACAAAGCCTTTGGAATGACTAAGTTTATTGTCGTTGTACCAACACTCTCTATCAAAGCCGGAACGGTCAGCTTTCTTCGTGCAGAAGCCACGAAACGGCACTTTATGGAAAGTTACAGCGATAAACAGTTAAAAGTCCATGTCGTTGAAAGTCAAAAGGGCAATAGAAGCAAAAAAGCCTATATGCCACACTCAATTATCGAATTTGTTGAAGCTCAAAAACACGCGAATCCAGCACTGGACAAAACCATTCACGTAATGGTTATCAATGCCGGAATGATAAACTCAGATACCCTAAGCAAAAAATTCGACACCCGTATTAACGATGCTTACGACAATCTTTTTGATGCAATTGCCTCGGTCAATCCGATTACGATTATTGACGAACCACACAAGTTCAAACAAGAGAATGCAACGTGGCAAAACATTCTCAAATTTGGCTCTCAATACACTCTACGATTTGGAGCAACGTTTGACAACAATTATGAAAACTTAATCCACGAACTCTCAGCAGTTGATGCCTTTAACCAAGACCTAGTTAAAGGTGTCGTTGCGGATATTGAAATGTTTGATGACGGCTCAGAGGAATACATCAAGTTACTTTCTTATGGTGCGAAAGCCACTCGTGAAGTGGAAATCATATCCGGCAAAAATAAAGGGCAAACCGCCAATAAGGAGTTCCCAGAAGCGACATTTGAGTATTTTGACGGCACCAAGAAAAAAACCTTCAAACTCATCGAGGGTGAGAGTCTATCTGTAATCCACTCGGAAATGAATGGAATCTATATTGAGAAATTAAACACCCAAAAAGTTCTGCTTTCTAATGGCCTGGAACTTAAAAGTAACCAAAAAATTAGCCCCTATTCTTATTCATCAACCATTCAAGACAAAATGATTGCCAAGGCAGTCAAACGTCATTTTGAAATCGAAAAATCGTTACTTTCTCGTGATGTAAAAATTAAGCCGTTGACCCTGTTTTTCATTGATGACATTGAAGGGTATCGTGGCAATCATGAGATTACCGGCGACCTTAAAACCAAATTTGAAGCCCTGCTGAAACAACATATTGAAACGCTTTTGAAAACGGATGATATAACGCCGTTTTACCGTTCTTATCTGGAAAGCTCACTGAAAGACCTTTCGGTTTGTCATGGTGGGTATTTTGCACAAGATAATAGCGAGTCCGATGAAGCCATCGAGCAAGAAGTTGCTGAAATCCTTCACGATAAAGAAACCTTGTTGAGCTTAGATAACACAAGACGTTTTATTTTCTCAAAGTGGACATTGCGTGAAGGCTGGGATAACCCAAATGTTTTTCAGATTTGTAAACTGCGTTCAAGCGGCTCACAGACATCCAAACTGCAAGAGGTTGGCCGTGGGTTACGTTTACCAGTAAATGAGTTTATGAGTCGGGTTAAAAATGAATCCTTCGACCTTTACTACTATGTGGACTTTTCAGAGCGTGATTTTGCTGAACAGCTAGTCAATGAAATTAATGAAAAATCAGGCCAAACACCGGTTGAAGAACTCACTAAGCTGACCGATGAAGTTGTGCAAAGAATTGTTGCCAAGTATCCCGAACAATCCGCAGATTCCATTCGCAATACTCTGGGTGAGGCTGGGGCGATTGATTTTTCAGGAAACTTCAAGGAAGGCGGTTTAGACATTATCAAAGCTGAGTTCCCAAACGCCTTTGAAGCGACAGGCGGCTTGAAAAAAGGCAAGGTTCGCGTTGAAGGGAAAACAAAGTCAAAGGCTTCTATCCGTATTGGAAAATACAACGAACTTCGAGAGCTTTGGGAAGCAATCAACCAGCGTGTGATCCTTGAATATAAGATTGACGATGAATACAAATTTCAGACTATCTTCGAGTCTTACCTTCTGGACAACCAAGAAACATTTAAACCACGAGGCAGCATAACTCAAACTAAGCGACTAACCTTTGACCAAGGGCTTGCTTCATTACAAGAAGAAGATGACCTTAACAATGAAATTTTACCGATAGTAACCCTTCATTACAGACAGTTTATTGAAGAGCTGGCCGTATTGCTTGGTGTAAACATGATAACGCTACACAAAGCATTCTTGGCGGTCAAAGACGACTTGAACATTAACGATTATTTGAGTCACCAAACCATCCGAACCATCAAGGCACAGTTCCACAAATACTTATTGGATCACGCTTTCAGTAAATTCCATATTGGATACCAACAAGTATCTAACAAAGTTCATCCTACAGTGTTTACCAACGAAAAAGGAAAGCCTCTTACTAACATCCCCGCTCATAATTTAGGGGGTCACTTTGATGATTCAAAACCTGCGGACCAATACTTGTTTGAAGAAGTTTTCTACGACTCTCCCCTTGAGCAAGAAAACATTAAAAAGTCGATTACTGGAGTCTCTGTATTTACAAAAATTCCACGTAATTCAATACGCATTCCTGTAGCGGGAGGCGGTACTTATTCGCCTGACTTTGCTTATGTTATTGAGTACGATGGAGGTCAGAAACAGCTTAATCTTATCATTGAGACAAAGGACAAAGAAAAACGCGCTCTGTTTGATGATGAAAAGCAAAAGCTCAAACATGCACAGAAATTGTTCAGCTCACTGAAGAAAGGTTTTGAAGTCCGATTTGAAACGCAATTTAAGAATACTCAGATCAAAGAACTTCTTCAAAGTGCTATAAAAAACTAGCGAGATTGAGTAGACTTAAATAGAAATGATATTCATTAACTTATAATTACCTAAACAGGGAATATTTCTTTAGATCTTGATAGTAATAGATCAAAACTACCTCCAATTACCTCAATATCAAATATAAAGAATTAATGTTTACATCAACATAACGGAGGGTATATTGGTGGGTAAAAAACCAAATAGGCGATATAATTTTATCTAAGTTAATCTTTTTTAACACAATTAATATCCCATACAATATTCAAATCCAGAATATTGAATAAGCCGGAAATGACGCAAGCACTTGCTTGCACAGAGATTTTTCGTCTCTTAAATAATAAAGTTTCTTTCTTGATGCGAATCAATATTTTTATTTGAATTTTTGCGTCCAGAACAGTATAGTTCGAGTTGTTGTTAAGGACTTACAACTATCTGAGGAAAAACAAATGAACAATTTTATGAAATTGCTTGGAACGCTAACAATCGCGGTTATCATTCCATTGCTAGTACTTTTAGGGATTTGGGCGGGCATCCTTCCTCAATCACTACAAGTTGACATCGGTATGTTCGGTGTGATTTCTGCGATCGTCATTATCGTAGGTGGAAACTTATACCTGATGTACGATGACATTAAATCAGGGCGTTATTCAAAATCTAAAAAATAAGATTTCCTGTTTCACAGTCATTTTCGAAAAACCCGGCTTATGTCGGGTTTTTTTATACCTTTTTACAATATTGTCATCTTTCCATGCTTTTTAGCTAGTGGGTTATCACGTATAATGGCTCCTTAATTTACCTTGAATAACAACCGATTACTTAACTTATGTCAGATGAATTGCGAAATGACGATTATTACGATCGTCAAGCATCCGAACCAGAGAACACTCCCCCAAAAAAGAAAAAGCGTGGTTTCTTTAAAAAATTCTTTTGGTTTAGCTTCTTTTCAGGATTCTTCCTCTTTCTAGCCGGTGTCATCTACTACGCAGTCACAATTTACCCAACACTGCCTGACGCTTCGAGCCTGAGAGATGTTTCCTATCAGGTACCGTTGAAAATCCTGACATCGGATGGCAAGCTCATCAGCGAAATCGGTACGAAAAAGCGTATCCCGCTGGATTACACCCAAATTCCTGAACGCATGACTCAAGCCCTGGTATCTGCAGAAGATGAAGACTTCTTCAAGCATGGCGGTATCTCATTCAAGGGCTTGGCACGTGCCGTCTATGAACTGATTACCACCGGACACAAGAAATCAGGTGGTTCAACCATCACCATGCAGGTTGCCAGAAACTTCTTCCTGACCAAGAAAAAGAGCTATTTGCGTAAGCTGAACGAGATTGTGCTGTCTTACAAAATCGAGCACCAAATCAGTAAAGAAGAAATCCTCGCACTTTACATGAACAAGATGTTCTTGGGCTACCGTTCTTACGGTTTTGCCGCCGCAGCGCAAACCTATTATGGGAAAGACCTGAAAGACTTGTCGTTGAATGAGTTTGCGATGCTTGCCGGTTTGCCAAAAGCTCCTTCTCGCTACAACCCAATTTACAACCCTGAGCGAGCCAAACTTCGTCGTGATTACGTGCTGAAACGCATGTATGAAAACCACTACATCACTGAAGAAGAGATGAATCAGGCGATGGCAGTTCCTGTTCACGCCAAGTTAACCGGTTCCCGTATTGATGTGGAAGCAGGTTATGTCGCGGAAATGGCGCGTGACTTTGCTATTGAACACTTTGGGGATGATGCACTGAAAAATGGTCTAACCATCACGACCACCATTGATTCACATCTGCAGGATGTTGCCAACAAAGCCGTGCGAGACGGCCTACAAAGTTACGAAAAACGCCATGGATATCGTGGTGTTATCACCCACTTCGCCCCCACTATCATGACCGATCATGCACAATTGATTTCAGAACTTAGTGACCTGAAAACTTTTGCCTCCTTGGATGTCGGTGCTGTCACCGAAACCACCGATGACGATGCGACAGTGATGCTGGAAGACGGTACGGTAACACATATTTCTCTGGACAGCATCAAGTGGGCAAACCCATACATTGACGTCAACAAGACAGGTCCTGAACCGGAAAAAATCACCGATGTATTAAATGTTGGCGATGCCATTTACCTACAGTTGACCGATAGTGGTTGGCAACTCGCCCAAAATCCTAAAACTGAAGCGGCATTGATTTCCGTTGACCCTGACAACGGCGGTATCAAAGCTTTAGTCGGTGGTTATGATTTCTTCCGCAGCAAGTACAACCGTGCCACGCAGGCGCGTCGACAAGTCGGTTCGAACATCAAACCGTTTTTGTATTCCAGTGCATTGGAAGACGGTATGACTGCTGCCTCTATCATCAATGATGCGCCTGTTGTATTCCACGATGCCGCTTTGGAAGATGTTTGGCGCCCTGAAAACTACTCTGGTCGTTTCTATGGTCCGACCCGTTTAAGAGTTGCGCTCATGCATTCACGTAACTTGGTTTCCATCCGTTTGTTGCAGCATGTCGGTATTGCATATGCCATCAAATACATTGAACGTTTCGGTTTCCCGAAAGACCAACTGAACCTACATCGCGACTTATCTTTGGCATTGGGATCAGTACAGTTCACACCGGAAGAAGTGGTTCGCGGTTATTCTACTTTTGCCAATGGCGGTTATTTGATTGACCCGTTCATCATCGACAAAGTACAGAACTTTGATGGTGACGTCATTTATCAGGCGAATCCTCAGAAGGCCTGTACAGTGCAATGTACACCGGATGATCCAACCACTGCGCCAAAGATTATCACGCCACAAAATGCCTATATCATGACAACGATGATGCAAGATGTTATCAATCACGGTACAGCGCAAGCGGCCAGAGTATTGGATAGAAAAGATATCGCCGGTAAAACGGGAACGACCAACGACCAGAAAGATGCATGGTTCTCAGGGTTTAACCCACATATCGCGACCAGTGTTTGGGTAGGCTTTGACCAACCTAGCACCTTGGGACGTAATGAGTTTGCGGGGCGTGCGGCGTTGCCGATCTGGATTGACTACATGAGAGAAGCCTTGAAACCTTATCCGAATGTACCTTTTGCGATTCCGGATGGTTTAGTGAATGTTCCTATCGACAAAACCACGGGCAACGCCGTTCCGGCAGACACCCCCGGTGCATTCTTTGAAGTTTTCCGAGAAGGGCATGCTCCGAAGGTTCCTAACGTATCGGAAAAGAACATCGAAGAAATGACGCAAAAGCTCTTTCAATAGTTCATTGAATAACGCAGGGAAGATACTATGAATTGGTCAGCACTTTCTCAAGTTTTAAGCACTGAACATGGCCTTAATCTGCATATCGAAACCGCCTCACCTATCGGAGGCGGAGACATTCATCAGGCATTTCATGTTAAAACACTGGATGACACCTACTTTCTGAAAGTAAACCATACTGATAGCCTTCCCTTGTTTGAAACAGAAGCTCACAGTCTTCAAGCGATTCTCGATACAGGCGTGCTTGATGTACCCAAGCCACTTGCATACGGCATCGCCGATGGTAGAGCTTTTTTGCTTTTGTCCTATTTTCATATGGTTAGGGAAGGAGATGATGATCAACGCGGCAGAGATTTGGCCTTGTTGCACCATCAAATAAACGACGACAAGCAATTCGGCTGGTTTGAAGACAACTACATTGGCCACACCTTACAAAAAAATCCATGGCATAACGACTGGATCAGTTTCTATCGTGAAGCCAGGCTGCTTCCTCAACTTGAATTGGCAAATACTAATGGTGCCAGCAACCAACTAGTGGATGCCGGTAAGCGGTTGGCAGATGAACTCCCTAAATTTTTTCAGGAATATCACCCGGAAGCTTCTTTATTGCACGGCGACCTTTGGGGCGGTAACAGCGCGTTTCTGACGACAGGCGAAGCGGTGTTTTTTGATCCCGCCAGTTATTATGGTGACCGTGAAACCGATTTAGCAATGACTGAACTGTTTGGTGGTTTCTCCAGAGCATTTTATGAAGGCTACAATAGCGTATTTCCTATCGACAAAGGTTATCAGATGCGTAAACCTTTGTATCAACTCTACCATCAGCTAAACCACTTCAATTTGTTCGGTGGGCATTATCAGCAACAGTCTCTGCACACCATAGAATCCCTGCTGAAAATTCCCCGCTAAAAATTAAATCACTCCCCCAACCTGGCAGTTTTTTACAAGCACATTGGGTGCGCAAAACACTCTATGATAAAATACCCAAACTTTTAAGCCGCCTTGAAATTCATCTTGGAATTTGAACACCATTCCAACAGAAAAGCGGCAAGGCATAGATGACAAAATCACTGCCGAAAACTTATTCATACAAGCTGTAAAATTTAGGAATCCACATGAAATTCATTCTTCTAGGCGCACCAGGCGCGGGTAAAGGAACACAAGCACAGTTCTTAACCAAGCAATTCAACATCCCTCAAATCTCTACTGGCGACATGCTACGTGCCGCCATCAAAGCGGGAACGGACTTAGGAAAACAAGCTAAGTCTTTTATGGATGCCGGTAAATTGGTAACAGACGAAATCATCATCGGTTTGGTGAAAGAGCGCATTCAGGAAGCGGACTGTGCCAACGGTTTCTTGTTGGACGGCTTTCCTCGCACTGTTCCACAAGCGGATGCATTGAAAGCTGCTGGTGTTGCTATCGATGCTGTTATTGAAATCGATGTGCCAGATTCTGAAATTGTTAACCGTATGGCGGGACGTCGCGTTCACCCAAATTCAGGTAGAACTTACCACTTGGTTTACAACCCTCCTAAGATAGAAGGGAAAGATGATGAAACTGGTGAAGACTTGATTCAACGTGATGATGACCAAGAACATGTTGTATTGGATCGTTTGAAAGTCTATCACGATCAAACTGCACCTTTGGTCGACTACTACACAAAAGAAGCCGCCAACGATACTTCAATCAAGTACATCAAAGTAGACGGTACACAAAAAATCGATGACGTGGAAAAAGCGATTTTATCCTCATTGAAGTAACCCAAAAACCTGTAAAAACCCTCTAAATAGAGGCTGCAAACGGGACAAAGACTCAGTGTATGTTATAAGTTGTAATCTTTAAGTTACAACTTATAACTCGAATTGATGTTTTTGCGTTGCGTAGCCCAGTAAAATCAATTCTTCATAAATTGACTGATTAAAAACTTTTTGCCCGACTCTAGAATTTCTTTCGCCTTTTTCGGGTCGCTCATAGTCCTTGCCATTGTTAGTGTCCCTACTAAGCCTGAGTATAAGTTTAGCGCCTTCTCATGACTCTGAAATTCAGTGTCATTAGGAAACTGATCCTTTAACGCGCGCGCGAAGAGAGCATAAATCCTGTCCATATATTTTTCATATTGACTGCGGTACTCTTCATCACTACGCTGCATATCCGTGCTAAGAGATGTAAATGCACAACTCGTTTCCACATTATATAAACTGCTTTCAGACAAATGGTCTTCAATAATTTTTTTTATTGCGTCGTCGCCATCCCGCTGAAACCTCATTAAAAGACTGTCTTCAAGTTTTGCCAAATCATAACAAACTGCCTGCGCAAAAAGGTCGGCCTTCGAATGAAAGTGACTGTACAGAGCACCACGTGTTAATCCCATGTACTTCATAATATGCTCAGTCCCAGAGCCTCCTTGCCCATGTTTTTTTAGGTAGGCAATGGCTTTTTCCAAAATAACTGAGCGCAGTTTTTCTTTTTCACCTTTTTTGGTTTTCAATTGAGTTCCTTTAAATTTCTGTACCAATGAAATTTTAAAACACAACTGCATTAAAAGTGTATACTATTTTTTAATACAGAAATGAATTAAAAACTCAACTGCAAAAAGGAGTGAATCATGCCGCAACAAGAAACTTTAGATTTAATTGAAAAATACATCCAATCATCAAACAACAATGATATTGAAACTTTTTCTTCCTGTTTCAAGGAAGATGCAACGGTGCTGGACGAGGGGCAAAAATTACAAGGCAAGCAAGCTATAATTGAGTGGTTCTTACGTAACAAGCAAAGATATCAACACCAAACCAAACCTTTGAACATTGAGGTTTCTAATAAAGAAGCACTTTTAACCGCATCCGTTAATGGAAAATTTGAAGGAAGCCCTATTACGCTTAAGTACCGAATCAAATTAGAGTCTGGCCTTATTCAAGATCTCAGAATTGCGTAATCACAAGTGCAACAGCAATTTTCGTCTATCCTATTAAGTACCTGAAAAAATACACCCGAGCACCTAATGCTCACAAATACTATTGCTGTATTTGCAATAGTATTTTTCACATTACGCTATTTTTCACCACTAATCTTCTCCTTAGAATAAGGGTTCACTTTGAATTACCCTCTAGGAGAATTTCACATGGCAACCCTACTTAGAATCGACAGCAGCGCTTTATCACAAGGATCTAATTCCAAATATCTGGCAGATCAATATCAAGCGGAATGGCTGGGCAACCATCCACAAGGCAAGGTTATCCATCACGATTTGGGCGTTAACCCACCTTCACATTTGTCCGAAGCCACCATTCAGGCTATGTACACACCTGCAGAAAGCCGTAGTGCAGACCAAAACGCACAGCTGAATGAATCAAACCAAGCGCTACAAGATATGCGCGAAGCCGACACTTTATTGATTAGCGCGCCGATGTATAACTTCGGCATTCCCTCTTCTTTGAAGGCTTACTTGGATCAAGTCGTACGCGTTGGCGAAACCTTCACTTATACAGAAAATGGCCCTAAAGGGTTGTTGGAAGGCAAGCAGGCAATTGTGATTTTGACTTCCGGCGGAAACTACACGGAATCGCCCTATAATCAATTTGATCACGTGACCCCTTATCTGAATACGGTTTTAGGCTTTATCGGGATTACAGATGTTAAGGTAGTTGCGGCGCCAGACATGGCTAACAATGATAATAAATCGACTTCGTTGAACCGTGCTGAAGAAGCATTATTGGAAGCGGTTTAATCATGCAAAATGAGTCGCAATGCCTAGAACGGCATTGCACTTAAAGACTTTGAAAACTGTGCATCACCCAATCAGCGTTTTGAAGTTTTCGGTTTCGATTCTTTCTGACCAATAAGATCCCTGCCCATAAGCACAACCCCAATCCTTCAGCTCTTCCGCTTGCTGTTCTGAGTGAATTCCGCCGGCAATCATGCAGGCATCCAAACTTTGTACCATTTGAATAATGGCTTTCACCCACTGTTTACCCTGCTCGGACTGCATTTGTTTATCCAACCAAATCGGATCAAAGCGGAACTCTTGAATCGTCAAACCCATCAAGAAGTTCAAATCCAAAGGCTGCGACCCAACATCGGAAAGCGTCAATTGATAACCTGCATCGGTCAGTGCCTGCAACAGTTCTTTAACCTCAGTCCCTTCTTGTTGCAGACTTCTCAGCGAAAAGGATAGCTGTAGCTGGTTCTTTGGAATGTCGTAGCGTTCAACCGCCTCGTCGAGTTTCTTTTGCAAAGCGTCATTCCACAAAGGTTTCAAAACTGGCAAGGTCACCACAAACTCTGGATCCAATACCTGCCAATCTTTTAAGTAGTGGCAAGCAGTATCCAACAACCAATCACCGGCTGTATCCGCCCACAAGGCATTTTCAAGTTTTTCTTGCCACTCGCTGGCCGAGAAAGTTTCATAGAAAGGGTTCTTCCAAGCAATGGACAGACACCCACCAACGATACGGCTTTCTTTTAAATCGATTTGTGGTTGAACGCAACTAATCAATTCATCCTTACCAATCGCCATTTCCAAGGCGGCACGAATATCAGATTCTCTCTTTTCATTCAGGAAATCTGGCGATGTGCGCGCATCTTCATAAAAGCGGAATTGTTTTTTCCCCAAGTTCTTAGCGACATATAGCGCTTTATCTGCGTTTTCAGACAGCTCGGAAGCAATACGTCCGTCATGAGGGAAGCGACTGACACCAATACTGGTAGATATTCTGACTTCATGCCCTTCAAAGTAATAAAGGCGTGAAATCTCGTTGATAATGCGTTTGCAAATGCCTTCGACAATATCGCGATTGTCTTCTGAATCGGTCAATAAAGCGACAAACTCATCGCCGCCCAAACGGGCAACAATATCGTTTTCACGAAGCGAAGAAACCAAACGTGCCGCAGCATGGCGTAACAACTCATCTCCGACATGATGGCCCAGATTATCGTTAACCTGCTTAAAGCCGTCCAAATCAAGAAAGAGCAAGGTGAACTTGGTATTGGTCTCGGTGGCACGCTGAACCATCTGCTCCATCAAGTCATGGAAATAGCTACGATTCGGCAAGTGCGTCAAGGCGTCATAATGCGCTTTTCGGTAGAGTTCTTCCGTACGGGCTTTCACTTCTGCCTCTATAAGGTTTTCGACATCTTGCTGACGTCCAGAGAATTTATAACGTAAGTCAGACAACAGATTTTTGACATTTCCCATCTCCAATCTGGCTTGAAGTGATGCCTCGTTATCCCTTGCAAGGCCACCCAGCTGTTCATGCGCCAAACGACTTTCATTTGCTAGCCTTTCGATGGATGCATCGCTTAGCGTAACCTCTGAAAGAGGGCTCATGTCGTCTTTTACCATGGTAATTTCCTAATTTCTCTCTATTTCCCGGTTGTAATTGGCGATTGTCTAGTCACTTTTGCACAGGGCTTTGACTATAATATGCCTACAACTGCGTAAACACTTTTGAACGACTTCCGTCCGAAATTGACTCTTAACGTTATTCTAAAGTGTTTGATGTCAATAAGTTAACAACAATTTAATAAACACTTAGCAAAGGAAATGCCATGTCTCAGGATTCGGCTACGAACACTGTCACCATTGGAACCAAGTTTTCACCTACCGCAACCAAGCTTTTATTATGTGGCTCAGGGGAATTAGGAAAGGAAGTCGCTTTAGAAGCACAACGTTTTGGCATAGAAGTCATTGCGCTTGACCGCTATGAAAACGCGCCAGCCATGCAAGTTGCGGACAAAAGCTACACTTTGAGCATGCTTGATGGTGACGCACTACGTGACATTATCCTCAAAGAAAAGCCTGACTTCATCGTTCCGGAAATCGAAGCGATTGCGACCGACACCTTGGCAGAACTTGAACAACAAGGCTTTAACGTTGTCCCAACTGCCAAAGCGACGCAATTGACAATGAACCGTGAAGGCATTCGCCGCTTGGCAGCAGAAACGCTAGGCTTGAAAACCTCACCTTATGCTTTTGCAGACAATAAAGAAGACTTTGTTCAGGCCGTAAACAACATTGGTATTCCGTGCGTTGTGAAGCCAATCATGAGCTCATCAGGTAAGGGACAAAGTGTCATCAAAACCGCTGCAGACATTGATAAAGCTTGGGATTACGCCCAAGAAGGCGGACGCGCCGGCAAGGGTAAAGTCATTGTCGAAGGGTTTGTTGATTTCGACTACGAGATCACGCTATTGACGGTACGTCACATTGACGGCACAAGCTTCTGTGAGCCAATCGGCCACTTGCAGGAAGACGGCGATTACCGTCAGTCTTGGCAGCCGCATCCAATGACATCAACAGCGTTGGAAAAAGCACAGCAGATGGCAAAAAGCATCACTGACGCGCTCGGTGGGCGCGGACTATTCGGTGTTGAACTCTTTGTCAAAGGTGATGAAGTCATTTTCAGTGAGGTCTCACCACGACCACATGATACGGGTCTGGTGACATTGATTTCCCAGGATATTTCCGAGTTTGCATTACATGTACGCGCGATCCTTGGGCTACCAATTCCTAATATTGTCCAGCATGGTCCTTCGGCTTCCAGCGTCATTTTGCCTACCGGTCAATCGACACAAACGGCTTTCGGAAACCTATATCAGGCACTCAGCGAACCGGACACACAAATCAAACTGTTCGGTAAACCTGAAATCGCCGGTAGACGGCGCATGGGCGTTGCGCTCGCCAGAGGAAACTCTATTGAAGAAGCACTAGAAAAAGCAAAACGCGCTTCTCAGGCCGTTACCGTTACTTTTTAAAAGCTTTGTTAAATAAATACTTTATTAACCCCCAACCTGGCAGAAATTTGTCAAGAATCTGCCAGGTTGGGGGCATAATCACCACATCAAACCCCGTCAATTTTCTGACTATCAGCAATAATTGCCAGTTTTCCATTGGTTTTTCATGCCTACGTGGCAATTTTTTCCACCCCATAAAACCTTTTAAAATCAATATATTAACCTTAATTTTGGTAATTTTTACCTATATTGGCACGGACAATGCTGTTGGCTAAGTAAAGAAAAACTTTAATTATTTTTTCGACTAGAAAGGAAAACAGCCATGACCACTAATTTAACAATGACATCAGAAGCGAAAGCGCCACTGATTAAAGATTACAACCGTAACCCACAAACTGAAAAACACTTGGCTGAAAACCCAAGAAAAACTGTTTTGTTACTATTACAAGGTGTTGTTGATAAAGGAAATTTGGCAAAAGTATGCCATCAATCCAACGCTTTGGTTGAAAAAGGATTCCACCTAGGTCGTATGACAACGATTCTTGACGCACTTCGTGACCGTTTGAGTTTGACCGAACACACTCCGATTGCGTACGATCTGGAAGAACTTTATCACTATGCTGATAAAGCGATTCAAGAAGCTGTCTTTGAAAAAGATACTTTCTATCTAGACAGCGCTATTGAGATTCTTACCGAGCTAAGAGATGCTTGGTTGGAAATGATGCATCAAACAGGTGAGCTCGGCGATCACGCTTAATTCTCGCTTAGCTTGCCTGATGCAACTAAGTTTGGCTTTCTTTCCTTTCAAACTCGAAGGCTTTACTTACTCCCAAGACCAGTTACTTAGCTGGTCTTTTTTTTATCTGTTTTCTTTGTATAATCCTCTATAGACTAAATCGTTCTGCACTTTCAACCTAACAAAGAGCCTACCCAATGAGCCTAAAAAACACTCCTAATAGCTTCGGCCTAGTTTCTCGCGCAAATCACTGGATTTCAGCTTTTGCATTTATCCTAGCGCTTATCACCGCTTTCGCTGCCGAAGAATTTATGGCAAAAGGTGAGGCAAGAACCGCCGTGTTCCATTTGCATTTTTCATTGGGGATCAGTTTATTTCTACTAATGATTCTTCGAGTCATCTGGTTGAAGATGTCACCCAACCCAGAAGACATCGGTGAAAATCGTATGGAAATCGTGTTGAGCCACATCGTCAAAGGCTTCTTGTACCTTTCATTGATTGTCATGCCGATCTCCGGTTATATGATGGTCAGCGCAGGCGGACACGACATCCCTTTCTTTAATCTATTTACATTACCGAACTTAGTTGGCGAAAACCCTGACATTAAAGCCATTGCCAAACCGCTTCATGTTTACAGCGGGTTCTTCATCACGTTCATTTTGATGGTACATATTGCAGGTGCTTTGAAACATCATTTAGTTTACAAAGATGACGTGCTTAACCGCATATTGGGTCGCTCTTCATCTAAGCCAGAATAAGCCCATTTAAAACCTAGAAAAATTTTAAATAGTAAAAATAACTATTTGTTTTTCTAAAGTTTTAATAAAGTCTGTCGATACAATGAATATCGCAAAAAATGATTAGCACTCTCTTGACTTGAGTGCTAATTTCTGTATATTAGAGTTAATGAAAAAGATGACTCAACAGGAGCAGGATTGTATGACAAATCAAATGATTCCGTTTAGCGCGAGCCTTACTCCAGGACAAAACATCGAACACTACCTGGCAACCGTTCAAACTCTGCCTGTCTTAAGTGCAGAAGAAGAACGCTCGCTTGCTGAAAAACTTTATTACCAACAAGACCTAGAAGCAGCCAGACAACTTATCTTGTCGAGCTTGCGCTATGTCGTGCCTGTTGCCCGTTCTTATAAAGGTTATGGTTTACCTTTAGGAGACTTGGTGCAAGAAGGTAACATCGGTCTAATGAAAGCGGTAAAACGCTTTAATCCAAACGAAAATGTTCGTCTAATGACGTTTGCTGTGCATTGGATTCGTGCTGAAATCAACGAATATGTGATTAAAAACTGGCGTATCGTTAAAACAGCAACCACCAAAGCGCAACGTAAATTGTTCTTCAAACTAAGAAGCACAAAAAAATCGTTGGAATGGTTTGGCGACAAAGATGCCGATGCGGTTGCAAAAGAACTTGGCGTTACCCGACGTGATGTATTGGAAATGGAAACCAGACTTTACGGTCAGGATTTACCGGTAGATATGAGTTCTGATGATTCAGAAGACTCAGGTAAAACTTATCCTATCTTGGTCAGCCAAGAGTTGGATCCAGAAACACACTTGGTCAACGAATCTCAAAGTGCTTATGAAATGGGCATGATGACATCTGCGCTTGCGAACTTGGATGAACGTAGCCAAGACATTATCCGCAAACGCTGGTTAACCGAAGATAAAGTCGGCTTGAAAGAGTTGTCTGAAATTTACGGTGTTTCTATGGAACGTATCCGTCAGATTGAACAACAAGCTTTATTGAAAATGCGTGCTAACATGCAAGCTTAAGCATCACTCAACACAATAAAAAAGCCCCTATGTTGGGGCTTTTTTTATGGCCGATTTTAAACACTTGATGATGCGTTAGATAAATCGCATCACAATGATCAAAACAATACAGGCATCCGCTATCAAGGTTAAGAGAAAACCGAGCTTTTGCACCATGCCGCGCATAGCACTCGTACTACCCTTCAACACCAATAACGACAACAAGTTGGCAAATATCACTAGAGGCACACCCCAAGTAATCGCCGCATTGAACTCTGTCGCGCCAGGCTTAACTTCATTCAACCCGAACACCACAAACAATGCTGGTAAAAACAGCACAAATGCAATCAGCCCGCACATCGCCGTCAAGATCGACAACATATTGATTAACCACTGGGGTTTTTCGGTTTTATTCGCCATCAAATACTCCCTCAAAAACCAATCTATAAACTTTCAGCTGACAATATCATGGTTAAGGTATGCTTAGATTCGCTTGGAATCAAAACCGCATTGTCGAGTACATTACCTGACTCAACGCACAGCATCGTTTGCCAGGCATCATCACTCATATCCCCAAACGCTTTCACGCCTTCAGGACCGGGGTTCCAAACTACACTTGATAGGCTACTATCTTTCTCTATAACAATGCGACGATTCAACCCCACATCCTCAAAACTGACTTTCCCCGACTGGTTCAAATAGACATTATCCATAGGTGGTTCAACCACAACCACGCCTTGCTGTTGAACGGCGTCTGCATAGGTCAATTTATCAAGTAACGTGGAACCCTCTAATCCTTCAATCTTGATGCCTTGAGGGTTAGCAACGGTAAAATAGGTATGCAAGGCTTCGGTGATACTCAAATCGTAACAATTCAAATTATGAGTGGTGAGTGCCATGGATAACTTCTCGCCAATCTCAATCCGTAAGGATAAATGAAAGGCATGCGGCCAAAGCGCATGAGAATCTGCATCTGAATCACAAACCAATAGAATTTCCGTTACGCCACTTTCGTAGGTATGGACTTTCTCCAAATGCCACACACGATTGCGCACAAAACCATGAGCTGGCAAACCCTCTTCATCAGATTTACCAAACCAAGGCCAACAAATCGGGACACCGCCTCTGACAGGTTTTTTGCCATCATAGACCGCTGACTCTGACACCCAAATCAAGTCCTTTCCTGCAGAAGCGCCTTGCTTTGGTACATAACTCAACAAGCTGGCACCATGGGTAGTGATTTTCGCGGTTGCAAAAGGATTATCAATCTCAATCATCATCAGATGATCTTGCATTGAAAAGGAGACGCCTTCGGCATCAAACTGTTGGGCAAGTGCGTCTATCATGCTGTTTCCTTACTGGGTGTGCCGACAAAGCGGGCAACGGAATTATGACTGAAACTATCGCCACTCGGTCAGGGTTTGCTCCAACATCGACTGAGAGTAATCACCCGTAACGTAGGCTTCTCCAATTCGCTTTAGTAACACTAAACGAATGTGACCGGCCTGTACCTTTTTATCACCCGCCATCAAGTCCAAGAAACGTTGGTTAGACATTTCATTAACACTTGGCGGTAGCGTTGGGAGCTTGGCATGTTTAAAGATTTTTTCGATTCTATCGAAGTCAGCTTGGGAAATATTCCCCATCAATTTGGACAAGTAAATGGCTTGCATGGAACCAGCACTAACACCTTCACCGTGCAACCATTTACCGTAACCCATTCCCGCTTCAATCGCATGACCAAAGGTATGACCAAGATTAAACAAAGCACGCAATCCAGACTCTTTTTCATCCAACGCAACGATTTTCGCCTTATTTTGACAGGATCTTTCAATCGCTTCAGTTAAAGCGACAGGATCACGAGCAAGCAATTCATCCATATACTGTTCAAGCCACTCGAAGAATGGATAATCTGAAATCAAACCATACTTGATAACCTCTGCCAAACCTGCTGATAGCTCTCGATCTTCCAAAGTACTCAATACATCGGTATCAATCACAACACATTCCGGTTGATGAAAGGCACCAATCATGTTTTTACCAAACGGATGGTTTACACCTGTTTTTCCGCCGACTGAAGAGTCAACTTGAGACAATAGCGTCGTCGGAATCTGGATGAAATTAACACCTCGCTGATAGGCTGCTGCTGCAAAACCTGTCATATCACCAACCACACCGCCGCCCAGCGCCACAAAAGTACACTTTCGATCAAAACGGTTGGCAAGCGCCACATCAAAAATCTTGTTCAGGACTTCTAGGCTTTTGTACTCTTCACCGTCCGGAAGTACCGCAACGCGAACTTCATAATCCGAAAAGGTTTTCTCCACCTGTTCTAAATAAAGTGGCGCCACTGTCGTATTGGTGACAATAAGCACTTGGGTTCCCTGAACGTAAGGGCGAATCAACTCAGGGTCATTAATCAGTTGCTGTCCGATAAAAATCGGGTAACTTCTTTCTCCTAAATCGACATTTAGCGTTTTCAATAGTCTGTCCTCAATTCTTTAAAACTTTTAGCTGGCAAGTGTATTTGGTCCGATGGCCTTTGGCTTAGTTATGCCAAGTTCTCTTCTTCCAGTTTTTCGACGATTTGTTTAACCACTCTATGCACAGGAATTTGCTCGGTTTCAATCACCAAATCCGCAACTTCCATATACAGAGGATCGCGCTTTTCCATGAGATCCGTCAATACCTGCTCAGGATTATCCGTTTGTAGCAGAGGGCGATTGCGATCATGCTTGGTACGTTGCACCAACGCATCCACTGAAGATTTGAGATAAACAACAAAGCCCCTTGAGCGTAAATGTCTTCGGTTTTCAGGATCTAACACTGCCCCGCCACCTGTTGCCAAGACCGTCTCCGTGCGCTGCGTCAGTTCATCAATAACATTCGCTTCGCGGACACGAAAGCCTTCCTCACCTTCAATGTCGAAAATCATCGGAATAGTTGCGCCGGTTTTTGCCTCTATTTCGTGATCGCTGTCCACAAAATCATAGTGCAGTTTTTCCGACAAAAAACGACCAACGGTGGATTTTCCAACCCCCATCGGACCGACCAAAAAAATACTTTCTTTATGCATGGTGTTATTTTAGCCCACTACTGGAAACGACTTAAAATTTTGTTTAAAAATTATATGGAGTGCACTTTTACCAACCGACCAAGCGTTAATCCGACAAACTGCACAAAAATGAAAGGAATTTTTTTAGCTGTATGTTACAGATAGCATGGTTAAATTTTGGTTAAACTCTGTTAAAATGCCCAACTTGCTACAAAATTAAAAATACTACCAAATTACATACAAAGATTCCCTCACATTTCAGTGAAATGGGAGACTTTAGTTAAAAAACTGGAAACACAACAAGACATGACAGGCTCGCTATATATCATTTCCGCACCCTCTGGCGCAGGGAAATCTTCTCTTGTCAGCAAACTTCTGGAACGCGACCAGCATATTCAGGTTTCCGTATCGACCACCACTCGCCAACCACGCCCGGGTGAAGAAGATGGTGTAAACTATTTTTTTGTGACCGTTGACGCTTTCAAACAGAAAATTGCTCAAAATGACTTTCTTGAATATGCTGAAGTATTCGATAACTTTTACGGTACTTCAAAATCCATCGTCGAATCCAAGTTATCCGATGGCAAAGATGTCATCCTAGAAATCGACTGGCAGGGCGCGCAACAAGTCAAATCACTTTTTCCGGATGCCATCAGCATTTTCATCTTGCCCCCGAGTATGTCAGAGCTAAACAAACGTCTAAAAGGCCGAGGAACTGACAGTGAGGAAGTGATTGCATCCCGCATGGCAAAAGCGGTGAATGAAATGTCACATTTCAACGAATTTGATTATGTTGTGATTAACAACCATTTTGAAACGGCTTTAGCGGAATTGCACAGCATCTTTTTGGCAAACCGCCTTCGCCGCCATATTCAGCACCAAAAACACCGAAATATGATTAACGAATTGCTGGAAAACAGCTCTCCAGAAAAGGACATATAAATGCCTGGTTTTGAAATTTTTGACGACAGTGAAAAACAACAAGTTCAAGAAGTCATGGAGAAAGGCTTCACCTTTCGCTATAACTTTGACGGCATGCGTAATGACGTTTGGAAAGCGCGAGAACTGGAAGGGATGATTTGCGAAACTTTGCAAGTTAAGCATGCCCATTTGGTTTCTAGTGGTACAACAGCACTATCAACCGCTCTAGCGTCTGCAGGTATCGGCGCAGGTGATAAAGTCATCGTACCTCCATTTACATTTGTTGCTTCCGTAGAAGCCATCGTACTGGCTGGCGCAATTCCTATTTTTTCGGAAATTGACGAAACGTTAACACTGTCTCCTGAAGGCATTCAAGAAACATTGAAAACACATCCTGACATCAAAGCCATCAACTTCGTCCACATGTGTGGTTCGATGGGTAAAATGGATGAAATCAAAGCGATTTGTGATCAACACAACATCATCCTATTGGAAGATGCTTGCCAAGCAACCGGCGCAACTTACAAAGGTCAAGCTCTCGGGACGATCGGTCAGGTTGGTGCCTTATCTTTCGACTCGGTTAAGACCATTTCTTGCGGTGAAGGTGGCGCAATCCTAACCAATGACAGCAAAATCTATGATTTCGCTCACCAATATTCTGATCACGGGCATGATCATATTGGCATGGATCGCGGTGCTGAAACCCACCCGATTATGGGAAGCAACTATCGCATTTCGGAAATGAATGCTGCTGTCGGTGTTGCGCAATGGAAAAAATTGGATCGTATTTTAGATACCCAACGCCGTAACAAAAAAGCTTTGAAAGATGCGCTATCGAGTTACCCAGAGATTTCTTTCCGCGTTATTCCAGATGAATCCGGTGACAACGCAGGGTTCCTAAGCTTTATGCTACCGACAGAAGAACGTACACAAGAAGTCGCTAAAGCACTGGCAGAACAAGGTATTCCTGGCGTATTCTACTGGTATGCGAACAACTGGCATTATCTGAAAAACTGGCATCATATTCACCAAATGAAAGGGCCGGCTAAACTGCCTATCGACTTGATTGCCGATCGCCCAGATTACAGCAAAGTGCAAACACCAAAATCGGATGCCATTATGAGCAGAACCTTGTCCATGCTAATCAATCTATCTTGGACAGAAGCGCAAATTAATGAGCGCATCGCGGCATTTGCTAAGATTTTTCGTTAAACTTTGATTTTTGAATTACCCCCAAACCATCTACAACTTAAAACGTACTAAAACGTAAGGGATAACACACATGAAACATCGCAACTTTAAGACCGTTCCTAGAATGATTTTCGGTCGTGGCGCATTTGACCAGTTGGACGAAGTGCTGGCTGAACAGCGTAAGTCATCCAAAGATCTAGTGGTCTTTTTAGTTGATGAAATTCATAAAGACAGACCTTTAGGTCAACGTATCCCTAAACATGATCAAGACATGTTGATTTGGTTGGACGTTACTGACGAGCCAAAAACAACTTATGTAGATGCTCTGACAGAGCAAGTGCAAGCTTACTGCCGTGAACACAATGATGGTAATGATCCGGTAAGCATTATCGGCCTTGGTGGTGGTTCTTCAATGGATATCGCTAAAGCCGTTGCGCTATTGTTGACAAACCCAGGTGGTGCAGCACTCTATCAAGGTTGGGACCTAATCAAAAATCCAGCGGTTCACCATGTTGGTATTCCGACTATCTCCGGAACGGGTGCCGAAGCGTCTCGTACAACAGTACTGACTGGCCCTGAAAAGAAACTGGGTATGAACTCGGACTATACCGTTTTCGACCAAATCATCATGGATCCAGACTTGGTTGCAGGCGTTGAAAAGAACCAATGGTTCTACACAGGTATGGATTGCTACATTCATAACGTAGAAGCCTTAAACGGTACTTATATCAATGAATTTGCGCGCGCATTTGGCGATCAATCAAGCCAACTTTGTCATGAAGTCTTCCTAGAAGATCACCCTGAATCTGAAGAAAAATTGATGATGGCATCATACATGGGCGGACAATCTATCGCTTACAGCCAAGTAGGTGCGTGTCATGCACTTTCATACGGTCTATCTTATGTACTAGGCTACCACCATGGTATTGGTAACTGTATAGCATTTAACGTTTTGGATGATTTCTACCCAGAAGGCGTCGCTACTTTCCGCAAAATGATGGAAAAACACAATATCGATCTACCGACGAATGTTTGTGCAAACCTGACCGATGAACAGATGAACAAGATGATTCAAGTTTGTTCAGGCATGGCGCCTCTTTGGGATAACGTTTACGGCCCGAGCTGGAAAGAGAAAGTAACACCAGAGTTGTTACGCGGTCTTTACGAGAAAATGTAAATTTAACTTACTCGTTTCCTACTTAGCTTTGTTAGGCCTTTAGCCATTGAGATTAACTCAACTCCTTTAGGCCTACCTTGCCAAGCTTCTAAACGAATGTGTTAAAAATTAAAACTTTTCAATAAAAGAACTCAATATGAAAACCTATGTATTTATCCCAGCACGTTATGGTTCTTCCCGTTTACCAGGCAAACCACTCAAACTGATCAACGGCAATCCGATGATTCAGCATGTCTTCGAGCGCATTTCCAAGGCACAAGGCATTGAAGCGGTTTATGTCGCAACCGATGATGACCGCATCAAAGCAGCCGTAGAAGATTTCGGCGGCAAAGTCATTATGACCCCTCCGGAAGCGGAATCAGGAACAGACCGCATTGCTCAGGCAGCAGCACAGCTACAGCTTCAACCAGATGATTTGATTGTGAATGTGCAGGGTGACCAACCACTGGTGCACTCGGAGTCGATTGAAGCGGTTATCTCACCATTCATGGACAGCAACTATGATGGCAGCTTTGAAATGTCTACCCTGTCTTTCAAAATCGTCAATGAAGCGGAAATCACTAGCCCTAAAGACGTTAAGCTCGTCACAGATGTGAACGGTTTTGCACTTTATTTCTCACGCGCAACCATTCCTCATGGTAGAGATTATTGGGATCATGATTCCTTTAAACATTTGGGGGTCTATGCCTATACCAAGCGTTTTGTAGATGCTTTTAACCAGCTGCCAATGGGGCGCTTGGAAAACATTGAGAAGCTGGAACAACTGCGCGCATTAGAGTTTGGCCACAAAATCAAAGTGGTGGAAAGCCTTTGGGATTCTCCAGAAGTGGATGTTCCTGGTGACATTGAAATCATGGAAGCCTTGCTGAACGCAGGACACTAACCCTCCAAAACCCAATGGGCTGATTATGCTGATTTATCAATTACTGATTCGCTTGCTAAGCCCATTGGCACTGTTCCTCATTATTTCAGACGCCATCAAGAAACATGGCGGATGGATTTTCTTTCTTCAACGCTTAGGCTTCGGCTACAAAAAACCAGAACACCGCTCATCGTCCATTTGGATTCATTGCGCCTCGGTAGGAGAAGTCAAAGCAGCGGAACCTTTAATTCGCAGCTTACAACCAGAAGCAGAGATTCTGCTAACCACAAACACACCAACGGGCTATGCACTCATTCAGACCCTGTTCAAGCAAAACGTTTCCTACGCTTATTGTCCACTAGATTACCCTTATGCAATTCGACGTTTTCTCAGAACTTATGCGCCCGAAAAACTTTGGGTGATTGAGACAGAAATCTGGCCAAACCTTTATCGCCTTGCACATAAAAATGGTATTGAAATCAGCATATTGAATGCCCGCTTATCCAAAAAAACTCTCAACAGTCCTGAATGGCTAAAACAGTCATACGAGAAAACCCTGTCACTGGTAACGCATTTATTGGTGAGAAACGATCAAGAAGCCAAGCATTTTCAACAGTTGCATGCACCGGAAAAAGCCATTCGAGTCGTTGGTAACCTTAAATTTGCAGCCATTGCCAAAACGGTAAAAACAGAGTGTCCAGTTGACCGACCTTATGTTTTATTGGCTTCCAGTCACGATAATGAAGAAGCTGAAATCACCCAACGCTGGTTAGCACTACAAAGACCCGAATTATTAGTTATCGTGCCAAGGCACCCGAAAAGAGCAATTCAAATAGTCAACTCATTGCCTCTGAACAGAAACCAAATCAGTGTCCACAGTTTGGGTGAAAATATTCATGCAACGACTTTGGTTTACATTGATGACCGCATTGGCGCGCTTACCCCTTTTTACTGCCATGCTAAATTGGTAGTGATGGGCGGCGCTTTTGTTCCCAAAGGCGGACACAATGTATTGGAGCCAGCTGCCTGCGGTGTGCCTATTTTGACCGGGCCAGACATGTCTGATTTTGAAGCAGAATCCGAACTACTCAGGAAACATAATGCGTTGCTGCAATGCCCAGACTATGACGCCCTATTTTCCGAAATTAATAGAATCATTGATGCGGATAACGAGCGTAAAAAAATGGGCGATGCTGCCAAACAAGCGCTACAAGATCAAACACATGTATTGGAAGATTATTTGCAAATTCTGGCACCAAAACTTTCTTTGCACCCGGCAAAAGAATAAAATAAACCATAAAAGTCACGACTTGTGTCGTTATCACATATACAATTCTCTTCAAATTCGTTAAAATAATAGTTTACGCAAAAATTTGCGGTTAAAGAATTCCATCAGGCACAGAATAAAGGCAACAAAATGGCTCGTGTAACAGTAGAAGACTGCTTAGACCAAGTTGAAAATCGTTTTGAATTGGTTATCTTGGGTGCAAAACGCGCTCGTCAACTTTCTAACGGTGCAGAACCGACTTTAGAGTGGGATAAAGACAAGCCTACCGTCATGGCACTTCGCGAACTAGCGGAAAACACCATTGACAAAGATGTGGTTATGTCTGATCCAGATACCCCTCCTTACTTCGGTTAATCGGACCTCTTCAGCTCTCTCCAATGCCAACACCAACCAGCATCGATGGTTTACTAGAAAAGGCGTCGCTTTACCTTAGCAAAAGGCAAGTAAAGCAAATTCAAGCAGCGTTTGAATTTGGAGCTGAAGCCCATCAAGGGCAAACTCGAAAGTCCGGCGGGGATTACATCTGGCATCCAGTCGCGGTTGCTGAAATTCTTGCCGAAATCCAACTTGATTGCGAAAGTCTCATCGCAGCAATTCTTCACGATGTTGTAGAAGACACTCCCTTTACCAAAGACGATATTGAACAAAGATTCGGTCATAATGTTGCCGAAATTGTCGATGGTGTGACCAAACTCGGAAAGCTCGAATTCGACAACCCTCAGGAAGCACAAGCCGAAAACTTCCGGAAAATGATTCTTGCGATGTCGCGAGACATACGCGTCATTCTGATCAAACTCGCTGATCGCCTGCACAACATGCGAACCCTTGGCGTCATGCGCCCGGAAAAGCAACGACGTATCGCCCGAGAAACTCTGGAAATTTTTGCGCCAATTGCTGCCAGATTGGGGATTAACGCCTTCCGTATTGAACTGGAAGACTTGGGCTTTAAGGCCATGTATCCAAACCGCTACTCGGTACTGGAACGTGCAGTGAAGAAAGCGCGAGGCAACCGAAATGAAGTTGTTAACCAGATTAGTGAAGCTATCACCAACCGTCTTGTTGACGATAAGATTCCTGCACAGGTCGTCGGGCGTGAAAAGCATTTGTACAGCCTGTACAAAAAGATGAAATATAAAAATCTTAGCTTTGATGAAATTTTGGATATTTTCGCTTTCCGCGTAGTGGTGAACAGCGTAGACGAATGCTACCGTGTACTGGGTAGTGTCCACTCGCTTTATAAGCCTTTCCCGGGTCGTTTCAAAGACTATATCGCCATTCCAAAATCTAATGGATATCAGTCATTGCACACGGTGCTGTTTGGGCCTTACGGCGCCTATATCGAAGTTCAGATTCGTACCAAGGAAATGCACGAAGTCTCTGAGCATGGCATTGCCGCCCACTGGATTTACAAAAACGATCAAACTGAAGAAGGTCAAGCCACGAACCATCGCCTAAACGCCGTAGAAATCCGAGCACAGGAATGGGTGAAAAACCTGTTGGAAATCCAGCAAAGCGCGGGGAACTCTCTCGATTTCTTGGAAAACGTGAAAATCGACCTATTCCCGAATGTCATCTATGTATTTACACCAAAAGGCGAGATCGTCACACTACCTGCTGGCTCTACTGCCGTTGACTTTGCTTACGCCGTGCATACCAGCGTCGGACACTCGACTGTCGGCTGTCGTGTCGATAAAAAACTGGTACCTTTGAGAACTCACTTAGAAAGCGGGCAAACCGTTGAAATCTTGAGAAGCCAAGAACAACAACCTAACCCTGCATGGCTGCATTTTGTCACCACGGCGAAAGCACGCTCTCAAATTCGCCACTTCCTCAAAACGCAGCAAACAGAGTCTGCCGCGAGCCTTGGAAAACGCTTACTGACAAAAGCCATACGCAGCTTCAATATGTCTTATCAAGAGCTAACAGAAGAAATTCAACAAAAAGTAGTCGAAGAGCTTAAGCTCAATAGTTGGGATCATCTGTTGGAAGAAATCGGTTTAGGGCAACGACTGGCTAATCTGGTTGCCAAACAAATCCATGACCTGTTACTGGGTACCGAAGACTCGATCTTCCACTATCAAGGGAAAATCGATCCGGCAATGCCATTGGTTATTTCCGGAACAGAAGGGATGGTCGTCAATTACGCCAACTGTTGTCACCCGATTCCAGGAGACGACATTCTTGGCTTTATCAGCGCCGAAAAAGGGCTGGTGATTCACCGCCAAGAGTGCCCTAACGTCAAAAACTTCAAAAACCATCCAGAGAAGTGGCTTGACGTTCATTGGGAAGAAAACATCACCCAAACATTCAATGTTGAATTACAGATTGAAGTACTGAACGGACGCGGCGCCTTGGCGACCGTTGCCAGCAAGATCGCTGAAATGAAAACCGATATCGACCGCGTGCGCTCCGAGGATAAAGACGAAACCTACAGCTTGATGAATATCGTCATTCGCGTCCGCACGCGTAAGCATTTGGCTGATATCATGCGTAAATTAAAACGCCTGCCAATCGTCGAAAAGATTCATCGAATTTAACTCTTCCGTATTCAAAACGTCATTTTTCATTCATTTTTATTGGCTTGAAGCTAAAAACTGCTGTCTTCTATAATAAAACCTCCTGTTTTATCACCACCGGAACTTTGTTCAAAGGAGACCATGATGACAACAGAAATTCACGGACTTTCAGTCGGCATTGCCAGAATCGACAATCAGTTTTTCATGACCTTGACTGCCAAAGGAAAACTGACTCACGAAGATTATCAACTTATCACTCCGATGCTGAATCATGCTATTGAAGGCATAGAACAGCCGAAAATCAATCTTTTTGTTGACGCGACCGAGTTGCGAGGCTGGGAGTTGCACGCCGCTTGGGATGATTTCAATCTGGGCATGACGCATGGCAAGTCTTTTGAAAAGATCGCCATCTATGGCAACAAGAAATGGCAGGAATGGGCGGCTAAAATCGGCTCTTGGTTTATTGGCGGAGAAGCCAAATTTTTTGAAGACAAAGATGTCGCCCTTCAGTGGCTACATGACACCGATTAATACAACCAGAGATTAAACCCAAAGAAGGTCGCACTACCCAACCTGGCAGATTTTCGCTAGAATGAATACCTTATAAATACCACTCAAACCAGTGGTGTGACGATTGATAAAGGACATTTCATGAAAGAAGTTATTGCAACCGATCAAGCACCTCAGGCTATCGGCACCTATTCTCAAGCAGTTCGTACCGGTTCTACTGTTTATCTATCCGGGCAAATTGCACTGATTCCAGAAACCATGGAACTCAAAGAAGGGGATATTTCAGAACGCATTCATCAGGTTTTCAAAAATCTAAGTGCTGTTTGTGAAGCCGCTGGGGGCACCTTGCAAGACATCGTCAAACTCAATATCTTCTTAACGGATTTAAGCCACTTCGCGACGGTCAATGAAATCATGGCACAGTATTTTGAGCAACCTTATCCGGCACGTGCTGCCGTTGGCGTTAAAGAGCTTCCAAAAGGTACGGATGTCGAAATGGACGGCGTCATGTACTTGAGCGCCTACTAAACGGTAGCGAGCACTTCGTGAGCTTCCTGCCCAGAATTAACCATCTCTTTATCAAATGGCTACTGTTGGCGTGCCTACTCGGCACCGCCAATAGTGTTTGGGCAAAAGCTTTTGTATGGAAAGTCTCAAAAGACAACCGCGTGATTTACTTAGGCGGGGCCATTCACTTACTCGCTAAATCGGATTATCCACTTCCCAAGGAATATGAGTTCGCTTACCACAGCGCAAAAGCATTGGTTTTCGAAGTCGACCTACGCCAAACTCAAACGCCAAGCTTTCAACAGCACTTATTGATGCAAATGCGCTATCCCTATGGCGAAACGCTACAGCAACATCTTTCTCCCTCGGTATACAAAAAACTGACATCGCAGCTTAAAAACTACGGCGTCGATATCAATAAAATCCGCAATTATCGAGCAAGTTTGATGTCCATGAACCTCACCCTGCTTGAAATGAAACGATTAGGGTTAGCGGGTACCGGCGTTGACAAATACTTTCTTGAAAAAGCGATTCAACACCAAAAACCGATTTTGGCGCTGGAAACGCCCAAACAACATTTGCTCTTTATGAGTTCAATGGGAGAAGGTCATGAAAATGCCATGATTCTTCATACACTCGAAGAAAATACCCACCTTGGTCAAATCATGAGTTCAATGAAGCAGTTTTGGCGTGCTGGTGATGTTGCAGGGTTTGACCGCACCGTACTCAAACCTTTTGAAACGGGCTTTCCATCCATCTACAACTCTATCATTGTTGAGCGTAATCAAAACTGGTTGCCCAAAATCGAATACATGATTCACACGCCTCCCACAGAATTCATCCTAGTCGGCACACTCCACCTTGTCGGTAAACATGGCTTGCTGGAACAACTCAAGCGCAAAGGCTACCAGGTTCAGCAGCTTGATTTCAAACCACCAAAACAATCGTAAAATCTGCCAGATTGGGTTAATCACTCCTCTGCCTGCTAGGTTCTCTACGCCTAAGTTTGGTAGAATGCCAATGTCCTAATTAAAGAAAATCCTATGCTTGCTGAACAAACCCTGACATCCTTAAAAGGTGTTGGTGAAAAACAACTCGAAAAACTCCATCGGCTCGGGCTTCACACAGTTCAGGACTTACTGTTTCATCTTCCGCTACGCTACCAAGATAAAACCAAACTAACACCTTTATCCAACCTCTTCGTTGGTCAAGAAGCGCTTGTAGAAGGCGAAATCATCAGCCAGCACCTTACTCAGAGTCGCAACACCAGTTTACTGGTCAAAATTGTGGATACCGAAGGCAATCTGCTTACCTGCCGTTTCTTTCACTTTCATTACCGTCAGGCGCAACAATTTAAACGAGGACAGATCCTTCGAGCTTATGGTGAAGTTCGTTCTGGGCCAACTGGTTTGGAAATGGTTCACCCAACTTACGAACTCTTTAGCGCAGACAAACCGCCTGCCTTGGAAGATACGCTAACCCCCATTTACCCGACGACAGAAGGGCTAGGGCAACCCTCTTTACTAAAGTTGATGAAGCAAGCTGTTGCTCTTTTGAAACAATATCCATTAGACGAAGGCATTCCTAATGAATTGTTGGACTCGCTCCAACTCCCCGCCATCAATCAAGCACTGCTGACTTTGCACCAGCCACAACCGGAAGATGATCTTTTTCAAATCAAACAATTTGAACATCCTTCCCAAAAGCGCCTGATTTTAGAAGAACTCATGACCTCGCAAATGAGCCTGTTGCTGATGCGTCAATCGGAAAAAAAATATGATGCGCCTGTTTTTGCGGTGGGTAAAAAAAGCCAAGCGCTGCTAGACGACCTCCCTTTTGAACTCACTCAAGCACAGCAACGTGTTCTGAATGAAATTCAACAGGATCTGGCATTGCCACACCCAATGCAGCGTCTTGTTCAAGGAGACGTTGGTTCTGGTAAAACCGTCATCGCCGCACTTGCCGCCATTCAAGCGGCCGAAGCTGGCTATCAGGTCGCTATCATGGCACCTACTGAAATTCTGGCAGAACAACACCGCAATCATTTCATGGAATGGCTAATTCCACTCGGCATTGACATCGCTTGGTTGAATGGCAGAATGAGATCCGCAGAAAAAAGACTGATGCTTGAAAAAGTGTCTTCTGGAACGGCGCAAGCCATTATCGGAACGCATGCACTGTTTCAAGAAAGTGTTGAATTTAATCGCTTGGGCTTGGTGATTATTGATGAACAGCACCGCTTCGGTGTTCATCAACGGCTTGCACTTCATGAAAAGGGCAAAACAGGTAATGCGTCTTCAGACAATGAAAGTCATCCTCATCAACTGATTATGACCGCTACGCCTATCCCCAGAACACTTGCCATGACCGCTTATGGCGACCTTGATTTATCCATTATTGACGAATTACCGCCGGGGAGAAAACCAATTGAAACTGCTGTGCTCAGTAATGCAAAACGCTTTGAAGTGATGGAACATTTGGTGGCTCAATGCCAACAAGGCGTGCAGGCCTATTGGGTGTGCCCTCTAATTGAAGAGTCTGAATTATTGCATGCACAGGCTGCGGAAGTGACCGCGCAGCAATTCAAAGACAATTGGCCGGATTTAAAAGTTGGACTGATTCATGGCCGACTAAAAGGTGAAGAAAAAGCGACAGTAATGAATGCATTCCAACAACATGAGATTGATCTATTGGTCGCCACCACAGTCATTGAAGTTGGGGTTAATGTGCCGAATGCCAGCCTGATGATTATCGAAAATGCTGAGCGCCTTGGATTAGCGCAGCTACATCAGCTTCGAGGACGTGTGGGGCGTGGTTCCAAGCAAAGCCATTGTGTATTACTCTACCAACCACCATTGAGCGAAACAGGCAAAGCCCGCTTAAATATTATGAGAGAGACCAATGACGGCTTTAGAATTGCAGAAGAAGATTTAAGGCTTCGTGGACCAGGAGAAATTTTGGGAACAAGACAAACGGGTGGCATACAATTCCGCATTGCAGATTTAAAACGCGACCAAGACTGGATTGCCACCGCAAAGCATTTGGCGGAAACTTTTTTAGATGGTGCAACCAATGAACAAATCACCGTCTTACAAACCCGCTGGCATGGCGAACGGCTGGCCTACCAGAGAGCCTAGAGTTTATGACATACTCTTCTAAAACCCTCAGCCCTAAGTGGTTTGCAAAACCATTAAAACACAGGATGTTGCTAACCAGAAACTTGGAAGACTGGCTGTTTGATCCATCTTCTCTAACTGCAAAGTTAAGACAAAAGTGTCCTGAACTGTCGGTCACAATCTTGTCGGAAAAATTGGAATATCCACTACCAGACGAGCAACAACGTTTAAAAATGGTAGCTGGAGAAAAGGCGTGGATCAGAATAGTGACGCTTACCTGTGGCGACTTACCGCTGGTTTATGCCAGAACAATCATTCCCAACTTTCAGCCGGGCAACCCATGGTTTTCACTAAAGACATTGGGGCATACGCCATTAGGGCATGTTTTGTTCGCAAAGGATATCAAAAACCATTATTCCCGTTCAGAATTCGAATGCCAAAACCAACGAAAAATATGGCCTTACCTTGATACCAAGGCCGTTTTTAGTTCGAAAAAAGGGAATAGATTAGCTTCGAGACGTTGCGAATTCTCTAAAAAAGGGAATTCGCTTTTATTAACTGAGGTGTTTTTACCCAACAGCTTACCGCTATTTGATTAAAACTTATGGTAGCTCCATCCGTGCTGCATTTTATCGACGATTTCGTCAACTGCGGTACGGTCTGACTCAACATTTGAAATCAGCTTAACTGGATGCCCTGAATCAGCACGACGTTCTAAAGCGCGCTTACAGGCAAGCAACTTAAGGTTGTCATATTTTTTCAGCATCTCGATAATTTCAGCTCGATTTTTGTTTTTCTGATCGAACAAGTCGATTCCATGGTCATTTGCGACGATTTCAACCTGGGGCTTTGAAGTCGTTGTAGCTGTTTTTTCCAATAATTCATTTGCGGTTTGTAGCAAGGCTTGTACACGAGCAGGCTTATCTGAATCAATATGTAAAATAACTTTTTTAGGCGCAAAGTTATCCGCCACGAAATTCGACGCCGCATTCGCATCCTGAAGCTGTCCTGTCTGATGAGACACGACAAATCCCAAACCAAATGCCAAGGTCAGCGAAGCAGCAACTGCCCAGCGTGAACCCCAGCCTTTTGAAGATTGAACATCAAGTTCTGGCATAGGTGGAATTTCAACTTTTTGGTAATGCTCCAAAATCTGCTGTTTAATCTTTCTCAGTTCACAGACTTCTTCTTTTAATTCATCATCTAAACGCATCGCCTTTTCAAATGCATTTTTTTCTTTTGAAGAAAGATCTCCATCAATATAGGCATGCAGATTTTGAACAGTAAATTTATCAAGCGCGTTCATGTCTATTTACTCTTCTTAAGACTCACCACATTATGATGATAATGCGGAATATATTTCTCACTTGTTACCAGTTTTTTCAGCTTGTCACGTGCTCTGGAAAGCCTACTCATAACGGTTCCCACTGGTATTTCCATGACCTCTGCCACTTCCTGATAACTGTAGCCTTGCAGGTCAACCAGAATAATAATTTCTCTTTGATCGACAGGTAGACACCCTATCGCATCATGAATATTTTGGATGGTCTGTTTTTTGATATACAGCGCCTCAATGGATTCAGACTGTAACTCTTCCGAAAAGTCATCAACATTGACTTGCTGCCAACGTGAATTATGGCGGCAATTATCATAAAACAGATTATGCATCACTTTGCATAACCATCGATCAATGTTCTCAAAGCTGGTAATGGTTTCTGCTTTTTGTAAAGACTTTAACATGGTGTCCTGCACCAAATCCTGAGCAAGCGAACCATCCTGACACCAAGCAAAAGCTATACGGTACAGGTTCGCATAATGCGACTCCAAAACCGCATGCAGCTTGGTTTGATTACTTTTTTGCTTTATCCAAGTTCTTATCATTTTGATATCTTTAAAAATTTCCTTTTTCCATCTTAGGCAAAAAAAAATCCGAGTACAAGCGATATTTCAAATATAAGAAAATAATGATTTTCTTAAATAAATGACGCTGATTTATCCATAGAAAATTGCAGTGGAACAAAGTGGAATAAACGGCTCTCCCCGCCCGTTATTGCCATGAGTACTCAAAGTTTTAAATTCAACTAGAAGGAAATTGTGGTGATGAAATTTTTAACACGTTCGTTTATTTTGGGCTGGCTATTCAGCTTGCTACTCTCGCCGCTGGCGATGGCTGCTGAACAAGAAGCCCCGCTACCTGATACCTTTGCCGCCCACAAAGTGGTATTGCAAATCAGTGACACCGACCCTTTTAAGCAAACTTTGGTTCTCAATGTTGCTGGCAACCTAATGAAATATTACGGCCCTGAGAATGTTGATATCGAAGTAGTCGCTTTTGGTCCAGGCTTACGTTTAATGATGAAGGGCAATGTAAACACATCTCGCATCAAATCAATGATGAGTGCAGGCGTTCGTTTCAGTGCATGTCAAAACACACTGAATAACTTCGCGAAAAAGCTTGGTTATACCCCAGAAATCATTCAAGGCGTACAGATGGTTCCGGCTGGCGCGGGCAGAATCCTGCAACTGAATGCTGCTGGTTACCAAATCCTTAAACCATAAAAAAAATAATTTAATCTTAGGAGCAAGCAATGTTCAACAAAATGAAATTTTTTAAATTGATGTTTGGATTACTGATTGCCGGCCTAGCAATGTCAGGACAAACTTCTGCAAACGACCGTTATGGTGATCAGAAAGTGGTTTATCACATTAACTATGATGACCCAAAGCACCAAGCAACTGTTTTGCATAACATTCAAAACAACATCAATGCCGTTGGCGCGGATCACATTACTGTCAAAGTGGTTCTACACGGAAATGGATTATCTTTACTGCTACTTCCTAAAGCCTTAAAGACACATCCAAAATTTCGTACCGCAAACGCGACATCTGAAATGCAGCAAAAAATTGACGCTTTAAAAATGCAAGGCGTGCAATTTGATGTTTGTGCCAACACGCTTAAAGGCAAGGCTGTGGACTATAAAAAAGACCTTTACGATGTGGATTCAAAAGATGTTGTCCCAAGCGGAGTTGCTGAGCTTGTTCGCTTACAACAACAAGGCTATGCCTACCTAAGACCTTAACTCATTGCAAGATATCGTCACTAATGTGTTGCTCTGTTTGTAGCAACATCAGGAGAACTTTATCTCAGAAAAAGTAAATTTAAAAAGAGATGATACTTATGAAAACACAATTTATGAAAAAAGTACTTCCACTCGCTCTACTTGCAGCAACAGCTTCGACAACAGCTCATGCTTCCAATTGGTTGATGCTACAAGGAACAGAGCCAACCAACCAGGCACCTCGTGCAAAAGTTTGGGGCTTTGTCCAATTGCAATACCAACAAACTGATGACACCAAATTAAAAGCTGGACCTTACAAAGGGAAATCTGCTGCCTTCAACCAAATTGCACCACAACTGTCTTCATCTAGTAGTTTTAACGTTAAGCGTGCTCGTATTGGGGTGAGAGGAAACAACTTTCCACTAGATCCTAAAATCAACTATTTCCTATTAGCTGAATTCGGTAACAACGGGATTACCACAGGTAAAAATGCTTCTCAAGGTCAGCTGACTGATGCCAGTGTCACCATCAATCATATTCCTGGTGCACGCATTCGTGTTGGTTTATTCAAAACACCTGGCTCTGAAAAAGCCATGCAAGCGATTGGCGTCTACAATTACATCAACTTTACAAATGTGGTTGATCGACTATTACTTGAACGTTTTTTTGACACTTCAACTGCCGATACTCAGCGCAACGGCCCTGTTGGTGCCTTCCGTGATACAGGCGTTGAAGTCTTCGACAGCTTCAACCTAAAAGGCTGGGACACCAGTTATGCCGTGATGATTGGTAACGGCAATGGCTTGGCAAGAGTTGACAACAACAAAGGCAAAGATACTTATCTATATCTTTCTACCGAAAAGGTCTTTGGCAACTCTAAAGGTCCTCGCAGACATGGCTTGAAGTTTTATGCTTGGTCACAAAATGGTAAGCGCACTATCGACAGTACGGAAAAAAATCGTACTCGTTCGGGTCTTGGTACAACTTATTTCGACGGAAAATATCGTTTAGCAGCTGAATATATTACAGCCGAAGGTATGATTTACGGCGGAACCAAGGGCGCTGGACTACCATCTGATGGTGCAACTTTTAGCGTTCAACCTGATCAGGCAGCCAATGGTTACTATGTTGACCTAGGATACCGTGTTGTGCCGAACTTTGAGTTGAACCTTCGTTATGATTACTTGGATAGCGGAACCAAAACCAACGCTAAAACAGGTACCAACAACGATGAAGAAAGACAGTTCACGACAACTACAGTCGGTGCCCAGTACTTCCTAAACAAGAAAACGACATTAATTGCGAACTACGAGATTCGTGATATTAAAGCTCCTGGCGCACCATCAGCAGCACCTGTGCATCAAATCTTGGATTCTCTAGACAATCGTATTGGACTAGAGCTAAGAGTTGTTTTCTAACTTTTATTTTTAATGCTTGTCTCTTAACCCTTTCCTGCTACTTCTATCTCCATTGGTAGCAGGCTTTTTTACTTCTCAAACTTTCTATCATAAAACTGCGCTTCTAGCATAAAGGTAATATTTGGGTCAGCTTGGCGGAAATCCGTATCCTGACTAAAATCCACCCGTGGTTGAATCTCAAAGAATAACCATTTTTTATAAATGCGTTCTCGCCAATTGAACCCAACATGGTATGACGTTAAGTGAGGTCCAACACTTTTGGTATCCCAGTCCCACCCAACATGATAGGCCACTGCTCGGTGCACATTCATCGTCTGATAGAAATAAAATGTCTGATGCAATTCATAGAATTGCTCTTTATCCCACCAAGTTCCCTGCGTTTCGGAACGAAATAAATTCTCTTGGTTAAATTGATAGTCAAAGGTTTGTTTAGACGTCAGTCCAACCCCATCATAACTTTCCCAGAACAGGTCTTGCACCATCCGGCTATAGATTTTATCGCTCAATTGCCATTTATAGGTTCCCTTGATACGTGCATAAGGGTCGGGAGAGATCCCTCTGAAGTTCCAACCAAAGCCAATAAACGATGACGTATAGTCTTTTACTTCCAACATATAACGCAATCCAACTGCTGTTGCCGTATCATTATTAGCGGTTGCCGATGCTGAGGTAGTGCCCGAAATATTCGCATCAGAACTGGAATTTGAATAATCCTGAATAGAATTCTCCGCTGACTGCACAATCATATTCCAGCGCTTGTTGGTTCTTGGCAACGCGACTTTTGCACGAAACTTCACCCTTGTATCGACTTTTCCATTGGCATGGAATGTCAGGGGCGTCATGATATCCAAACGACTACCTTGCGTTCGGTCAAAATCTTCATCCGAACCAAAGAATGCATCAGCAGATTCTCCCAAATCCTCGACGTAACCACCCAACCAGCCCTGAATCTTGTCTAAGTAATTAAATGTCGAGTTCATCAATGGGCTAGAAGTACCCTCAAATAGGTATTGTTTATTATCCGATTGGGAGGAGGCCTTTTTGGTGACGGTATCTGAAGAAGGGGCTGCTGTATTATTTTGCTGATTTGAGGAAATGGATGCCGGTTGCTCACTGCTGTCTCGAGTATCAGTATACGCCAAACAAGAAGGCGACCATATCAGACAAATGCTGAAAAAGGTTATAATGCTTCTAACAAAAACAAACACCTTAACTATGTCCAATCAAATTAAACAAATACAAGCGCATTATCTCCCGATAGAAGACAGAATCCTGCTTAAGATTCACACTGATGATCAACAGGTATTCCATGCATGGTTGACTCGCCGTTATTTAAAATTACTGCTACCTGCGCTACAAGGTCAGCATCCACAAACAGGCGAAACCCTTTTTAGTGAAAACGCGCAAACTGAGGTAGTTCAGCCAGTACCCCTTGATGACAGCCAATTTAATCAGCCATATGAACCACCTGAAGTTGCCGATTTTCCACTAGGCGAAACGCCAATCCTTTTAAGCAAGATTACTTTCAAAGGGTTTGATACTGATGCGCCTCAATTGGCTCTCGAACCAGAAGAAGGATCCGGCATCGCGCTCAGTTACCAACCATCTTTTGTCAAAGCGCTTCTAACGATCATTCAACAATCCGTCGCCAAAGCTGACTGGCAATTTGACAGTTTCATTCATCAAGCGCCTGAAATTGGTACCCTACAGTAGCCAAAGGCTTTTGCTTACCACTTATCGAACACTGTGCCTAAAAGTAGCACCAGCCCAACCCAATGATTGTTTAAAAAAGCATCAAACGCCGCTTTAGGATCGTTTCGAGCCAATAAACGCTGATGGTACATGAATAACCCAAACACTACCAACAAAGCTGCATGATAACCCCCAGCCAGATCAAATAGCTCACCAATCCAAATCAGCAAACCAAACATAATCAACTGGAAGAAGCCAATCCAGAAACGAACATGTTCACCAAACAGGATGGCAGTAGAGCGAATGCCAATCTTTAAATCATCTTCCTTATCGCCTATCGCATAGGCAGTATCATAAATCAGTGCCCAGATCATAATGGTTAGGAAAACAATCCAACTTTGCCAAGGAACGTCATTTTGTACCGCCGCAAAAGCCATTGGAATCGCCCAGGCAAATGCTGCACCTAAAAAGGCTTGAGGCCAGTAGGTATGACGCTTCATGAAAGGATAGAGCATAGCCAGAATCAGTGCGCCAATCGACAGGATAATTGTCAATTTATTCAGTAGTAGCACTAGCCCTAAACTGAGTAAACACAGGGTAACAAAAAAACCTAACGCCTGTTTTTCAGTAATCAGTCCCGCCGCCAATGGACGGTTGCAGGTTCGCTCCACATGACCATCAAAATGGCGATCCGCATAGTCATTGATAATGCATCCGGCCGATCGCATTGCAAATGCGCCAAGAGTAAAAATAATGACAAGGCCAATGGAAGGTAAGTGGTCTGCCGCAAGCACAAGTGCCCACAATGCTGGCCAAAGAACAAGATAAGTACCAATAGGTCGATCCAGTCTCGTCAACTGTATAAAAATCAGCCAGGTTTTCTTAGACAATAAGTGCATTGTTACCACTCAGACAATAGTGCATCTATCAAAGGTTTTGCCTGTGGATTCATTTCTAAGTGCGATGCCTGAACACCTTGGTTTTCAGAGAAATGAAGCCAAACCTCTGCAGCCTTTTCTTCACCTTCAACAGTACATCGCCAATGCATGATATATGCCCAACCGATAAACTCACTTTGACCACCATCTTGGGAAACCATTTCCCACTGATTGTCCTTCATGATGCTTTGAAACAAATCCGCTTGAGACGGAAGGATCTCTCGATAAATCATTACTGCTCCCTTTGTCGTTCAGCTACCCCAACCTGGCAGATTTTATGACTTCTCTTTTTTGATTGGCTTCTGCCAACCTTTAATGGTTAATTGCTTTGATCGTGAAAGCGTTAGTTCTCCAGATGGTGCGGTTTTTGTGATGGTTGAACCTGCTCCGATAGTCGCATCACTCTCAATTTCAACAGGGGCAACCAGTTGTGTATCAGAGCCCACAAATACGTTGTCTCCAATTTTAGTCAAATGCTTGTTAACCCCATCGTAGTTGCAGGTAATGGTTCCTGCACCGATATTACAGTTCTGCCCCATCAACGTATCGCCAACATAACTCAAGTGATTGACCTTTGAACCGTAACCAATAACCGCTTTTTTGGTCTCAACAAAATTGCCAATCTTCACTTTTTCCGCCAAGACAGTCCCTGGTCGAATACGTGCATAAGGTCCAATCACACAGTCTGCACCGATCTCAGCACTGTCTAAATGAGAAAATGCTTCAATCTTTACGCCATCGGATACCGCACAATCCTTAATAATACAATTAGCGCCAATTTTTACGCCACTACCCAGGCTGACCTTACCTTCAAAAACGACATTAACATCAATTTCAACATCTTGCCCAACAACCAATTCTCCGCGAACATCAATCCGTTCAGCATCAATCAGCGTCACGCCTTGTTCCATCAAATCAGCAGCCAATGCACGTTGATATTGACGCTCCAAATCCTGTAATTGTTGTTTGTTGTTAACACCTAGCACTTCCATCAAGCTAGCAGGCTGTGCTGTTTCAACATGAAAACCATCCGACACGCACATAGCAATAATATCCGTTAAATAATATTCGCCCTGAGCATTGTCATTTGAAAGGTTTGAAAGCCATTGTTTAAGCCACTTTCCTTTTGCCGCCATGATGCCGGTGTTGATTTCTTTGATATGCTTCTGTTCGTTTGAGGCATCTTTTTCTTCAACAATCTCGGTTACCTGTTGGCGTTCATTACGAACAATACGTCCGTATCCAGTCGCATCTTCTAGATTTGTCGTCAGCAAAGCTAAGGGGGCCTTGTCATTCAACTGTCCTAACAAACCTTCTAAAGTTTCTTTTCTTGTGAGCGGGACATCACCATATAAAACCAATACATCGTCTTCATCCTGAAAATGATCTACTGCTTGCTGTACGGCATGACCTGTTCCTAGCTGTTGTGGTTGCAAAACAAAGTTCAAGTGCACTGATTGAATGGTTTCTTTTACTTGATCTGCGCCATGACCGATCACAGCCAATATGTTGTCGGCTCTAAGCTTTTCTGAAGTGGCAACGACATGATCCAGTAACGGCTTGCTTGCTAATGGTTGAAGAACTTTGGGGAGTTTTGAGCGCATTCTTGTGCCTTTGCCAGCAGCAAGAATAATAACTTTTAACGGCATAGACTTTCCTGTATAGGAGAATTTCTTAATTAAATGAGCCTATTATACAGAATGCTATGAAAGAGATTTTAACAGGTATAAAAAAAGCGCCAAAAGGCGCTTTTTTCACTTAGATTAACAATTATGCCAACCCAGTTTTATGCAGACGATCACGCAATTTGCTGATAGTCTGAATTTGCGCAACCGCTTCTGCCAATTCCACTTGAGCACGAGCAATATCCGTATCGGATTTTGCTTTGTCCATCGCTTCTTCAGCTCTACGTTTTGCATCTTCAGCCGCAACTTGGTCAAGATCTTCAGCACGAATGGCCGTGTCTGCCAAAATAGTAACAACTGAAGGCTGTATTTCGATAATGCCACCGCTGATGTAAAAGAAATCTTCTTCATCACCGCTAACAACACGAACTTGTCCAGGCTTTAACGGACTTAAAAACTGGGTATGGTGAGGCATAATACCGACCTCACCATTGGCAGCCTGTGCGAAAACCATTTCCGCCTTACCGGAGAAAAGGGATCCTTCTGCACTTACAATATCGACTTGCATTGAGACTGCCATAATCAATTAACCTTCGTATTTTTTAGCTTTCTCTAAAACTTCATCAATATCCCCAGCATACATAAATGCTTGCTCAGGAATATGATCCAACTCACCGGTAAGAATCATTTTGAAACCACGGATTGTGTCTTTTAGAGCTACATAGCGACCATCTTCACCAGTGAAAACTTTCGCTACGAAGTATGGTTGAGAGAAGAAACGTTGCATTTTACGCGCACGCGCTACAACTGCACGATCTTCTTCAGATAGTTCATCCATACCTAGAATCGCGATGATGTCTTTCAACTCTTTATAACGTTGAAGAGTTTGCTGAACACCACGTGCAACATCATAATGCTCTTGACCAACAACTTGTGGGTCTAGCTGACGAGAAGTTGAATCTAGAGGATCGATCGCAGGATAAATACCTGTTTCAGCGATGGCACGGTTCAATACAACAGTCGCGTCCAAATGAGCAAATGTTGTTGCTGGCGCTGGGTCAGTCAAGTCATCCGCAGGAACGTATACAGCTTGGATCGAAGTGATCGAACCAGTTTTAGTTGAAGTAATACGCTCTTGAATCATCCCCATCTCTTCTGCAAGAGTTGGCTGATAACCTACCGCAGACGGCATACGACCTAGTAATGCAGATACTTCCGTACCAGCAAGCGTATAACGGTAGATGTTATCTACGAAGAACAGGATATCACGACCTTCGTCACGGAAGTACTCAGCCATAGTCAAACCAGTCAAAGCAACACGTAGACGGTTACCTGGTGGCTCATTCATCTGACCATAAACTAGAGCAACTTTATCCAATACTCCAGACTCTTCCATTTCATAATAGAAGTCGTTACCTTCACGAGTACGCTCACCTACACCAGCAAATACTGAGTAACCGGAGTGCTCAATCGCGATGTTACGGATCAATTCCATCATGTTAACGGTTTTACCAACACCGGCACCACCAAATAGACCAACTTTACCACCCTTAGCGAATGGGCAGATCAAATCGATAACTTTAACACCTGTCTCAAGCAATTCTTGAGAAGCTGCTAGTTCGTCGAACTTAGGACCACGACGGTGAATTGTGTTTTTCTCTTCTGCGTCAACAGGACCCGCATTATCAATTGGGTTACCTAGAACGTCGAAGATACGACCTAGTGTCGCTTTACCAACTGGTACTGAGATTGGCTCACCAGTATTGGTAACAGCCATACCACGCTTAAGACCATCAGATGAACCCATCGCGATTGCACGAACTTGGTTGTCTCCGATTAGTTGTTGAACTTCAAGCGTCAAGCCTAGTTCTTCAACTTTCAAAGCGTCATAGATCTTTGGTAAATCAGCACCTTTAAACTCGACGTCGATAACCGCGCCGATTACTTGTACTATTTTTCCACTCATAATCTTTAACCTTTTATTGAAATCTTTCAAACTTATACTGCGGATGAACCACTAACAATTTCAGCCAGTTCTTGAGTAATTGCTGCCTGACGTGCTTTGTTGTACGCAAGCTTCAATTCCTTGATCATCTCACCAGCGTTGTCAGTCGCATTTCTCATCGCGATCATACGAGCACCTTGCTCACATGCTGCGTTCTCAACCACCGCACCAAAAACTGTGCCTTCCACATAGCGACGCATTAACAAGTTCAATGCTGCTTTTGCATCAGGTTCATACAGATAATCCCAATGCGTTTCGCTAGGTGCTTCTGATTGAATCGGAATCAATTTTTCAATGGTTGGGTTTTGAGACATGGTGTTTACAAACTCATTTGAAGCTAAATAAACTTCATCGACTTCACCATCTTCAAAACGATCCAAAACCACTTTAATGGTTCCAACTAAATCTTCAAAGTGTGGGGCATCGCCTAAATCCGAAACAGTTGCAACGACATTTCCACCATAAGAGCGGAAGAATGTCTGCGCCTTATTACCGACCAGTGCTAGTTCTACTTCAACCCCAGCTTCTTGCCAGCGTTTTAATGCTGGTAAGGCCTTGCGGAATAAGTTTGAATTTAAACCACCACATAAACCACGATCAGAAGAGATCATGACCAACGCAACGCGCTTCACGTTTTCACGTGCTTGGGTATAAGGGTGCTTATACTCAGGATGTGCACTCGCAACGTGATCAATCACTCTTTTCACTTTTTCAACGTATGGCTTAGTTGCTTCCATGCGAGCTTGCGCTTTACGCATTTTAGAAGCAGCCACCATTTCCATGGCTTTTGTGATTTTCTTGGTATTTGTTACGGAACCAATTTTTGCCCGTATTTCTTTACTACCGCCTGCCATGGACTACCCCTTTTAGTAAACGCCGTTAGCTTTGAAAGCTTCGATACAAGCTTTTACGCCTGCAACGATGTCGTCGTTCCAATCACCTTTAGCATTGATGCTAGCGGCTAGGTCAGCATGTTCGGAGTTCATGAACGCGTGAAGCGCTGCTTCGAAATCCAATACTTTTTCGACTTCTACATCATCAAGGTAGCCTTCATTAGCTGCGTAAAGAGAAGTAGCCATTTCAGCAATAGTCAACGGAGCATATTGCTTTTGCTTCATCAACTCGGTAACGCGCTTACCGCGTTCTAGCTGAGCCTTAGTCGCTGCATCCAAATCAGATGCGAATTGAGCGAATGCCGCCAATTCACGATATTGAGCCAAGTCTAGACGGATACCACCACCCAATTTCTTGATTGCTTTAGTTTGAGCAGCACCACCAACACGGGATACAGACAAACCAGCGTTAACAGCAGGACGGATACCTTGAGAGAACAAACCTGTTTCAAGGAAAATCTGTCCATCTGTAATCGAAATTACGTTGGTAGGTACGAAAGCAGAAACGTCACCTGCTTGAGTTTCAATAATAGGTAGAGCAGTCAAAGAACCAGTCTTACCTTTTACTTCGCCATTAGTGAATTTTTCTACGTATTCAGCGCTTACACGAGCAGCACGCTCTAGCAAACGTGAATGTAGATAGAATACATCACCTGGGAAAGCTTCACGTCCTGGCGGACGACGTAATAGTAGAGATACTTGACGGTAAGCTTGCGCTTGTTTAGTCAAATCATCATAGATGATCAAAGCATCTTCACCACGGTCACGATAGTATTCACCCATCGCACAACCTGCATAAGCAGCCATGTATTGAAGTGCCGCAGGATCTGAAGCGTTAGCTGCAACGATAACAGTGTTATCCATCGCGCCCATTTCTTCCAACTTACGTCTTACGTTGTTAACAGTAGAAGCTTTTTGCCCCATTGCAACGTAAACACACTTAACACCTGTGTTCTTTTGGGAAATGATTGCATCAATCGCGATCGCTGTTTTACCAGTTTGACGGTCACCGATGATCAACTCACGCTGACCACGACCAACTGGAATCATTGAATCGATAGACTTGATACCTGTCATCATTGGTTGATCAACAGATTTACGGTCGATTACACCAGGAGCGATACGCTCGATTGGTGATGTTACTTTAGTGTCGATAGCGCCTTTACCGTCGATTGGACGACCTAGTGCATCAACAACACGACCCATCATTTCTGGTCCAACTGGAACTTCCAGAATACGACCAGTACAAGTCACTTTTTGACCTTCAGAGATGTGTTCGAATTCACCTAATACAACAACACCAACAGAGTCACGCTCAAGGTTAAGCGCCATACCGAAAGTGTTCTCATCGAACTGAACCATCTCACCATACATTACATCTGATACGCCGTGAATAAGTGCGATACCGTCAGCAATGCTAACGACCGTACCTTCACTGCCAGACTCTGCTGCGCCATCAAAACCTTTAATTCGGTCTTTGATCAGGCTGCTAATTTCAGAGGCATTCAATTGCATGTGTGTTCCTCTCCATTATTGGGCGATTGCTGCGCCAAGTTTGTTTAACTGCGATAGTGCTGAGCCGTCAATAGCCCAGTCACCTACGATGATTTTAATGCCGGCGATCAATGAAGAATCTTCTTCGTAAGTAATCTCAACTTCGGCATCAAACTTAGCATTTAAAGCAGCACTTAATTTCTTTTTCTGCTCTACCGTTGCTGCGCGTGCTGAAATAACCGTTGCTCTCACCTTTTTATCTTCGATAGCTTTCATGTCCTCAAACAATTCAGCTACGAAAGGCAATGATTGCAAACGTTTGTTTTCAGTCATCACAGACAGTAAGTTATCTAGCTCTTTATCTGTTTTTCCACCCAAAACCGCGGTGAATACTTCAGATACTTGAGAATCCTGAGTTTCAGGATTCGCCATAAAAGCTTGCATTGTCTCGTCAGAAACAATTGCGGCTAGATTTGCTAGGCTTTCAGACCAAGCATCTAACTTACCTTCTTCCTTCGCTACCGCAAAAACGGCTTCAGCATAGGGTCTAGCAATTGTTATTAATTCTGCCATAGAGTTTCCTTAGATTGATTTTACTAAGGCTTCAAGCATGTCGTTGTGTGCTGCAGCGTTAACTTCTTTCTTAAGAATTTTCTCTGCACCTTCAACCACTAGTCCAGAAACTTCTTTACGAAGCTCTTCTCTAGCACGACTTACTTCTTGCTCTAATTCTGCTTGGGCGGCAGCTTTGATACGGTCAGCTTCTTCAGCAGCTTTTACTTTCGCATCTTCTACGATTTCAGAACCACGTTTTTCAGCTTGACTTAGTACGTTCTGAGCTTGAGATTTAGCATCCTTCAAAATTTCTTTTGCTTTCTGTTCAGCTAATTCAAGCTCATGCTTACCTTTCTCTGCAGCAGAAAGACCATCAGCGATACGCTTTTGACGATCTTCCATTAACTTTGAAAGCGGCCCCCACAGCACTCTGTTCACAAACCAAATCAATAGCGCAAAAGCGATAATTTGGATGAGAAGCGTTGCGTTAATACTCACGGTGGTTACCTCGCCATTCGTTATTAAAAATTATGGGTATAAAAAGTCTTTGGATTATGCACCCAAAGCAGCTTTCATAGCACCAACGAATGGGTTAGCGAACAAGAACCACATAGCGAATGCTAGGATGATGAATGGGAAAGATTCCATCAAACCAGCAAAGATAAACATGTTAGTCATCAAAGCAGGACGCATTTCTGGTTGACGCGCGATACCTTCTAGCGTCTTAGAACAGATTAGACCCCAGCCAATTGCTGAACCTAGACCAGCAGCAGCCAAGATAACACCAACACCAATTGCCGTAGCAGCATAAATGTCCGCAATAAATTGAGCTTCCATTTAGTTTACTCCTTAAAGTTAAAGTTAATAGTTAAATAAAAAGCGGTTTACCTATTGGTTTGACAGGTAGGTTGCTTAAAACCTTTAGAGACTTTAATGTGCAGCCTCTATATTCCTTTCTTGCCTAACTTGTTAATGGTCGTCTTCGTGCGCCATTCCAAGATAAACAATTGTTAGCACCATGAAGATGAAGGCTTGAAGGGTGATGACCAACAAGTGGAAAATCAACCAACCTAAATCTAGCAAAGCTTGTAATGGTGCCCAGAATAAAGCAGCAGCACCTACTGCCAAAGTTCCACCGATCAAAGCGATCAATAGGAATACGAGTTCACCCGCAAACATGTTACCGAACAAACGCAGCGCCAACGATAGTGGCTTAGACACTTCTTCGATAAACGTCATAACGACATTTACAGGAACAAAAAACTTACCGAATGGGTGGAATAGGAACATTTTGATGAAACCAACCACACCTTTTACTTTGATGTTGTAGAACAAAATCAAAACGAATACGGTGAAAGACATTGCTAAAGTTGTGTTCAAATCAGTTGTTGGTACAACTTTCAAGTGAGCATGAGAGTCACCAGTAACGATTTGATACAAATAAGGAAGTAAATCAACAGGGATCAAGTCCATGAAGTTCATCAACCATACCCAAAGGAAGATGGTCAATGCAAGTGGCGCAATCAACGGATTGTGACCAGGGAAAGCATCTCTGACATTGGTCGCAACGAAATCCAAAATACTTTCTACAAAGTTTTGGAATCCACCTGGCGTGCCAGTTTCTAATCTTTTTCCAAGGCGTGCTGCTACAAAAATAATCAACGCACCTAACAATAAGCTTACAACGATAGTGTCTAGGTTAAATGTCCAGAAACCTTCACCAATATGATTATTGGTCAAGTGATGCTGGATATACTCGACAGTACCCATTTTTTCAGTACTCAAGGTCTTTCTCCTTAGTCAGTCAAACGCCGCTTGCCTTTCAAATTGAACATTTGGCCAGCCTGCATTAACACAAAGGTTAAAACGACCGCCATTGGATCAAGTTTCAGGAGCGACAGCCCTAATACAAATAACACAGCTAAAAGAACGAATCTAATAACCGCACTAAGATATAAAATCAGTATTCCACTTTTTGGGTTTTCTGCCGCGCGCTGATTCGCCTTCTGGAAAGTCCACCCCAGAAGAACCACATTCACTAGCCCTATAAACAACCCATAAAGCGCAGAAGCCCAAAGTCCTTTAAAAGCAAAAGCGACCAAAACTACCAGTCCAATCAATCCTTGAATCATCAAAGATTGAGACATGCTCCTATTTTGCATCTTTGCTTTGTTCTTCCACTTTTGAATCACCTGTCTCTTTTAGCTTTTCAGGCAATTCCATTAAATCCATTTTTCCAAGCAGCTTATGAATTTTCATAATGCCGCCGATAAAGCCCAATACACCACAAGCTAGCAAAAACAATGGCGTCGTATTGAACAATTGGTCAAATACATATCCAACCAAGAAACCAGCAACAATCATGCTGGTAAACACTGACCCGGCACCCATCAGCAAAAAATTTAACGCAGGTTTTTGCTTCGAGGAAGAGGTTTCTTCAACTCTTTTTTCTTCTGTTTTCACGTTAAATTTCTAACTCTGTTTGACACATTATTTCAGTGCCAATATCCAAATCAAAACGGCTTGAAATGATAGCTTTTTCTATAACTAAAATCTAGTAGTATTCAAACTATTTTTATGAAGCCACTAGATATAGTTATAACAATGACTCATGACACTAAATATGCTCAAACACACCTTAGTGTCATTAATATCATTTATCTTTTCGCACCTTTGCTTAGCTCAAGTGTTCAAGCAAACGCTGCAACTCTTCCTCGGAAGAGAAGGGTAGCTCGATTTTTCCTTTGCCATTCGCGCCATGATTAATCTTAACCTTGGTCGCCATCTTCTCAGAAATCTGCTCCTGCTTTTCAAGGTAGTGTGCAGCAAGCTGAGGCTTCTTCGCTTTTTTCAAGTTTTTAGGCACCAGAATAGCTTGAACCGCCTGCTCCATATCTCGCACTGTCCAATTCTTGGCGATAGACTTTTGCGCTAACTCCAGCTGCAAATTTTCCGGCAGGGTAATAATAGCTCTAGCATGCCCCATGGTTAAATCGCCATTATGCAACCACTCTTGTACCTTTTCTGGAAGCTTTAACAATCTCAATAGATTGGTCACAGCTGTTCTCGAACGCCCTACAGCATCTGCAACAGCTTGCTGTGTTAGGTCAAATTCTTTCATCAATCGCTTCAGACCAAGTGCGGTTTCAATAGGGTTTAGATCTTCACGCTGGATATTTTCAATCAACGCCATTGCCAGCGTTGCTTGATTGTCAGCTTGACGGATAACAACAGGAACAGACGTTAACCCTGCAATTTTGGCAGCACGCCAGCGGCGCTCACCCGCAATAATTTCGTAGGTATTGTCTTCATCGGACACTTTGACAACAATTGGCTGAACGATACCTTGTAAACGAATTGAATCCGCCAACTCGGATAAAGATTCTTGATCAAATTTATAACGTGGCTGATAAACCCCCGGCTTTAAATGATCAATGGAAACTTTTTCGATGCGTAGGTCCGAAACATTTGATTCCGCTTTTTGCTTAGCGCCGTACAATGCACGAACACCACCTAGTCCCATTCCTCTTTTCTTTGCCATCTTTTTCGTCCGCTTTTCCGTTAATGAAACTTTTAAATCTTAGTTTTTCGGATCAACTCATTCGCCAGTGCCAAATAAGCAATTGCACCATTTGATCCAATATCGTAGTCCAGAATTGATTCACCATGACTTGGTGCCTCAGCCAACCGAACATTTCTCGGGATAATCGTTTGTAGCACTTTCATACCAAAGTGCGCCACCAACTCATTAGATACATCATTCGCCAAGTTATTACGACGGTCATGCATAGTGCGCAACAAACCGTCGATATGTAAATCCGAGTTCAAGTCCTGTTGCACCGCTTCAATGGTATCCATTAGCGCCGATAGGCCTTCCAGCGCAAAGAACTCACACTGAACAGGCACAACAATACCGTCAGCCGCGGTCAAGGCATTCAATGTCAGCATATTTAAGGTTGGAGGACAGTCAATAATGATAGCGTCGTAATGATCAACGGCTTTTTTGAGAGCTTTACGTAGACGTTTTGGACCTTTGCTTTCTTCAATCAGCTCAACTTCGGCAGCGGTTAATTCGCTGTTAGAACCGATGAGATCCAGTCCTTCGATTTCGGTTGGCAGAATAACATCTTTGGTTTTCAGTTCACCAAGCAAGAGATCGTAAGCTGAGACTTCTATCTCATCCTTATCAACGCCAATAGCAACTGTGGCGTTACCTTGCGGATCCATATCGATTAGCAGAACCTTCTTTTTCATTCTCGCCAATGCAGCTGCCAAATTAACACTGGTAGTCGTTTTTCCGACGCCGCCTTTCTGATTAGCGATTGCAATGATCCGACTCATATCACCTAGACACTCTAAATTTTCTGCACTTGAATTAGGGTTCTTTCTGCTTGCAAATGAGGCACTTGCAATTCGAAAACTTGCGTTATTCTAGCAAAATTAGGTAATTGCGCTAGCTCATCTTGTGTTTTCTGTGATTTCATTGCCCACCAGTAGCCATTTTCTTTCAGTAAATGCCCGGTCCAGTGCAGCATATCATCTAAAGACGCAAACGCTCTAGAGACGACTCCGTCATATAAAGTTTCCGGCTGATAATCTTCTACTCGCATATGGAATACCTGAGTATTTTGAAGATCTAACTCAGCCTTCGCCTGAATCAGAAAACGGGTTTTCTTACTGTTACTGTCCAGCAAATCAATTTGCCTTTCTGGAAACAATATCGCCAACGGAATACCTGGCAGACCACCCCCGGTACCGACATCTATCAACCTTTCACTATCAATAAAAGGCGCAACTGCCAAACTATCCAACAAATGCTTAACGAACATTTCTTGCTCGTCACGAATCGCCGTCAAGTTATAAACCTTGTTCCACTTGCGTAGCAATGCCAAATAGTCGACCAATTTCTGCCAGGTTGGGGGAGATGGTTCCAACCCCCATGCTTCATAAGCTTCAGCCAGCTGATCAAAATAGGATTGAGACATGAATTCTTTTTCTACCTATGCAACCGTTTTTGCCGCTTGGCGGTGCTTTTTAATATAAATCAGCAAAATAGAAATCGCCGCCGGCGTAATTCCTGAAATACGCGATGCCATGCCAATCGTATCCGGTTTATGATCGCGAATCTTTTGCTTCACTTCGTTAGACAACCCGGAAATTTTGTCCAAATCCAAGTCTTCTGGAATTTTCACTTCTTCTGAACGACGGAGCTTTTCGATATCCAGCTTTTGGCGCTCAATATAGCCCGAATATTTCGCTTCGATTTCAATCTGCTCAACCACCTGAGGATCATCAACCGTCTCACCGAACATTTCTAGCGTCGCCAAAGCGTCGTAACGCACATTAGGACGTTTCAGCAACTCAAACAATGTTTGCTCTTTGCTCAAAGGCAAGTCCATCAAAGCTTCTGCTTTTTTCGCCTCTGCGTGATGAGGGTAAATCCACGTTTGTTTCAAACGCTCGATTTCCTTATCCATGGATTCCATCTTCTGCTCAAACGCCGCCCAGCGTGCGTCATCCACCAAGCCAAATTCACGACCGATTTCCGTCAAACGCTGATCAGCATTGTCTTCACGCAACATCAAACGGTACTCGGCACGAGAGGTGAACATTCGGTAAGGTTCATTAGTTCCCAAAGTAATCAAATCATCAACCAGCACACCCATGTAGGCTTCATCTCGGCGCGGTGTCCACTGATCTTTTTCCTGTGCGGCTCTGGCGGCATTCATTCCCGCCAACAACCCTTGTGCGGCAGCTTCTTCGTAACCTGTCGTTCCGTTGATTTGTCCAGCAAAAAACAAACCGTTAATCGCACGGGTTTCCAAGGTTGGCTTCAAGCCCCTTGGATCAAAATAATCATATTCAATCGCATAACCAGGGCGTAGGATTCTCGCCTGCTCCATCCCTTTCATTGAACGCACGATTTGCATCTGGGTATCAAAAGGCAAGCTAGTGGAAATACCGTTTGGATAAAGCTCGATGGATGTCAAACCTTCCGGTTCAATAAATACTTGATGACGGTCTTTATCGGCAAAACGCATCACCTTATCTTCAATGGAAGGGCAGTAACGCGGACCAACACTGTCAATTTCTCCGGCATCAGAGTACATAGGAGATTGGTCCAATGAATTTCGAATCACATCATGTGTTTTTTCATTGGTGTAAGTAATATAGCAAGGCATTTGCTGCGGATGCATCTCGCGCGTTCCCATAAAAGAAAACACAGGCATCGGATCGTCGCCTGGTTGAATCTGCATCGCGTCAAAATCAACAGTACGCGCATCAATTCTCGGCGGCGTACCCGTCTTTAGGCGTCCTACTGGCAAATCCAATTCACGCAGTTTTGCCGCAAGGCGATTCGCCGGTTCGTCACCCGCACGACCACCCTCATAATTCTGTAGTCCAATATGAATTTTTCCTGCCAAGAAAGTCCCGACAGTCAACACCACTTGCGGCGCATAAAACCACAATCCCATTTTAGTGCCGACACCAACAACCTTGTCGCCCTCAATCAGCATATCTTCAACCGGCTGCTGAAAAATATATAAGTTAGGCTGGTTTTCCAATAGGGAACGAATGGCCTGGCGATAAAGTACACGATCCGCTTGCGCACGAGTCGCGCGTACCGCAGGCCCCTTGGAAGCATTCAGGGTTCTGAATTGTATGCCTGCTTGATCGATCGCAAGAGCCATCGCACCACCCAGAGCATCCACCTCTTTAACCAAATGCCCTTTACCGATTCCACCAATCGCCGGGTTGCAAGACATCTGACCCAAAGTGTCGATATTGTGGGTCAACAATAGGGTTTTCACCCCCATTCTTGCAGAAGCCAAAGCCGCTTCCGTACCGGCATGACCACCCCCTACGACAATCACGTCGTAGTGGGTCATATCCTTATCGATAGAACGATTTGATGTGCTTCCTTTTTGGCCACTCATAGCAAACTTCCAAACTATCTTAACGCTCTTACTCGAGGCATCGGCGTTAAAATCATAAATCATTAATAAAAACAGTTAATTATAGCACATTCGTTATTAGTCTTTTTTCACAAAAAAACCACTCCGCGCCAAAAAAGTCGGAGATAATAAACACTTAAATTGCTCGTGTCGAGGAGTTTTGCCATGATAGTATCAAAATCCACACCATTTAAGCTTGTTTCACTGGCAGCTATTTTAGGCTTAGGCCTAACCGCTTGTTCTCTTACACCGCCCAAATCGGTTATGGATGTTCAAGCGGAAGATAGCTTTCAACTCAACCAAACCCTTACTGTGCCAGCCAATGCGACGCGTGTGTTCATTCAGTTTGGAAAAGTCACAACAAGAAGCAGTTTCAGCCGATTGGATCAGCATTGTGAACTTGAAGTCAATCAAGTGGAAGATCACGAACAAAGGATCTTCCCCGATCAATTTATTGTGTCCAAAGTAAGAATCGGCAGTGAAATGGTTGCGCAAAACCAAAAAACCGTCGGCAAAGTGTTCTTTGCAGAAGCTAATAACGGCGTTCTGTCCGATGTACAGCTCAACCCGATGCAACTGACTATTGCCAGTGACGATAATAATAGAGTGGAAACCATGGATACGGTGATGATTTACTTGAAGCCGACCGACAAAAACCCTGGCATCCTTCGCCTGACTTGTGCCGGCTCGTTGAGCAACGGAAGCTTACAGGACGCCCCTAGAAGCTACCGCCCGGAAAAAGCACAAATCAACGCTATTTTGGGTACGATTGGTCACCTGAACTGATCACAATTCTAAACCGATGTTTGACCACTAAAGTAAAATGCCCGTCTCTTTTGGCGGGCTTGGTCTAGTCAAGATCGGCCAGTAAAGCACACTCAACCACAAAAACCCTAACGCCCAGCCTAACTGGCTAATATGAACCCAAAGCACTGCTTGCTCTGGGAGAACAACAGGGAATATCACCCTGAAAACCGCGCTCACACCCAAACTGATAAAAACCCACACCAAACCCTTCGGCGGGTTGAAGACATTTCGATTGGTATGCCCCAAAGAAATCCTTGCCATAATCGCCGAGCAAAGCAAGCCGATTCCACCAGCCGCCAATGCATGAATGGCTAACGACAAACTAATCCATCCGATAGGCACGGCGGCAAACATCAACATTCCTAGGGTCATAAAGCCATAAGACACAAATAACGGCCACAGCAAAACCACTTTCCATATTCCAGGACGGTACCAACGCCAAAGGCGAATGAAATGGGCAATAAACAATGACAACCCGACGATGGTGACACTCCAGTGCCCCGGCCAAAAAATTACGACTACCATCAATGCAAAAAAACCAACCAGTGCGAATAAATCCAACCACTTGTACTGTTGTTGCTCAGGCAAGCCTAAGGCTTTCTCGGTGAAGAACGGCAGCAGGCGTCGCATCATGGTCAAATTGATTGCCAACACCAAAAACAACCCAAGCAATATTGCACTTAACTGACTGAATACTGTCCAGCCTAAAACATTGGCGTAAAACAAACCGTTGGCTACAATCAGTAGCAAGAACTTTGCGCTCAACCCGCTTTGCGCCCACAACTTTTTTTGCACCACAGGTACGGCAAAGTGCAGTAGCAACCCAACATTGAACGCCATATCAAAAAGAGCTACCCAAATGATTGGCGCATCAAATAAATACCCGAGCCTTGCAGCCAACCAGAAACCAAAAATCAGCGCCAAGCGATGGTCGGAAGCTGACTCAGCTCTTGTCCAATTCATCACCGCCGTCAATAAAAAACCCGTCACCGTCGCCAAAGCATAACCAAATACCATTTCATGAGCGTGCCACATCATAGGCATAAGCGTGGAAAATTGCTTTGATGCAATTGGATATTGCTCAAACCAGATAAGCATCGCCACTACAGAAAAAAGGCTGCCACCAATAAAAAACGAACGAAAAGCTCTATCGAAAAAAAACATCTACACACCTTGCATAATAGCTACCCAACAACTTTGTCATGAGTACCGTACCTTAAAGATGCATCCATTATACATCAAATAGTGCGCCTGTCATTAGCAACCAAATATATGAATCCTTTGTAAAAAAGAGTCGAAATACTTGAATTTTTTATAGATTTAATTGATTATTGCCCATAGCAATACGAAAGATTTCGCATTCACGCTGTGAATAATTTCGTATCCGAGACACAGATTTTAGGAAACATTCTGCTTAGGAAGAGCAAAGATGAGCCTCATGAAAGATCGATACCACATCCTTATCGTCGACGATGTCTCTGAAAATATTCAGGTTGCCATGAATATTTTAAAAGAAGGCAATTATCAATTTTCTTTCGCTCTAAATGGTGAAAAAGCCCTCGCTTTAGTGGAAGAAAATGATTTCGAGTTGATTCTGCTCGATATTATGATGCCCGGCCTCAACGGCTTTGAAGTTTGCTCTCACCTGAAAAGAAACCCTATGGCTTCCGACATTCCGGTGATTTTTTTAACCGCAAAAGTCGATATCGATTCCATTAGTCAAGGCTTCAAACTGGGTGCTGTCGATTACATACTCAAACCTTTTCACGCCGAAGAACTTATCGCCCGTGTCAAAAACCACCTTGAACTCTTCACTGCGAAAAAGCTACTGAAACAGCACAACATCGCGCTTCAAAACAGCCTGATTAGCAAAGAAAAACGTTTCATGACCGAGCTGGAAGAAAATCAGAAAGAAATGATTTATGTGCTTACTGAGCTCATGGAAGCTACTTCGGATGAAACCGGACGCCATATTCGCCGAGTGGCACAATACTCAAGATTGCTGGCAGAATACTATCCAGGCTTGTCGTCGGACGATGTCGAAATCATATTCCACTCCGCTCCAATGCATGACATCGGTAAAATCACCATTCCACATCATATTCTTTGCAAGCCTGACAAACTCACAACAGAAGAATTTGAAATCATGAAAACGCACACGACTCGTGCCGCAGAAGTAATGCGTATTTCTAAACGTAAATTCATGAAGGCGGCTGAAATCATCGCGCTCCAACACCATGAAAAATGGGATGGAACGGGCTATCCTCAAGGATTGAGTGGTGATGAAATCCACATTTACGCACGTATTGTTGCAGTGGCAGACGTGTTTGATGCCCTCAGCCACAAACGCGTTTACAAAGAGGCCTGGAGCTTAGAAGACGCTACCCAATACATCATAGATCACAGTGGCACGCACTTTGACCCTAAACTAACTGAAGTCTTTGCCGAGAATCTGGATGAGTTTAAGGCAATTGCACAATCTTAAAGTCGGTTTTTTTACCTGGCTTTTTCTCCTCTCTTTTCATGCGCAAGCAGCATTACAACTTAGCACAGAAGAAAAAAACTGGATAAAAGAGCATCCTGTCGTCAACTTGGGCGGAGATTTCAATTGGCCGCCATTTGAATTTGCTGATGAGAAAAAAGAGCATGCAGGCATCGCGGCTGACATGCTAAAAGTGATTGCTGAAAAAACTGGATTAACCATCCACGTTAAAACTGGAATATGGTCGGATATTCTGGCGCAAGCAAAAGCAGGACAACTGGATGGACTTTCCTGCGCTGTCAAGACCCCACAACGAGAAGCCTATTTCAGCTTCACCACACCCTATACAACTATGCCATTAGCCTTAGTGGTCTCTACCAGTAGCTCAATTAAAAGCTTAGCCCAGTTAAAAGATAAAACCCTCGCACTGAATGGCGCATCTTATCTGGAAGAGTGGATAAGAAGCCACTACCCGGAAATTCATGTGGTTCCAATGCACTCCAATAAAGAGGCACTAGAAGCGGTCAGTACGCAACAAGTGGATGCCTATGCTGGAAATATCGCCGTTGCCACTTATTTAATAAAGAAAAACTTCCTGACCAACCTATTCATCGTCTCGCAAATCAGTAATTACCAAACCAATACCTCCATTGCCATCAGCAAAAAACTGCCTATATTGGCTTCAATCATGCAAAAGGCATTGGATGACATTCCTCAGATTGACAAGAACGTTATTCTCAATAAATGGTTTCTGGCTTCCAGTGAATACCAGTTCACCACTGAAGAGCAAAAATGGATGGCAAAACACCCTGTCATTAAAGTTGCGGGGGAAGCTGATTGGGCGCCTTTCGACTTCACTGGTTCGCAAGGCAATTATCAGGGTATCGCCAATGATTATTTAAACCTCATCCGTAAGAAAACCGGATTGAAGTTCGATATACAAACAGGGGCATGGCAACACAACCTCTCTTTGTTGAAGGATAAAAAAGTCGATCTACTTCCGGCCGCGAATAAAACCGAAGACAGAAAACAGTTTGCCCTGTTTTCTCTCCCCTACTTTAAAACGCTTAACTATTTCTTTATTCGCAATGACCTAAAAGCAAAAACGCTGAGTGACTTGAACGGTAAGACGTTGGCCATTCCAAAAGATTACGCCACCATACAACTGCTCAAAAAGAAATTTCCCCGCATCCAACTATTGGAAACAGACAATCTAAACCAAGCGGTAGATGCGGTCATTCAGAACAAAGCACAAATTCTCTACGACACCTATTCCGTTCTGTCTTACAAATTGGCGCAAGAAGGTATTTCCACCATTCATCCATTCGCATCCACACGGGATGAACCTCAAACTTTGCACTTCATGGTTCGTAAAGATGCACCAGAGTTGGTCTCCATCATCAACAAAGTACTGAACGACATGTCACCCATTGAGAAAAAATACATTTTCGATCAGTGGCTCAGCAAACCCGAAGATCAAACTGTTTTCAACTTGAAAGCACTAAAATTATCCGATGCGGAAACGGCTTGGTTATCCAGACATCCTTCCGTCACTTTTGCTGGCGATCCTAATTGGTTGCCTTATGATGCCTTCGACCAAAACGGCAAATATATCGGTATCGTCGCCGACAACCTTAAAGCCATTGAACGTAAAGTACCCTTGAAGATTCAACCAAAGCACGTAGCCTCTTGGCAGCAGACACTCAAGCTTTCTGAACAAAAATCAGTCGATATTATTTCGGGCGATATAGATGATGCCATCCTCAGCAAAAATTACTATCCAATTACCCCATACCTAAGCAGCCCTATTGTCATTGTTATGGATGGCAAAACGCAATTCATCAACAGCCTGTCAGAGTTGAAAGGCCAAAAGGTCGCCTTGGTCAAAGGCTATGGTTATACCCATGCGATTTATAAAGACTTTCCCGACCAAAACTTCATTGAAGTCAATACACCAGACGAGGCACTAGAAGGTGTCACCATTGGTAAATTCGACGCTGCAGTCATGTCACTCCCCAAAGCGAGTTACTTGATTAAGCAAAAAGGGCTGAATACCCTCAAAATTGTTGGCAAAACCCCCGTGGTGATGAAGCTCACCCTGTTCATCAAGAAAGACGAGCCGGAACTGTTCAGCTTACTCAATAAGGTAATGAAACAAGTCACGGAAGAGTCCGGCTCTAAGATTTTAAATAACTGGACAAAAATCGAATTCGCCTCCAAAGTCGACTACTGGATGGTTATCCGAATCATCATTATCTTCTTGGCAATTCTTGGCTTCATCATTTACTGGAACCTGAAACTATCAAAAGAAATCGCTCAGCGGAAACTGGCTGAAGACCATCTTCAAATCGAAAAGGAAAACTTCCAGAACCTCTTTGAAACCTCTGCCGATGCACATCTCATTATCCAAAATCGACAATTCGTCTCCTGTAACCATGCCGCTTTGGAATTGCTCGGACTTGAAACCAAACAACAATTGCTTGGCACAACGCCGATGGATTGGTCGCCAGAGTACCAACCTGATACCATTCTTTCCGAAGATAAAATCAATTACTCTCTCAGAGAATGCTTCAACCGAGGCACAATCCGTATAGATTGGATGATGTGCAAACTAAACGGAGAAGAATTCTGGGTAGATGTCGTCCTGACCGTTATTCAATATCAAGGACATCCCGCCATTTATGTTTCCTGGCGTGACCAGACAGAACAAAAAACGCTTGAGGCATCGATTAAACGCAACCAAGAGCAGGTTCAGGCAATCATTGACAGTGTTCCACTGATCATCAAGGTCAATGACTACAAGTGGAATCTGCTCTCGGCAAACCGAAAAGCAAAAAAAGACTATCTAATTGATGTCGACGATCCGAACACTAAAAGGGTGAGCGACTACTACAGCAGACCTGAAGAACAAAAAGAAATCGAAGAACTGCTCAACACCTATGGCAAAATCGAACAGCGTATCGTGCCCATAAAAGACATTAATGGTAACGACGTACAAATGATGGTGTCCATTTTGCCGATTCATTATGCAAATCAATTAGCATTGCTCTCCATCTATGTTGATCTGAGCGATCGTATTCATATGGAACAGCAGCTTAATGACGCCAAAGAGTTGGCGGAATCTGCCAACCAAGCGAAGACGGAATTCCTCGCCAACATGAGTCATGAGATTCGTACGCCAATGAATGCCATCATCGGTTTTACCGAGCTGCTCAACGACCAAATCAAAGAGCCCCGCCTCAAATCGTTTATCCGCACCATTCAGTCGGCGGGCAACACCTTGCTGATGCTTATCAACGACATTCTGGATCTGTCGAAAATCGAAGCCGGCAAAATGACCCTGGACAAACAGGCGACCAACCCGACAGACCTATTCCAAGAAATCGCCGATATTTTCTCAATGAACGTACAACAAAAAGGTTTGGATCTGTTCATGGATGTCGCGCCGGATTTACCAGAAGCGATTCTGTTAGACTCCGTTCGTCTGCGTCAGGTGCTGTTTAACCTACTGGGCAACGCCGTCAAATTCACCGAGTCCGGCTATATCAAACTCTCGGTACGCGCCATCAACCTCGACCAACCTCGTAGCAAACTTGACCTGTTGATTGAAGTGGAAGACACGGGTATCGGTATTCCCGCAGAAGAACAATCTCGTATATTCAACGTCTTCGAGCAGCAGTCCGGGCAAGACAACCGTAAATTCGGCGGTACCGGATTAGGACTATCCATCACTAAACGTTTGGTAGAAATGATGGAAGGTGAAATTCAGGTTGAAAGTGAAGCCGGCAAAGGTTCCAAATTCAAAATCTTGCTACATCAAATGGACATCGCTTCCACTCACAGCCCGCAATACATGGCAAATCGCCTCAATTTGAATCGTATCCATTTCCGATTCAGCAGAATACTGGTTGTCGATGACATCGCCGATAACCGCGAACTGATTGCACAGAACTTCATTGATACCCAAGTGCAGATTACTCAGGCACAAAATGGCCAAGAGGCCCTCGACAAAGCCATGGCAGAAGATTTCGATTTGATTTTGATGGATATTCGCATGCCCGTGATGGACGGCTATGAAGCCGCACAACGTATCAAAGCCGAAAAACCAGCAATTCCAATCATCGCACTCACCGCATCCGTCATGCAGGACGAATTCGAAAAAGCCAAACGCGCACATTTCGACGGCTATTTACGTAAACCTGTTTTAAAACATGACCTATTTAACATGCTCTGCCAGTATTTGGCGTATGACGAAATTGAAGTGAATAATGACGAAGTCAAAAAACCGCTAACACTTTCGGACACCGCTCGCAGTCGCCTGCAAGACTTAAACGAAGCATTGGAAGATCAACTGGAGCCTAAACATCAACGTGCGGTGAAAACCAACAATTTTGAAGATTTTGAAGCATTTGCGGAAAATGCAAACGAAGTCGGTGAACTGTTTGACGTGCCTGAGCTCATCCAATTCTCTTCGCAATTGAAAGAGAAGGTCGACAGCTTCGATATCGGTGGCATGCAACAGATGCTAAAACAATTCGGTTTGTTGTCTACCGAGTTAACCACACTGATTCAACAAACCACCGCCAACCGCTCCCGACGTTAGGCCTACCCCAACCTGGCAGATTTTGATTACTGGCGGCTTAATCGTGTCAAATCAAACTCATCTTCGAAATTTGAACGATAAGGGTTGATGTCCAACCCGCCGCGACGCAAGTAGCGTGCATAGACCGTCAAATGTTCAGGCTGGCAACGCTTTTGGATATCGGTGAAGATACGCTCGACGCATTGCTCATGGAACTCGTTGTGGTTTCGGAACGAAATCAGGTATTTGAGCAAACCTTCCCACTCAATTTTCTTGCCCTCATAACGTATCACCACAGAGCCCCAATCCGGCTGTCCTGTCACCAGACAGTTCGACTTCAACAAATGACTATGTAGTGTTTCACTGACGATTTCTTCTGATTCACATACCAACAAATCGGGGGATACTTGATATGCATCGACTTCGATATCCAAATCATCCAGACACTCACCCGGTAGCTTACCCAAATACTCTTCAGCGTCCACCGAACGCATGTCTACAGACACTTCACCACCGCTCGCAGCAGACAGGTCTTTTTCCCACAAGGCAATGACCTCTTCTGCCGAGTCGAAACGCGTGCCATTGAAGGAGTTCAGATACAATTTGAAGGATTTTGATTCAATCAAATTCGGCGCATCGGCAGAAAAAGCGAACTCAACGATGGCGACCTGAGGCTTTCCTTTGGCATTGAGCCAAGAAACTTCATAGGCTGTCCAGATGTCTAAACCGACAAACGGCAAACTTTGTAAATCAAAGCCAAGTTCGTCACGATTTTCTTGACGCGGAATCGGAAACAAAAGCGTTGGGTCATAGCTATGACAATAAGGCGTGCTTTGCCCTAAAAGGCTCTGTTGTGCAGTTGAGATGTTTTTTTCATTGTGGTCGGACATGGGGTTATTTTGCTCTGAATAGACAGGGGATGCGCAATATTATACCCGAGTCACCAGCTACTCGCCTGCCCACACTACCAGGACTTGAGCAGTTCGCTGTGAAGATGATTGACTTGTTTTTTCAGGTGAGCCAAACGTTTTTGGGTGAATTTATGCAAGACTTTGTGCGCATCCAGCCCTTTTTCATCCCCTTTCAGGTCTTTTTTTAGGGTTCTCAAATGCAGATACAAAATCTCAAAATCATGTTCTTTGCCAAGCAGATTGCCTAACTGGTCAAGTTTTCGTACGACCTTTTGTCCCTTGTCCGTTCCAAGCGACTTCAGGAGCTTCAACTGGTAGTAACCATGCTTGACCCACTTGCGCCATTCATGACGCTCTTCAGCCGTTGCCCCCACAGCGATGCCCGCCAGCGCATGACGATGGCAAGCCGATAAGGTCATCTCAAACCCTTTCTTCAAGGTCTGCATGAAATCCTGCTCAATCGAAAGTGCCTGCCAAGCCGCTAACTCTTCTTCCAAGGCTTGTTCGACCACATTCCAATCTATCTCCGGCAAGACTTCAACTTGCTTGGCGATTTGCGACTCAAAGTCTGATTTCAATCTGTCTAAGTAGGCTTGTGTTTTAGCGGAAACACCACCTTCCAGCATCAAGGACTCAATTTGCAGAAGTGACTCCAACATCACCTGCAAATCACGATGTTGCGCTAACCGTTTCGCCGTCTGGCGAATACGCTCGTTTGCCGCTTTAAATGTTTCTTTGGGAATAGCAGGGGAGATGAGTCGCCAGTAGGCGCGTAGGCGTTTGAAAGTTACGCGGATGGCATGAATGGATTTTGGCGCTTCACGATTGTCGACATCTTTTGCCAATGCCAACACGTCAGACACTTCCTGACAGACAGCCGCCATAAAGGCGACTGCCATTTCATCGGAAGCTTTAGATTTTAAGCCAAAGTTCTTAAAAACCCGACGGGTGAAATCTTTTGAAATGGTTTCCATAAAGCCCGGCTATTGCTTGTTATTAGAGTTGCATATTATGCCTAGCCTATTTGACAAGCAAATGAAATTTTCTATCGCAGCTGATGTTTTTTCTCTATGGATGAATGCCTTTACGCCGGACTCAACACTCCATTAGGAGTGTGCATTGCTCGTTCATGCTCCACTTCTGCTAGTGTCGGCGTTTCCGGTTCAATATCAGGGCGACTGCCCGGCGCACCATAAGTACGTTGTAAGTAGATACCGGCAATCGCTAGGAATACCCCCGTGACCGAACAGATAAACGCCAGAGAAGTGAACCAAACTAATGCAACCAACCCTACCAAATGTTTCGGCACATCACGTGCCGACTCGTTGCCGTTGATATAGGCCGCAACACGATAAATTTGGTTTTGGGTAATCAGCGTGTTGATCTTATGATCAATTTCCAACTTCTGTTGCTGCAGACCAAAAATCTCCCCGTCGATCTCTTTGACTTTTTGTTGAATCTCTTCATAGGTTTCAAGCTGGTTTTTCTTCTCTTTCAACGCACGTTGGATAATGCTGTCTTTGGTATGTGTCGCTTCATCTGTGAAAGATTGATATTGCTGACGATATTTCGCTCGCAATGCCTCATCTTCTTCCGAACGTTGTTTCAAACGGTTCGACAAAAAGTCGATGCGGTGATGAATGGTGTCGATACGTTTCTGATAAGTCATGCCCATCGTCTTCAACTGCCCTTGCAGCATTTCTTCGGTACCGGTTTGCTCTTTCAGTGCATCTTTCCCGCTGGAGAAATCGCTGACTTGGTACAGACGCTTCTCTTTTTTATCGATTAAGGCGCGGTACTTGTCTTCTACCGACTGACGTGTCAGAAAAGTCGCTTCCGCCATCTTTTGCTTCATCTCGGCTTTGAGGTCCGCCACTTCTTTTTCAAGTTGCGCTTTCTCTTCCGACGAACCCGCCAAATTTTGGTTCAACATTTTACGGATGCGTTGTTGCAAGGCATCACGCTCTTTATCCCAGTCTTCATAAACCTGAGCTTCTTTATTCTGCAAATCTGCAATTTCCTGATCGATTTTATCTTTATAACCCGAATCAATTTCTGCCAGACGTTGTTCCAACGTTTTACGTTGTGACGCCAGGTTTTCCGTGAAATAACGGTTGGCGTTGGACACACCTCGACGATAATTGGCGTCGATGGTATCGATATGAACGGTGTTGATATTGTCTTTTTGCTGGTTCAAGCTGTTGATTTTTTCATCCAACCGCAGGGACGCATTCTTTTGGTCATCTATCGCCAAGGTCAGGTTTGAGAAGTTTCGCTCAAACCCATTCAACATGGTTTCAAAGGTAATGGTGGCCAGCATAATGACGCCGATGAAAAAGCCTAGACGCCAAGCAAAATGGCGGGCATACATCATCGCCGTGGCAATAGGAATCTTGCTCGCTTCAACCACAGCGACCAACACAAATGGTAGCCCGGCCACCAGAATCGTCGAGATGTTGCCAGCAGACATTTCACGCTCATGCGCATTGAGCTGCATATAGACGGAATAAGACACAACAATGGAAATTAAAAGACCTATCGAAACGGCGAGTATCTCTACTGCCCAGGCAAATTTAATCAATTTGCCACCTACATCATAAAGTCTTCTGTTTTCCATATCTTCTGTGCGCCTTAGTAGAAAATTATATTTTTATGATTCGTAAATATACGAATTTAGAAAAAAACACATTCTAATGAAAAGTTTGGGAAGATGCTATTCAATCCTTGAGGTCATCACAAAAACATCATAAAAATGTCAGATTTTCACCATTAAGAAGATTCAGCAATAATCGACCCAACCTGGCAGATTTTAAGTGTCGGATTCAGACAAATGATGACAGAGAAAAGAAGGGGAAATCGCGCCGCCACAACGGCGCGAAAAAAGAAAGGCTAGCGCAGTGTCATTGCCCACTGAGTCAAGATAACCAAGCCCAGATAAGCCCAGATAATCAAACCGGAAGTCAAAGTCGCCACCACCAGCTTGCCGGTTGTCAGTTGAAGCTGCTTGAGCTTTTTCACCAACACATAAGCCGCTACAAAAACCGCCAGATAATGAAACAACCCAAACAAATGCACCCAGGCATCTCTACGCGACGCCAATGGATGCATGGTCGAATCCGAGCCAAGCAACCAATAGAAGGCATTCCCCAAATCAGACGCATAGTGCAAAAAGAAAAAACTTCCGATATGGCTCAGTGCACCAATCAACATCAACGGCGCAAGCGCCAAGCCAGCATGTTCGAAAACACGACCATAGCTAACCTTAGTGAATTTACTGGTGACAAAAAAGCTGCCCAGAACAATACCAAATGTCATGACCACCGCCATCACCAGTGCAGCGAAACCGACCCAATCAACCATCGGAATTGCGGGCATGAAAGTCTCCAACCATTGACCTGCTTGAACCCAAGGCAACTCGCTCTTGATTGGGCTGTGCCCCAGCGCATGGTGAAAGCGCATGGTAAAGGTAATCACCGCCAACAGAGAAATGAACACCCAAATCGTCATTCTATCGAGCTGTTTTACCGGCTCGCTGACTTGTTTGGCAAACGCTCCCAAATTCCATTGCACCGAGTCACAGGCATGGTGGCAGTCCATACACAAGGTACAATCCTGCATATTGTTTTTGTTCTCAAACAAATAAGGTCTCAGGTTCCATTCACAAGACTTCACACAGTCAAAACTACGGCAGGTCTTACAGTTGCTCTGATCGGTTTTCAGGCTGGAAAATCCCACTTTTCCGTAGGATTTAATCACCGAACCAATCGGACAAACATAACGGCAATAGTCCATGTTCCGATATAGGTAGAATCCTGCAAACGCGATAATCGTCAGCACCAGAAAGTACATAGCACTGACAAAAGGAGACTTCAGGAAGCCCGGGAAAACATATACCGGCACCCAGTAACTCAGCAACAGCAAGCCAAAACCCCACCAGCGGTTTCTCATCCAATTCGGCATCAGTTTTTTCGGACCGATTCGGTTTAGATATTTACCGATGAAACTGTGCGGACAAACCGAACAGAAAACCGGCCCCAAGGTCACCATCGACAAGATCAAGAAAAACGGCCAAAACAAAGACCAGAACACCGCTGCGGTATAAGGGTTTTGCGACTCGTCAGGATAGGTCAATCCGAAATACACCGCACTGACAAAAAGCAGTAATACCAACACTCTCATCAAGTTCAGCAATTTAGGAGATTGATAAATCGTGCCTAACAATGGCCAGTTCAACATATTCGCCAACATAATCGTCTCCTAGAGCTGATAACGGTAGTTGAACTGGATATTGCGCGGCGCTCCCGGCGTATAGCTGTAGCTGCCACGACTATCCTTAGACACTTCTTCCGCATAACGCATATCAAACAGATTGTTGACGTTTAGCTGGAACAAATGCGCCTTCTGGCGGTAAGCGACCATCATATTCGTCACCATGTTATAACCACTGTATTTCTCAGTGTTGGCATCATCGATGTAATAACTACCGAACGCCATGCCCTCTACGCGAGCTTGATACCCTTTATGCTGATAATTGGCAAAAATCGAATACTGCTGCTCAGGAATGAATCGCACATGGTTGCCTGAATAATCGGCACCCGAGTCCTGATATTTCAGATAGCGATAATCCTGAACCGCGGCCGTCCCACCAATGCCGACTGAGGGTAAAACTTGGTAACCGACATTCAACTCGGCACCTTTTTTCTGGGTCTTACCGGCGTTCACATAGTAAGTGGTAGTGCCATCTTTGACGCCAACGATTTCATCTGTCAGGTCAATTTGGTAAAGCGCAAAAGTTGTCTGCAACTTCTGAGCATTGTGCTTATAACCCACCTCATATTGCACTGCGGTTGAAGCTTTAAGATTGGTCGCATGACCATAAGATCGGTTGTTGCTGATCTCGCTTTCCGTTGGTGCTTGTTGTGCGCCACTCACCGTTGCATACAAACGCGACAGTTTCGCAAGCTCATAGTTCACCGATGCTTTTGGCGCAAACAAGTCATAGTTTGCACGCGTCGTATAATGACCTTGCCCCGCAACATACTTAGCGCCGGCATAATCGTACTTCCAGTACTCATCACCGGAAATGTCCATATTCAAGTGGTCATAACGCACACCCAAGTCCATTTGCCAGCGTTCCGCAGGAGAGAAGGTTTGTTGGAAGTAAGCACCACTCAACAGGTTGGAAGAGTCTTCAACACTGGCCAATGTCCCTTTCGCATCAGAAGTGACATCAACAATTCTGCCAAACTTGATGACCGTGTCACGATACTGATACTTCTTACCTTGGTTACGGATATCCCCTCTCACCGTCACCCCAAACACCTGGCTCGCGTCGTGACCGAACAGTTGATGCTTACGGTCAAACATCAAATCCGTACCCACCACATAATTGTCTTTCGCATCGTTGATGATGCCCGTTACTGGGTGAAAATGCTGCCATTTGTTGACATAAAACTGTGGTTTGAATTCCAGCGTTTTACTTAATTTCGTTTTATATCGCGTATTGAAAAACAAGGTTTTGCTGTCACGAGCGCTTTTGGAAAACGCCGATCCGGTATTGGCTTTGTCATTTAACGTTTGACCACTTTGCAGATATTTTGCATAACCCGCCGCGTTCAATGACCCCGGTAGCTGAAGGTTGGATTCCTGATAGCTCAATTCCGTTTCAAGCGTCGACTCACCCTTGAAGAAATGTCCTTCCTTTATGGAGAACTGCGTGGTATCGAACTGGTTCCACTGACGCCAATTATTATCCGCTTGGCGGCGCGACAACTGGATGGAGATATTATCATTTTGCCCGGCTTCCCAAGTTTTGTGCAACGCAGCATTACGGCTGGTCTCGCTACCCGCGCCCAACTTCACATAGTCTTTGGTGCCATCAAATACGGAAATGGAGTTGATTGCCAACACGCCGCCACTGGCATTAGACGCCTCAATAGAGCCGGGGCCTTTGAACACTTCTACCGAACTGATGTCATCAATATCGACAAAATCAAAGCGGGTAAAACTGTCCGGATCAGTCATCGGCACACCATCGCGCAACACCATGATTTCACGCACACCATAAGGCGCTTTCAATCCGGCACCACGGATAATTAAACGCGAGTCATAACCACCGTTTTTGCTGACAGCAATTACACCCGGCATGGTTTTGATGATGTCGTTAATGTTTCGTGCGTTCTTCTTCTGAATGGTTTCACTTTTCACCACGTCAACACTTTGAGAAACATCCAACGCTTTTCTTTCTTGCTTAGTCGCCGTGACGGTAACCGCATCCAATGAAGTCTCCGCTTTAGCCGACATGGATAGAATGGCTAGGCAGATTCCAAGGGGAAGTTTTTTTAATTTAGGCATATTTTGTCCTCCCAAGATTTTCATGCATTCCCTCTGTTCACTTCCAAACCTTCGATTTAGAAAATGGGGAATAACTCCTTAAAAAAATTGTGGAGAATCTTACGGGAGGCTTAGAACCAAGACAATGTGACAAATTGTCGCACCCCAACCTGGCAGATTTTAGACTTGGCGCGCTAGGAAAAATGTAAATGCGTTACGAGGGTAAACGATAGGTGCAGCGATTTTGTTCCAATCGCTGGCAGAATGCTGCTTGATGCTCCAAAGGGAGCTGTAATTGAAGTGTGACTTGATTAGCGTAATCGACAGAAACCAACTTGCCCTCGGCTTCTTCCAAAAAGTGGCGTACCTGCTTTTCCAAAGCGAAATCGCAGGTCACTTCTATCGACACCATTTCCACTTGCTGAATGATAGGCAGAATTTCCATCACCGCTTGTGCCGCCTGTCCGTAGGCACGGGTCAGCCCGCCGGCACCGAGTTTGATACCGCCGAAATAACGCACAACGATGACCATGACATCGCCCACGCCTTTGTGTTGCAACACGTTCAAGATAGGTTTGCCAGCAGTGCCGGAAGGCTCGCCATCATCGCCCATCCCTGCATTCGAAGCGCAGGCAGGATTGCCTATTAAATAAGCCCAGCAGTGGTGTCGTGCATCAGGATATTGTGTTTTGATTTCGTCTAGCCATTGCATGCCTTGTTCACGGGTTTCGATGGTTTGCGCATAGGCGATGAAACGGCTTTTTTTGATTTCGATTTCCGCGTGCGTCAGCTCGGCGGGCACCGGGTAGGACATTACTCAGGGTCTCCAACGCTACGCTTCGCCCACACAGGGTCGGCAGTGAAAATAACATCCACCGCGAGGTATTCATAACGTTGTTTCAACTTATGGTAAAGATGGGTACGGAACAAATCCGCTTCTTGTAAATTGAAGTCACTGTCCGCTTTCATTTGAATATAAAGCTGAACATAAATGGAACGACCTAATTGAAGATAGCGTTTCTCGAAGCCGATAAAACGATCTTCTTTCAATTCATGGCGCACCAACTCTTCAATATCATTGGAAATCTCGGAGTTCTCGAAGCGACCAATCAACTGCAAGCCGTTTTCTTTCACGACTTTAATCGGCAATGGCAGCATCACCACAACTAACATGAGGATAACGATCGGGTCAGTATATGGCACCCAATCTTTATATTCGGTACCAGCCAGCCACATAGAGAACCCAAAGGAAATCCCAACCGCTAAACTCAACACGCCGCCGATTAGCCAACCTTGCAAATCGACCTCAATCAAATCGGATTTAACGCTCTTGTTCATACGGTAGAGGAAATAAGACAGCACAAACCCGAGCAAAGACGCCACAACGGCATAGAAAACAGCGATATCCGCCACAACATGACGTCCACCGTTTAACAGGGCGTGCACCGATGCATAGATCGCGAAAATGACCACCACCAGAATCATGATCCCTTTGATGAAGTTGAGCAAAGGTTCATAAATGGCATAGCCGAATGGCTGGTTTTGATTGGCTTGCTTGGAAATCAGGGTGGCAACGCGCAAGGTCAATAACCCCGCAGTCATGTCAATGAACGGATAGATAGCATCCATCAAGATTGCCTGAGAATGTGTCAGATAATAAAAACTCAAACCCAGCACCGCCATCACGACGTCACCAATCATTACAAGTTTGATGGCTTTCTTTTCAACTTCTAAGGTTCTGTCCATGGCTACAGGGAAAAATCATTCATTACGTTAAATTATCAAGATCGCCTATTTTAACGTAAAAAGCCGCCCGGCACCTCGGTTTTCCGGGCAGTTTTTTGTTTTTTTAAGACAGTAGACTACTCCTGCTTAAGCGGAATTACGCGTTCAAACTTATTTCAACAAGCCCAAAGCGCCATAAAACTCAAACCAGCTTTGCCAAATCTTCGCTTTGGTCAAAGGCACATCTCGTTGAGCTTTGTGCAAGCTACGTTGCGCATTGAGCAAGTCGAGAATATTCCGCGTGCCGGTGCGCAAACCGTTTTCTGTGGCTTTTACCGCTTCTTGGTTGGATGACAGTGCTGCTTTCAAAGCAGCAAGGCGTTCAACACCGGCTTGATAACTGAGCAAACTGTTTCTGATGGTTGCCTCCAGTTGTAACACCAATTGACGTTTCTGCGCTTGTGCCGCAGACACTTGAGCGCGAGACTTGGAAACCGCAGCATCGGTTCGGCCGCCGAGGTACAAAGGATACTTCAACTCCAAGCCGCCTTTGACACCTTGCATATCATCGTAGTAATTGCCATCACTATCGTTATACACATAAGCACCGAAGGCATCTAGCTGAACACCATTCTTGTTTTTTTCATAATCCACTTGTCGGTTAGCTGCCATGATCTGTTGCTCCAAAGCTTTCACCTGTGGATTCTGCAACAACCAATCCGGTTGAATTTTGGCATCTACTTTCTGGCTGGACGACACTCTATTAAGCAAAGTATCACTCGGCAAATCCTCCGGCATCTTCATTCGATGCAAATCGACCGATTCTCCAACTAGAGCAGATAAATCCGACTCGGTAATCGCCAACGCCTGCTTAGCCGCCAGCAAATCAGCACGGTTGTTATCCAGCCTTGCGCGAATCTCGGCGATATCGTTCAAATCTTGATAACCAACCTGAAAGCGCTTACGCACTTGCGTCATGATTGAAGAAATGGACGTTTGCTCTTTGACCAAAAAGTCCACTTGCGCCTGCTGCGACCAATAGCGGTAATAAAGCTCGGACAGTTGCAACATCAGCTTTTGTCTTTGGGATTCAAGCTGCCATTGCGCCGCATCATGTTGAAAAGTCGCCACTTGCGTCAAATCGGTTTTATCCGGTTGATACAAAGGATAGCTTGCCTTCAACTGGTTGGCGGTACGCCCGAAGTCCTTTTTCTTCATCCAGGCATAACTCAACTCTGATTGCAGCTGAACCTGAAGTTTTTCATAGGATGCCGCTTGTTTCTGTTGGCTCAACGCCCCCTGCGCCTGTGCCGAAAAAACTGCTAGGTTGGGGTTATTGCTTAAAGCGGTTTGGTATAACTGCATCAACTGCGCATCTTTTTGCAGCACTTTTTCCGGCGCTGTCACCGCCATTTGCGGCTCGGCAAAGGCCGAGCTTGCAACCAACATCAAAGCGACTGCCACCGTATGTACGGCTTGTTTCAATAAACTTTTCATTAACGTGTCTCCTCTTTTTGTGGAGCAATATTGTTGGCATGTTTGCCAAACAGTCGTCTGCGATAAAGCAAATAGGTGAGTATCGGAATCAAAATCATCGACACGATTGGCGCAGAAATCATGCCGCCAATCATCGGTGCGGCGATACGTTTCATCACATCCGCACCCGTGCCTTCACCAAACAGGATTGGCAACAGCCCTATGACAATCACAGCTACGGTCATGGCTTTAGGTCGTACACGTTGCACCGCACCCTGCATAATCGCAGCACGTAGGTCTTGAATCGAGTTCAATTGATTGGCTTCTTTCGCATGATTGATCGCTTGCTTGAGATACAACAACATCACCACCCCAAACTCGGCGGACACCCCGGCAAGGGCAATCATCCCGACCGCAACCGCGACAGAATAAGCGAAGCCCAATCCCCACAGGAACCAAAGCGACCCTAAGAGGGCAAACGGAATCACCAGCAGAATCATCGCCGCCTCAACCACATCTTTGAAAATGAAGTAAAGCAACAGGAAGATGATCAACAGCGTCAGAGGAACAATTTGCTCAAGTGATTTCTGCGCTTTGAGCAGATATTCATATTGCCCTGTCCAACTGATGCTGTAACCGGCAGGCAGTTTGACCTTTTGCTCGACGATTTTCTGCGCACGCGCAACGTAATCGCCTAAGTCCACCCCTTTGTTCAAGTCGACAAACGTCCAACCGTTCAAACGGGCGTTTTCGGATTTGATCATCGGAGGCCCAAGCTTAACGACCACATCAGCCACCTGACCCAACTCCAATTGCTGACCTTTCGGTGTGACAATCGGTAAAGTCTGTAGTTTTTGCAAAGAGTCTCGCCAGACTTGAGGGTAACGCAGGTTCATGGTGTAGCGTTCACGCCCTTCCAAGGTGGTGTTCAACACTTTACCACCCACTGCAGTGGACAGAATATCCGCCAGTTCTGCCATACTCAAACCATAGCGCGCCATGGCTTTTCGGTTTGGCAGAATATCCATGTAGCGACCGCCTTCCGCCCTGTCGGAATAGGCCGACAAAGTCCCTGGCACCTGCTTCAATACCGCTTCCAACTGACGACCGATTTTGTCGATTTGGTGTAAGTCGTCACCGGCGACCTTGATACCAATCGGTGTTTTTATCCCGGTGGAAAGCATGTCTATCCGGGTTTTAATCGGTTGTACCCAAGCATTCGTCACCCCAGGGAATTTCACCTTGTCGTTCAACTGAGTAATCAGTTTTTCCAAGGTCATACCCTGCGGCCACTCTGACTTAGGCTTGAGCTGAATGGTGGTTTCGATCATCGTCAAAGGCGCGGGATCAGTTGCGGTATCCGCACGACCGATTTTACCGAACACGCTTTTCACCTCCGGAAAGCTTTTAATCAAAGCATCCGTTTCCTGTAAAAGCGTTTGTGCTTCGCCAATCGACAACCCGGGTAGAGTAGTCGGCATATACAACAAGTCGCCTTCTTCCAGTTCCGGCATGAACTCTGAGCCCAAGTTTTGCCAAGGGTAGAATGCCGTGACGAAAAGTACCAAAGACACCGCCAACACGCTTTTCGGCCAGTGCAATAGCTTATCCAACAATGGACGATAACCTGCAATCAACACACGGTTAATCGGGTTGTTCGTTTCATGTGGAACCTTGCCACGCACGAAGTAGCCTATCAGCACCGGCACCAGAGAAATCGCCAACCCGGCTGCCACCGCCATCGCCAGCGTTTTGGTCAGAGCCAATGGCGTGAACAAACGTCCTGCTTGCTCTTGCAGAGAGAAGATCGGAATAAAACTCAAGGCGATAATCAGCAATGACAAGAACAATGGCAAACCAACTTCTTTCGACGCATCCAAAATCAACTGCCAGTGCACTTCACCTTTTGCAACCTCACCGTTTTCACGATGATAGGCCTCAAGATGCTTATGCGCGTTTTCAATCATCACGATAGAGGCATCGACCATGGTTCCGATGGCAATGGCAATCCCCCCCAAACTCATGATATTGGCGGAAACCCCCAGTTTTTCAAGAATGATAAACGCACCGAGAATTCCCAAAGGCAAGGAAACTACTGCCACCAGCGCCGAACGCAAATGCATCAGGAACACCAGTGAAATAAGCGCAACCACCAGAATCTCTTCGATCAGCTTGTCTTTCAGGGTGTCTACCGAGCGGTTAATCAAACCGGAGCGGTCATAAACTTCCTTGATTTCCACGCCTTTTGGCAGCCCCGGCTTCAACTCGGCAAGCTTACGTTTAACCGCTTGAATCACTTTCAAGGCATTTTCACCGGAACGCATCACAATGATGCCGCCAACCACTTCGCCTTCCCCATTCAGTTCAGCAATACCACGACGCGGTTGTGGCCCCAGTTTAATCTGCGCGATGTCCTTCAACATCACTGGCGTTTTATCTTTGGAGAAAATTCCAACCTGCACGTCACCCAACTGGCTCACTTTAGTGACATAGCCTTTGAGCGCGACCATATATTCGGCTTCGCCTTGCTCAATGACCGACGCCCCCATTTCAACACTTGAGTTGCGAATGGCTTTTTCCACCTGTTGCAAACTCAGGTTATAGGCGCGAAGTTTATTAGGGTCAATGGTGACTTGGTATTGCTTGATCATCCCGCCGACAGAAGCGACTTCCGACACGCCAGGCACCGATTGCAACTCATACTTCAAGAACCAGTCCTGCAAGGTTCTGAGTTGCGACAAATCATGGTGGTGTGTCTTATCGACCAAAGCATATTCGTACACCCAGCCCACACCAGAAGCATCCGGCCCAAGGGTCGGCTGAACATCGGCTGGCAAGGCCCCCTTAACCTGGCTCAAATACTCCAGAACACGAGAACGCGCCCAATAAGGGTCGGTACCATCCTGAAACAACACATAAACATACGAGTCGCCGAAAAACGAATAGCCACGAACCGCTTTGGTTTTAGGAACGGACATCATCAACTTGGAAATCGGATAGGTGACCTGATCTTCCACCACCTGAGGCGTTTGCCCCGCATAAGGTGTTTTGACGATGACTTGAACATCCGACAAATCAGGAATCGCATCCAACGGTGTTTTTTGAAATGACACCCAGCCGGTTATGGCGACTGCGACACTCAACAACAGTATCAGCACCCGATTTTGAATCGAGTAGGCAATTATTTTATTAATCATAAAACCTCCCGATTAATGTTGATGGTCAGTGTGAGCCGGCTTCTCGGACGCACTGCTAGTCGACATCAATTTTCTGAGGTTACTTTGAATCTGACTTTCAGAATCCAACAGGAACTGACCGGAAACCACAATACGGTCGCCTTCATCCAAGCCGGAGTAGATTTCGACAATGCCTTGCGTTTCCATACCCGTGACGACTTTCACCACTTGGAACTCGCCATTATCCAGCTCTTTCACCACGCGTTTTTCATGACCATCGTCAATCACAGCGCTAAGCGGAATGGCTAAGGTATTGTGTTTCGGTCCACCATAGATCGCCACATTGACAAACATGTTCGGCTTAAGCGCTAAATCCTTGTTTTCCACTGGAAGACGCACTTTCAAAGCTTGCGAAGCGACATCCGTCACCGGGTAGATATAATCAATCACACCTTCCCACTTGCGGCTCGGATAAGCTTCTGTAGAAATGTCCGCGGTCAAACCATCTTTAATCCAGCTTTGTTGCAAAGGCATGACTTCGGCTTCTATCCAAACACTCGACAAGTCAGCGACACTCATCAACTCGGTTTGCGGTTGTACATACATGCCGTCCTGCACAATAAGACTCGATACCACACCATCCTGCGGCGCATAAATCGGTACCTGATTGATAGTTTTTCCGGTTTTTTCGATTTTACGGATGACGGAATTATCCAGCCCTAAGAGCGATAAGCGGATTTCAGCGGACTGCACCAATGAATCAGCGGATCGACCGATGCGTTTACGGTTCTGTACAGCCAGCAACAAATCCTGCTCGGCGGATACGATTTCCGGGGAATAGATACGATAAAGCAACTGACCTTTTTTGATGCTTTCACCATTGCTTCGCACCGCCAAATCGCTAATCCAGCCTGATGCTCTTGGGTGAATATGCACCGCTTTGCTTTCATCTGCCACGACTTTTCCGAATGTCGGAATATATTTCCAAAGCGTGGTTTTCTGTACTTTGGTGGTTCGGATGGCAAACCCTTGTTTCGTACCGGAAGCCCCGCCTTGCCCAGCGAAAATCTTAGGAGCTTCTTCAGATGCCTTGAAAGCCTGTTTCACCAACGTCATACCACAAATAGGGCAAGTACCGGGGTGGTCGCGCACAATCTGCGGATGCATCGGACAAACATATTTATAAAGAATCTTGTCATCGCCTTTGCCTGGCGATAGGGTCATGAGTTTTTTGCCGTCGGCAGTATCCGCCAACGCCAATGCAGGTACGCCGCTCAGTACCGCTGAAATCATGCCGGAAAGAAATTGTCTACGAGTTTTCATAGAATTCACCTTTTTTCGAGAGTCTCTCGAAAGTATAAAAATTGACTAAACGATTGTGTGCTGAACGCTTAAACAGGGTTCAAAAGGCACAGTGAAGCGAATTCAGGCGAATTTTGGAGGACGGATGTGTTTGCTGGTAGGCGCAACCGGTAAGGTTGTTTGCAAAGCGAAAACCGGCATCTCAGATGGCACGGCAAAATGGAATTCCTGCATCACCAGGTCAGCGACAGGATAGATAACATGACACGTATCCATATCGTAATCACAGGGACCGTGGCAATAAGGACAATAATGTGCATAGGACATTTTTGGCAAATCTTGAGTCATCGCAACGATATGCATAGAGCCCGACATCGTCATATCACCCATCATCATGCCTTGATGATTCATATTATGATGCATTGAGATTTCGACATTCTGACCGCTTTCAGGCAAAGGGATAGCCGCCGCCCAATGAGAATACAGGGCAGAGAACAGAACCATATAGGCCATGAAATAATGTCTTAGTCGCTTTTTCATAAGTTCAATTTTAAGAGAATGCTTATATTTTGCAATTAAAAATAAACCACCAACCCATTGAATTTTTTAATAACAAAAATGATTCTCACTTGTTGTTTTGTTGTTAGCGGCGTAGAATAAGACCTGATTTTCAAACAATTTCTTACAGGTTCTCTATGTTAATTTCTTTTTGGGAAAATCTTTGGCAGACCCTTTCCATTGCTGCGCCTTGGCTAATTTTTGGCTTATTGATTGCAGGTGTCATCAAAGCGAAAGTATCAAACAAATGGGTAGCAAAACACTTGTCTGGAGAAGGCGCGACACCTGTCGTCAAAGGCGCCTTGATCGGTGCGCCCTTGCCATTGTGTTCTTGCTCAGTCATTCCGGTGGCTACCCAATTACACCGATCCGGAGCCTCTAAAGGCGCGACTGCTGCTTTTCTGGTATCCACACCGGAAACAGGTGTGGACTCCATTTCTTTAAGTTATGCCTTACTCGGTCCGTTTATGGCAATCATTCGTCCGATTTCCGCCATTATATCCGCGCTGGTCACCGGACTGAGCATCAGTTGGTTCGCCAAGCACGAATCCACCACCCAAGACGTCGGAACAGATACCAAAACCCCTCAGCCATCTGGAACAAGTTGTTGTTCACATGAAGCACACAAACCTGCATCAAACGCCACAACCAGCTGCTGCTCAAGCAGTGCCCAAGAATCGGTCAAAAAAGACACCAGTTGCTGCTCGCAAGAGCAAGAAACCAGCAGTTGTTGTGGCACATCAAAACCTGATGACGCAGCAAAGATGACCATTCTGCAAGGGGTGCATTATGCCTTTACGCAAATGCTGGACGACATGAAAAAATGGCTGTTGATCGGTCTGATTTTGTCTGCATTGGTGATGACCTTTATTCCTAATGATTTCTTATTGCAGTACCAAAACACTTGGTGGATTTATTTGCTGGTATTCGTTGCCAGTTTCCCGGTGTATATCTGTGCTTCAGCATCAACGCCGGTGGCTGCGGGCTTAATGTTGGCAGGGTTATCCCCGGGCGCGGCATTGATTTTTATGTTGGCAGGCCCGTCCACCAATATCGCGACATTGGGTATCCTGAAACAGGAATTGGGAAGCCAAGCCATGAAACTTTACGTGGCGACGCTTGCAATCAGCAGTATTGCACTGGGGGTTATTGTGGACTGGATTGCCCGTGACTGGCACTTGGATTTCCATCAACAATTGATGCACAGCCATGAATTTCTGCCAGGTTGGGTCAGTGCGGTAAGTGTGGTGATTTTGTTCGCCTTCGGTATTCAGGCGATTCGTAACAAAATCCTGCGCTAATGCCCGAACTCTCACTGGAGCTGGTCTCCTTTTTATTCGCTATCGCTTTACTGGCAGGGATGATCGATACCCTTGCTGGCGGCGGTGGCTTGCTAACGCTACCAGCATTGATTGTCAGCGGATTACCACCCTTAAGTGCTCTCGCCACCAACAAACTCCAAGCCTCAATGGGCACTGCCACTGCAACTTACATGATGCTCAAACACCAGCACGTGACATGGCAGCAAATAAGACCCTTGATGCTGACGGCGTTTATCGGTTCTGCTATTGGCACCCTCATCATCCAGTTTCTTGATACACAATTCCTGTCTTGGTTGATACCAGTGGTACTGTTTGTCATCGCCGTTTATTTCGTGCTCGCCAAGGCTCCACATGAACCGGATAGACCCCATAAAGTGTCGGACAACACCTACCGACGATTCGTACTCCCTTTGATTGGCGCTTATGACGGAATGTTTGGCCCGGGCACCGGCTCTTTTTTCAGTTTGGCTGGCGTGTCATTAAAAGGACAAGGGTTACTTAAGACAACCGCCACGGCAAAAACACTGAATTTCGCTACCAATATCGCTTCGCTAATTGTGTTTATCTTCGCCGGACATATCGCTTGGCTGCTGGGCGCGGTGATGATGTTGGGGCAGGTTATCGGCGCATGGCTAGGCTCGCATTTTTTGTTCCGCGTCAATCCGACACATTTGCGTTATCTGGTGGCATTGATGTGTTTGGCAATGCTGGCAAAAACCCTTCTTAGCTAAGCTGATGACCCCGTCAATTTTTAGCCATTGGCATAGATGTCATACTTGGTATGGCGGTTGCTGTTTTTTCTCTGAGATCAACAGAGGAGGAACCCATGAATAAAGTTGAAATGACCGAAACGATTATTCTGGCAAAAAATGAATTGGGCGTCAGTTGGGCGCAAATCGCCGATGCAGCGGGGTTGAGCGAAGTTTTCACCACTTCCGCTTGCTTGGGCATGAATAGTTTGCAGCCAGAACCGGCAGAAAAACTCGGTGCATTTTTGAAACTGCCTGTGGAAGCTATTGGTGCATTACAGACTTTTCCGCACAAAAGTTGGGAGAAAACGGTACCGACTGATCCTTTGATTTATCGCCTCTATGAAATCGTCGGCGTCTATGGACCGACTATGAAAGAGTTGATTCACGAAAAATTCGGTGACGGCATTATGAGCGCCATTGATTTCAGCATGCATATTGATAAAGAAGAAAACCCAGCGGGTGACCGTGTGGTCGTAACAATGAACGGTAAGTTCCTACCTTATAAGTCTTGGTAAGACTTTAAACTACTAGTTGTCATAAGCTCTGCCCCGCTTTCGCGGGGTTTTTTGTTCCTCGAACTCCCAACCTGGCAGATTTTCCTCACATTAATATTTTTACCGACTAAAATTAACTGCCACTTCTTCAATTAAGCATTAAAGGCGAGAATGAACTATGTATTACCATGTTATTGTCGAAACAAATGGAAAAGACAAAAAAGGCAACAACAAACATTACTATGAGTTTGACAATCCTGATCTTGAAGAGATTAAGGAGCTCATTGTTATCCCCTATAAAGAAAATAACGAAATTTACATAGATGGTGCATACATAAAAAGAAAGGACATCATAAGTTTAAAAATTAAAAGCTCAGAAAGACCTACTGTAGAGTTGAAAGCGATTGCACAAAGCAATGTTCCTCATAACGTATTGGCAGTCTATACAACAACAAACGTTGTTCATAATGGTAGATATGTGACAGATATTACAAAAGAAACCCTGAAATCTTCAGGAGGCATTCTAAATCCTAGCTCACCAGCACAAACTTCATCCGTGGATAAAAATGAAGTTTTTATAGTTCACGGTAGAGATGAGCATGCCAAAATAGATGCCGCTCGTTTTATCGAAAGCTTGGGATTAAAAGCTATTATTCTTCACGAGCAAACAAATTCCGGTAAAACCATTATTGAGAAAATTGAATCATACACAAATGTCGGATTTGCTATTGTCTTATACACTCCCTGTGATATTGGGGGGCTCGAAAATGGAGAACAACGACCTCGAGCGAGGCAGAATGTCGTTTTTGAACACGGATTTCTAATCGGAAAATTAGGGAGAAGCAATGTCTGTGCTTTAGTGAAAGGTCAAGTCGAAAAACCTAACGATATTAGCGGCATCGCATATATTCCCCTTGATGACCATGGAGCATGGAAAATGAAAGTGGCTCAAGAAATGCGAAGTGCTGGTTATAATATTGATTTGAATAACATAACATTTTAAACCTCGAGCTCTTTACTACTAAATTCTAAAAACACCTGGCAATTTTTTCTTAGCAGTTTTTTTGGTTTTCACCAACTGCACCATGACTTCTGCATGCGATGTGTGCGGGAACATATCCATAAATCCGGCTTTGCGCAATTGGTAGCCTTGCTTTTCCAATAGCTGCACATCTCGAATCAAAGTCGAAGCATTACAGGAAACATAGACGATAATTTGTGCATTGAGCTTACCCATTTGCTGACAAATAGACATGGCGCCCTGACGGCCTGGATCCAACAAGACTCGGTCATACTTCTGATGGTGGAACCAATGAAAATCTTTGGCTGACTCGAACAAATCGGCTTTGTAGAAAGTCGCTTGCGACAAGCCGTTTTTCTCAGCGTTCTTTTGTGCAAAATCTACCAGGTTGGGGTCGCCTTCCACACCGATGACTTTGGATACTTTTTGCGCAATCGGCAACGTGAAGTTACCCACACCGCAGAACAAATCCAGTACGGCATTACTTGCTTCCAACTCGAGCCAATCCATTGCCTGTGCCACCATCTTCTGGTTGATTTCGGCATTGACCTGAATGAAACCATCTTTTGGAAAATCAAACACCAGGTCGTTCAATGCATAGTGCGCTGCTGAAACGGAATCATCATCCGACCAAATCATTTGCGGTGGTTCACCGGGCAATACTGATTCGACCAAGGTGACTTCTTTCAATGCGCGGCTGGCTAGCGGTAAACATTGCTCACGTTTCACGTGTAACGCTTGGTTCATTTCCGCAGTGAGCAGCGGGCAGGATTCAATATCCACCATCTCACTGGAGGCTTTGGCACGAAAACCGAATTTAGCGATCTTATCTGCTTTGTGCTTGCCGAAAACAAAACGTGCGCGACGACGATAGGCTTGATCGTCACCCACCAAAGGCTCGACGATTTTGCATTTTTTGGCATCAACCGCTTTGGTGAGCGCCGTCAGAAAATGCTTGGCTTTCCATTCGCGCTGGGCATTGATATCAGCATGCTGCAACTGACAACCGCCGCACTCGCCATAGACCGAACAAAAAGGTTCAATACGATGTTCGGACGGAGACAGTACTTCCACCAACACGGCTTCGTCATAGGTTTTTTGTAACTGAGTGATTCTCGCCGTCACTTTATCACCGGGAATCGCGCCCTCGATAAAAACGGTTTTACCTTCAACACGACCGATACCACGTCCATCATGGGATAAATCAATTACTTCTATCTGCTCTAAAATCATGATTCTTGTCTTTATTTTTGATTGAGGGCATTATAACTTAACTACATTCAAACCCTTTTGGATAAAACCAACCCGAAAGATACGAGATATACCATGAAAGCCTATTTACTCTCTACCGACATCATTGATTGGGAACACCCGGACGTTTTGGCGAAAGCGAAACAACTGGCAAGCCATTTGAAAGATGACACCGCAGTTGCCAAAGCCTGTTTTGAATTCGTACGGGATGAAATCGCGCATAGTGTGGACTTCAAGCGCAACCCAGTCACCTGCAAGGCTTCGGATGTATTGAAATATGGCACCGGTTATTGCTATGCCAAGAGTCATTTGCTGGCGGCACTGCTCAGAGCCAATGGCATTCCGGCAGGACTTTGCTATCAAAGACTCCCCATCAATGACGAAACGCCACCGTTTTGCCTGCATGGCTTGAATGCGGTTTTTCTGGAAGATTTCGGCTGGTATCGTATAGATGCGCGGGGCAATAAACCGGGGGTGAATGCACAGTTTTGCCCGCCGGATGAACAACTGGCGTTTCCAATCAAGATAGCAGGCGAAATGGATTTACCGGAAATCTATGCAGATCCTCTGCCTCAGGTGGTTGAAGCTCTGACAACCTACCAAACTTATTTGGAAGTCGCGGCGCATTTACCGGATATAGACCCGGAAAAGCTGGACTAACACCCCCAACCTGGTAGATTTTTATAGTGTCTTTCAGTGGTTTAAGCGGTTTGCGCTTTGTCTTCTGCTTGCCTTTCGACAATATAGTCTTCACCCCATTCATAGAGTGACTTGAGGATTGGAATGAGTTTTTCACCTTGCTCGGTCAAGCTATATTCCACCTTAGGCGGCACCACCGGGTAAACGGTTCGATAAACAATGCCTTCATCCTCCAACTCGCGGAGTTTTTGCGTCAACATCTTCTGGGTAATGCTGGGAATCAAACGGCGCAACTCACTATTGCGCTTGGTACCAAACTGCAAATACCACAAGATAAGACCTTTCCATTTACCATCCAACACATCTATCGCCACTTGGAAGGCGCAGTTATAAACCTGATTGTTGACGCGAATACCGCAAGACTCACATACCGACATAATGACCGACCCGTTTTAGGATTTATTTTATAGTTACTTTTTGGTAAGTATAGTACAAAAAAGTGCATTCTTATTCTTTTGTTTCATTAATGTTAGTATGACACCAGTTTTAGGATTTTCAACAAATTGAAAGGATACAACTATGTCAATGACGCCAGAACAAACGGCATTCATGCAAGCCATCCATGAACGTTATGCGGTCAAATCTTTTGACCCGACCAAAAAGATTGATGAAGACACCCTGTCTAAAATTCTTGAAGCCGGACAATACTCTCCTACTTCTTTCGGCCTTGAGTTTACCCGTTTTATCGTCGTTCGCGACCAAGCCTTAAAAGAAGCACTTAAACCAGCTTGTGCCGACCAAGCGCAAATAGACAGTTGTAGTGATTTGGTTATTTTCATCAGCCGCAATGACATGCTGCCGGATTCGGAATATGTATTGCGCCAGTTCAAACGCTGGGGACTACCGGACGAAAACTTTGCAGGATTGATGCAATTCTACAGCTATTACCTTGAGCGTCTAAATGACCAAACCATGCCATTCTGGGCAGGGAAACAGGCGTATATCGCCTTGGGTAACATGATGACCGCAGCGCAAATGTTTGGCATCGGTTCCTGTCCGATTGAAGGGTTCGACATTGGCGGTGTTATGAAAGTACTTGGACTGGATCCAGAAAAAGAAACCCTTCACGTCATCATGGCGCTAGGCACACCAAATGACGTCAAACGTCCAAAATATCGTTTACCACTAAGCGAGTTGGTGACTTACCGCTAAACTTCTTCTCTGCCGGGTGGGCTTATAAACCAACCCAACCTGGCAGATTTTCATCTCATTTTCCCTTCTAAAGCGCGTTTTGCGCATGGTTGCTAGACAAACCCTCAGTGACAAGGTATTTTGTAAATACTTTTATAGACCTTGAACACACCTGTCAGCCGGAGCAACTATGGACGCCATCAATCACCTGTTATCCACATTAAGCAGCTGGGTATGGGGACCCGTCATGCTAGTTTTATTGCTAGGAACGGGGATTTACCTCACCATTCGTTTGAAATTCCTGCCGATGCGCAATCTTTTCTACGCCTTCAAACTGGTATGGCAGGGGCGAAAGTCCACTGAAGATGGTGATGTTCCGCCTTCAAGCGCTTTGATGATGGCTTTGTCTTCCACCGTTGGAACAGGAAATATCGCCGGTGTAGCCGCCGCACTGTTCATCGGCGGACCGGGCGCGATTTTCTGGATGTGGATGACTGCGTTGGTGGGTATGGCGACCAAATACAGTGAAGCCGTGTTGGCGGTGAATTATCGAGAAATAGACGAAGATGGTCGCCATGTCGGTGGGCCGATGTACTACATCAAAAACGGCATGGGCGAAAAATGGAAATCGCTGGCATTCGCCTTCGCTGCCTTTGGAACCATCGCCGCTTTCGGTATCGGCAACATGGTACAAGCCAATGCCGTGGCCGGTGCCATGGAAAGTGCTTTCAACCTCAATAACCAAATTACCGGTTTGATTTTAATGGGCTTGGTTGGCCTAGTGCTTTTTGGTGGCATTCAACGTATCGCTCATACCGCAACCGCTTTGGTGCCATTGATGGCGGTGCTTTACATAGGCTTTGCATTGTTTATTTTGTTTGTTCATGCAGATCAATTACCTAACGCCTTCTCAACCATTGTCAGCAATGCCTTTACCGGCAGCGCAGCGGCCGGTGGTTTTTCCGGGGCAAGCATTATCCTTGCGATTCAATTTGGTGTGGCTCGTGGGGTTTTCTCCAACGAAGCCGGGTTGGGAACCGCGCCTATCGCCCACGCAGCATCACAAACCAAAAGTCCAGTACGCCAAGGACACATCGCAATGTTGGGAACCTTTATCGACACCATCGTTATCTGTACCATGACCGCATTGGTGATTATGGTGACGCACACTTGGCAGAGCGGTGAAACCGGCTCGGCATTAACCTCACTTGCCTTCACCAAAGGATTGGGCTCGGATTTTGGTGCAATCGTCGTGGCTGTCAGTTTGGCGTTGTTCGCTTTCACCACGCTGATTGGCTGGAGTTACTATGGCGAGCGTTGTGCCGAGTATATCCTTGGCGTCAATCCACTGAAATACTATCGAGTGCTTTGGGTGTTGGCAGTATTTGCTGGCGCAGCGCTTTCCGATTACTTCAATACAGTCTTAATTTTGGCAGATGTGTTAAATGCTTTAATGGCGGTTCCGAATCTGATCGCGCTCTTGGTATTGTCACCAGTCATCATTCAACTGACGCGCACCTATCAGAAGTAATTTCACCTCCGCCTTTAAGGGAGCTGACCATGATTACTGAACTTGATAAACACAGCGCTCTGGTGCTGATTGATTTACAACAGGGCATCTTACAAATGGCGTCCAAGACGCCCCCTCAACCGGGCATGAGCAGTGTCGCCGAGGCGCTGGAAAAGGCTAGCGCATTGATTAGCGCTTTTCGCAAAAACGAACTGCCAATAGTCATTGTTAACGTCAACAGCTATGGACAGTCCTGGACAAAAACTCGCAAAGACAGCCCGCTAAGTGGTACCCAACCACCCAATGAAGACTATCTGAAAATCGTCGATGACATCGAAACTTTGGAAAACGATATTTTCATCACCAAACATTCTTGGAGTGCATTTTTCAACACAGAGTTACATGAAGTGTTGCAACAACGGAAAGTGACCAATATTGTTCTTGGCGGCGTTGCTACTAGCATTGGCGTGGAAGGCACTGCCCGCGACGCCAGTGTACTTGGCTATAACCTGAGTTTTGCGATAGATGCCATGTCTGACTTCACACTGGAAGCACACCAACATACGGTAACACGCATCTTTCCTCGTATTGGCGAAGTCGGTATGACTCAAGAGATAATTGGCAAATTGCCAGCTCAATAACTGGGTGTTATTACATGGAAATCGCCACTTTTCGCGCCTTCAAAAGTCGAAACTATCGTTTGTTTTTTGGTGGACAATCCATTTCTTTGATGGGAACCTGGATTCAGAGAACGGCAGTTTACTGGCTTGTGTACATCGAAACACATTCCGCATTTATGGTGGGTTTTGCCGTTTTCGTCACTCAGTTCCCATCTTTTTTGTTTGGGCTGTTTGGGGGAGCAGTCGCTGATAAATACAACCGTTATCAGGTGTTGCTGGTCACCCAAATAGCTTCCATGCTACAAGCTTCCGTAATGACTTTTGTTGTACTTTTCACCGACTACACCATCTCAGAAATTCTGCTGTTGGGATTAGTGTTAGGTGTCATCAATGCTTTTGACATACCCGCTCGCCAATCACTGGTACAGTTCATGGTAGACAATCCGGATGATTTGGGGAACGCGATTGCACTGAACTCTTCGATGGTTAATTTGGCTAGGCTGGCTGGCCCGGCAGTCGCGGGTATTTTGTTGGACAGCGTTGGTGCGGGCATCTGTTTTTTAATCAATGCGTTAAGTTTCATTGCTGTCTTGGCATCATTGATGTTAATGAAATTGCCTCCTGCCATTCCTCAATTAAAAACACAAAAAATGCTGGAGAGTCTTGGAGAAGGGTTTAGTTATGTTCGAGCAAACCCTTTGCTCGCCAACTTGATTCTATTGCTCGCCTTAATGAGTTTTTTTGTACTGCCCGCTCTGTCACTCTTGCCTGTCGTTGCAAAAGAAACTTTTGCTGGCACAGCAGCAACCTTCGGTTATTTATTGAGCTTTGTCGGCATGGGATCGTTGATTGGTACACTTTTTTTGGCTTCTCTAAGTGCAGTAGCCAACCGCCAAGCCATTTTAGTATTGGGCATGGCAGTGATTAGTTTCGGGTTAATTGCCTTTTCTTTAACGTCTAATCTGACTATTGCCTTCATATTTGCCACAATAAGCGGTTTTGGCATTATGATTTTAACGACCCTCACCAACACATTATTACAGACGACTTCATCCATCGAAATGCGAGGGCGGGTTATCAGTTATTTCGCCATGGCATTTTTTGGGATGCAGCCCATAGGCGCTCTTGTGGTCGGAGCGATTTCGCAAGGTATCGGCGCACAACATACCATTATGATTGAGGGCATTATCGCTGCTTTACTCATGCTGATATTCGCACCTAGACTCAAAAAACGTCCCGTCGCTGCTACCTGAAGCAGGTCATGCGAAGGGGTTATGATAACCATAACAAACCCTTATCCAACTGATTTCCAGTCAACGATATAATGTTCTCATCTTAAATTTTCGGGGTGATAACGATGAGCCAACATAACGCTTACATTTTTGAAGTGTCGGAAAACAACTTCGACCAACTCATTTTAGAGAACTCACACAGACTGCCGGTTTTCGTCGAGTTTATGGATCCAAGTATCGGTACTTGTATCGCGATGGAACGGGTACTCGCTTCATTGGCAAAGACCTATAGCGGACAATTTATTTTCGCCACACTGGATGTCAGCATGTATCCGGATATGTCAAAACGCTTTGATGTGAACAATGTTCCATCACTATTGATTTTCAATGGCGGCCTACTCTCCAGAACGGAAGTGGGATTGATGGAAGAAGCCGAACTGGTGGCGTTGTTGAGAGAATATGGCGTCTACAAAGAATCCGATGATATGCGTGCCCAAGCACGTGAAAAGCATATCGCAGGCGATACGGCGGCCGCGATTCAATTGTTGACCGAAGCGATTCAGAAAGATCCGGGTAATACGCTAGTCGCCATGGATATGATTCAGGTCATGCTGGACGTCGACTTTTTGGACCAAGCTGTCGCGCTGTTCAATAAGCTGCCAAATGCCGACAAGGAATCCGATAACGGCCGCAGCCTGATTGGGCAAATTACCTTCAAGCAACTTGCGGCGAAAACTGAAGGCAAAACGGCACTATTGGAACGTTTATCACACAATTTGCATGACCATGATGCTCGCTTTGACTTGGCACTTTGTCTGGTTGCCGAACACAACTATCCTCAAGCCATGGAAAATCTCTTTGAAGTTTTGGTAGAAGAACCAGACTATAAACAGGGTGCTGCACAAGAAATGATTGTCAGCTTAATCAACATGCTGGAACCCAATGAACCGGAAATGGCACAGGCATTCCGCCGCCGCTTGGGGTCGATGCTGAGTTAAACACTATCTGTCCTAAAGGAGAAAACCATGAAGCCATTTCTTGCCGTCTTATTGGTTGCTTTGATTTTGGTTTTCTTCGTTTGGCGCAGCCAAACCAAGTGGTTGCAATACACAGAAGAAAAAACCCAACAGATCACGAACGCCCCTTTAAAAGAGCAATGTGTGGTCAACTTATCTGAAGTGGCGGCACTACCGCCTATCGTACAGAAGTATTTTCACCTGGCCTTAACCGACAACGCTCCCATCATTCAAAAAGTACATTTGATTCAGGCGGGCGGTTTTCGCGCTAAACCAGAATTAAAAGACTGGTCTCCTATGTCTGCGGAACAATATTTTTCGACAACGCTACCTGGATTTGTTTGGAAAGCGAAAATCCAAATGCTGCCGGGAATCTCAATAGAAGTCTGTGACGCTTATTTGAAGCACCATGGGCAAATGAAAGGTAATATCGCCGGTATCTTTCCCATCATTAATGCCCATGACCGATCTGAACTTGATCAAGGCGCATTACAGCGTTATCTAGCGGAAGCAGTTTGGTTTCCCACCGCATTACTTCCCAGCCAAGGCGTGGAGTGGAAAGCTATTGATGACCATAAAGCCCTGGCAACACTATCGGTTGGAGACACAAGCGTGTCTCTGACATTCGAATTTAATACTAAAGGCGAAATCATCTCCGCCTTTGCACCTGATCGCTACCGAGAAGTCTCAGGCAATTTTATTCCCACACCGTGGAAAGCAAAGTACGCAAATTATGCATCATTCAGCTACTATCGCGTTCCTTCCTATGGCGAAGTCGGCTGGGAGTTACCCGACCAAATGTATTCTTACTTTAAAGCCGATATCCCCCAGATTGAATTTGAATAGCCTGCGCTTGTCACGCTTTAGTCAGCCTTAAACGAGCACAAAGCATTGCAATAACCAAGGTAACTTATTTAAGATAGATTTATATTCGATTCCTAAAATAAGGAGCGCGCAATGAACGCACCAACCAAAGCCCCCGTGATGTTTGTCAGTCATGGTGCACCAACCTACGCACTTGATCCGGGACAAGCCGGCGCAACACTGAAAGAAGCCTTACCGGATTTCATCGGTGTGAAAGGTATTATCCTACTGTCCGCTCATTGGATTTCCCGTGGACAAGAAGTGATGGCTGCTGCGCTCCCTGAAACCATTCATGATTTTGGCGGATTTCCTGATGAACTCTATCAAATTGAATACCCGGCTCCGGGCAACCCCAACCTGGCAGAAAAAGTTGCCCACCTGATGAATAACGCAGGGCTGAACGCACAACTAAACCCCTCAAGAGGATTTGATCACGGCGTATGGGTACCGATGATGCATCTTTTTCCAAATGCGGACATGCCTATTGTGCAAGTCTCCATTAACTACAACCTTTCGCACCCTGAACTGTTTCAAGTCGGTAAAGCGTTAGCACCCTTGCGTGAAGAAGGCTATGCCATCATCGGCTCTGGTAGCCTGACGCATAATTTACGTGACGTGCGTTGGGGCGAAACAGATCCTTTGCCTTATGTGCTACGTTTTCAGGAAGACATTAAGCGCCGTTTACAAAACCGGGATTTCGATACTTTGGTGAATCATGCGGAGCGCATTGGCGACTTTACCCAAGCGCACCCTACGGACGATCACTATTTGCCTTTGGTGATTGCATTAGGGGCAGTTGAGGAAACGGATGACCTTCGTGTTTTAGAAGGAGGAATTGAGTTCGGCGCCTTGTCCATGGATTCTTATTTGTGGCATTAACCTGCGGACATTAACTGAGTAATTTTCTCAGATTCTCCATAGAATAAATTTGTCCGGCACCGCCCCAGTTGCCTTCTTCAATTTCGTGAATCATTACCCAGATCCGGGCGGCATTTAGCATATTATGATCAGAACCTTCAATGTCCAACACCGCGTCGGTGAGTTGACGCGTTAAGGCTCCTTTCTTTTCCGCAGTGAGCGTCTTGGCAAAAACGGTGACATCAACCCGATAGTGAGGGTGTGGTTGATTACCTTCTCCGCCAATATAAAAAGCGTTTTTGGGATGTGTCTGAAAATACGTCCAAGTCAAGCGGCGGGCTTTAGGATTTGTCGCCATCCCTTCCAAACTGAGTAGAATATCTGTCGCTTGCTGTGCAAGCTGCGCCTGCTGGGATTCATCCAACGCGGTTTCAGGTAAGGTAATCTGGATTAAAGGCATGACTGACTCCCACTCACTGTTTTGGATAGCTTACACCAAACAGATAACAAAAAAGTGACTGGTAGGCAATCCCCCAACCTGGTAGATTTTTAATCAAGATAGGGTAAGGTTATTTTGTGCTACAACAACTTTGTTTTCGTTGAATCGGTGGACAGGGTTGAGAGCCATAAGAACAGAAAACACAGCAATCACCCGGTTTTGGTTGTAGAAGCGTGTGGCAATGTTCGCACTCGTAGTACCACTGGCAGGCATCTGTCGGCATAATTTCTTCTTTGGCATAACCGCAGACAGGACAGGTAATCGTTGATTCAAGAATGACAGGTTGCATAGCACCTCCTGTTTAACCAACTATTTCGGAAAATCACTTACCAATACAAAAAGAGGTAAAGATACGCCCCAATAAGTCATCTGAGGTGAATTGTCCGGTGATTTCAGACAAGGCGTTTTGTGCTTGGCGCAAATCTTCGGCCAGTAGTTCACCCGCCGCATAGCTTTCCAACTGTTGCTGACCTGTTTCCACAAAATGTAGTGCCGTCTGTAACGCTTCTAAATGACGTTTACGTGCCATGAAAACCCCTTCTTCCGTTTGGGCAAAGCCCATCACGGTTTTCAGGTGTTGCTTGAGCAAATTAATTCCGAGCTTTTGCTTGGCAGACAACCAAACGACGGTTTCCTCATGCCCCATCAGACGCATAGCATCGCCTTGCTCATCGGTGGATTGCAACTTAGGTTCCAAGCCAATCAAATCGATCTTATTACGAATCAGGGTCAACGGAATACGTTTGGGCAGTTTATCAAGTATCGCCTGATCTTCAGGGTCAATATCTTCTCCAGCTTGAACCACCACCAAAATACGGTCGGCTTCTTCTATCGCCGCCCATGCGCGTTGGATGCCAATCTGCTCCACCTGATCGGTCGCTTTACGCAACCCGGCAGTGTCCAAAACATGCAACGGCATCCCGTCTATCTGGATTTCTTCACGAACAATGTCGCGCGTGGTGCCAGCGATATCGGTGACAATCGCAGACTCTTTACCGGACAAGGCATTCAATAAACTCGATTTCCCGGCATTCGGACGCCCGAGAATCACCACCGACATCCCTTCACGTAGCAATACGCCCTGCTGTGCAGAATGGAACACTCGGTGTAATTGGTCAAGGATATGTTGCAGTTGACCGGCGACTTTTCCATCAGATAAAAAGTCGATTTCTTCTTCGGGAAAATCAATCGCGGCTTCAACATAAATACGCAACTGAATGAGTTGTTCTACCAAGTCGGTGACTTGTGCGGAAAACTCGCCTTGTAACGAGCGTAATGCCGATTTGGCAGCTTGTTGGGAAGATGCGTCAATCAAATCGGCAATGGCTTCGGCTTGTGCCAAATCCAACTTATCGTTCAAAAATGCCTGTTTTGAAAACTCGCCCGGTTCTGCCAAGCGCGCTCCCAAGGCAATCACGCGTTCCAATAACCATTGCAATACCACTGGCCCGCCATGCCCTTGGAGTTCCAGCACATCTTCACCGGTAAAGGAATTTGGGTTGGGAAAGAAGAGGGCAATGCCTTGGTCTAGTGCCTTGCCGTTTGCATCCCAAAAATCGCCATAATGCGCATAACGTGGTTTGGGCGTTTTGCCCAACACGGCTTCGGCAATCGCCATCGCCTTTGCGCCAGACACGCGCACAATACCGACGCCCCCACGACCGGGTGCGGTAGCAATCGCTGCAATGGTGTCTTGATTGGATAGATGCATAGTGGGTTCAGTTATGAAGTTGAAGTAATTATATTTCACTCAAACAAAAATCGCCCGAATTCGGGCGATTTTAATTTAGGTAAACCGATAATGTTAAGCGACGATTTGATATTCCGTTGTTTCAAAATCGGACATGAACGACTTCTCTTTGTACAAAGCCAAAGCCTTTTCCAACTTTTTCTTTGACTTGAAGGTCATTTCCTCTGCTTCGCCATTTACCTTGAAGCTCAATACATAAAGTGTCTGAACTTCTGGCTTACCTGCTGGCTTGTCAGACTCCGTTTTTTCAGCATTCGCAGCTGCCTGACCAGCAGTAACAATCGGTAAATAGCCATCTGCCGTTTTGTAACATACAGGTTGCATGCCATCCATTACCTTGTATTCGGCTTTGCCGTACATTGGATCGTCTAATCCCAATTTTTCATAAGATAATTGCATTTTGTATTCCTTTTACTTCTCTTCGCCTGCCGCAATCTTCTTGGTGATATACCACTGTTGAGTAACCGACAATACATTGTTGACTACCCAGTACAGAACTAAACCGGCTGGGAAGAACATGAAGAAGACGGTAAAGATAAACGGTAGCAGTTTCATGACTTTTTGCTGCATTTCGTCCATCATTGCCGATGGGTTCAATTTTTGTTGTACCCACATGGAAATACCCATCAATACCGGAAGGATGTAATAAGGATCTTTTGCTGACAAGTCTTGAATCCATAGCATCCATGGCGCTTGACGCATTTCCGCCGAGTAAAGCAATACCCAGTAAAGTGCGATGAACACCGGCATCTGAACCAGAATCGGCAAACAACCACCCAGAGGGTTGATCTTTTCTTCTTTGTACAATGCCATCAATTTTTGCTGGAAGATAACCTTGTCATCCCCATAGTTTTCTTTCAACTGTTGCATTTTAGGCTGAAACTTCTTCAAACGCGCCATAGAACGATAAGAAGTTTCAGACAGCTTGTAGAACAGAAGTTTAATCAAAATCGTCAAGAATATGATCGACCAACCCCAGTTACCAACGACGCTGTGGATTTTCTCCAACAACCAGAAAATAGGCTTAGCAATAATAGTCAAAACACCATAATCAACCGTCAGCTCCAAACCTGGTGCAATGCTTTTCAATTTATCTTGGATAATCGGACCAACATAAAGCTGTGTGCTCAAATCAGCAGACTGTCCTGGCTTGATTTGCACCATTGGCTCGACAACACCAACAGAATAATCATCATGCCCTAGAGACTTCGCATAAAAGCTGTTTTGCGCTTTTTGATTTGGAATCACTGCTGAAATGAAATAGTGCTGAATCATTGCACCCCAACCGCCAGTTGCGGTTTGACCATTCACCGGTTGCGTTTTCAAATCTTCAAACTTGTGTTTGTTGTATTTATTTTCTGCATTACCGTCATACAAAACCGGACCCGTGTAGGTATACATCATACGGTTATGGTATGGGTCATTTGAGCTGCGCTTGATTTGTGAATACAAGCTTCCAGACCAAGGTTCACCTGACAGGTTCTCGACCTTATAGTCGACTTTAATCAAGTAGCTACCTTTTTCGAAAGTATAGGTCTTAGTGACTTTAATACCGTCTTTTTCCCATACCATCGGTACAGTAAGTGTTTTGCCAGTCATCTCGTAATCAGTTTTTGCAACTTGATAAACCGACTTATGGTTCGGTGCAGGTAGTTTGGCGTTCGCTTGTGAAGCAATACCATTTTGCGCAATATAGAACAGGTTACCCTTGTCGCTCATTAACTTGAATGGCTTGCTGTGATCATCCTGTGCCGCATACTTCAACAAATAGACGTCACGAATGTCGCCGCCGTCAGTATCCAAAGTAATGTTATAAACGTCGGTTTTGACCTTAACGCGTTGACCGGAAGCCAAAGCAATTTTAGTCGCTGGTACTTCACCACCTTTGGTAGCAGGCACTTCGTTTGACGCGGCGATTTGATTTGCGGTTGGCACACCATTATCGGATGCTTGTTGAGTTTGCTGTATCGCAGCTGGCTGTGATTTTGCGTGTTGGAATTGCGTCCATTGCAACCAGATCCACAAAAGGGTGAAGGCTAAGGCTAACCACCAAAAAGATCGCATGTTCATTTTAGTTTTTTTCCTGTTTGTCTTGCGTCTATGACTTATTAAATTTTAGTATTAGGTATTCTGTGCAGCACTAACCTTTCGGTTTATTCTTCTTCCTACCGTCGTTGGCAGGAGGTCGGCGTTTGGGAGCCGGACGAATCACGCCATCCTTTAGTCCGCTGCTGCTGATTTTGCGGATTAAATGAATAAAACTTTTGTTCAAGGTCACATTATCAATTTCTTGCATGCCGCGACGACTCAAAACCACAATATCATACCCGCTTAATGCCTGTTTATGTTGACGAAATAGCTCTCTTGCCAATCTTTTTATTCGATTTCGCCAAACCGCTCTATTCAGTTGCTTTTTGGCAATTGCCAAACCCATGCGGGGATAAGGTTTTTGATTAGGGCGAACGATAAGTGTCCAATGACGATTGGCAAACTTTTCTGCATTGGCAAAGACATGTTGAAAGTCTTTCGGCGTCAGCAAACGAAATGCTTTTGGAAAAGTATTTAACGAAAGGTCAAACAGGGCGGGATTATTTAAATTTTGCAGATCTTGCTCGGAAAGGGCTTCCGAATCATCTATAGGGGGAAAATTTTGATGAGTTAAACCTTGTGGTTCGTCCGAATCAGTATTTAACTCATCAGAATTATGTCGCTTTTCAATCATTCAAAAATGATTACACAGTCAAACGCTTACGTCCTTTTGCACGACGAGCCGCCAAAACTTTACGGCCGTTCTTAGTCGCCATGCGAGCACGGAAACCATGAGTACGAGCGCGTTTGATAACACTTGGTTGGAATGTACGTTTCATGATTCAAAATCCTATCAATTAATTCTTTCGAAAGAATCGCGCATTATAGTGGAAGCAAATTCAAAACACAATAGTCGATTGTGCCATCTTTACGGTTTATTTGCCTTTTTGACTGAAAAATAGAAGTTACCAATGAAATCAAAAAGTTATTTCGTTTCTCGCTGAGCTTTATCCAAGCTTTTCCTGGAAAAGCTCATTGGAAGGCGTCATACAAACGCTCTTTGAATGCTTTGATTTTGCCTTGTTCTACCTCAACCCCTTCGGCTTTCAATCGAGCGACTTTTTCGGCTTGCCCAAATGCAAAACCACCTAATGAGCCATCGACATTCACTACACGATGGCACGGTACCTTCGGTGCATAAGGGTTTCGGTTCATTGCCCCACCGACAGCCCGATAAGCTTTGGTTCCAAGGGCTTCTGCGATGGCTTTATAAGTAGTGACCTTACCTTTAGGGACTTGCTTGAGCAGTTCATAACAGCGTTCATCAAATGATTCCATTTTCGACTCCCTATATATAAGTCATGATGACATTTTACGCTTTAAGGCACGAGTTAGTAACTCAAACCTTTACCGATACTTTAAAATAGTGGCATCAAATTTGGCCGGAACACGAGTATATGGAATTTCTGATTTATATTGTAACGGGAGCCTTTGTCGGTTTTTTTGCTGGGCTATTGGGCATCGGTGGCGGATTGATTCTCGTGCCGGTTCTGACCACTGTATTTGCTGCTTACATGCAGAGTGATCACTTGATTCATATCGCCATCGGAACTTCCCTGGCGACCATTCTCGTCACCTCCATTGCCTCTGTAATGGCACACCATAAACATGATGCGGTACGTTGGGACTTGTTCAAAACCCTGGCGCCGGGAATCTTCATCGGCGGACTGCTCGGCGGCTGGGTATCACAATTCATAGACGCCTCCGTTCTGGCAAAAATCTTTGCGGTTTTAGCAATCCTCATTGCAATCAAAATACTGTTAGACGTCCAACCCAGCCCGCATAGAGAAATGCCGGGCACGGTTGGCAGAAGCATCGCCGGTGCTTTGATTGGCAGCTTTTCAACGCTAGTGGGTATTGGTGGTGGTGCACTCAATACACCTTATATGTCTTGGCATAATGTTCCAATCAAACAAGCAATCGCCACTTCTTCAGCTTGCAGCCTTCCAATTGCAGTCTCTGGAACGCTGGGATTCATAATTGCAGGATGGGGTGCTTCAAATTTACCGGCGTATTCCACTGGGTTTGTTTATTGGCCTGCATTTTTAGGAATCGTGATTGCCAGTTTTTTCACCGCCCCACTAGGGGCTCGCATGACCCATAAATTGCCGGTCAAACGCCTGAAAAAAATCTTCGGATTACTTTTAATTATCTTAGCCATAAAAATGTTTTGGCATTAAATTTCAGATTAATTTTGATTTAACAAAAAAACATTAATTATCAATGTCTTAAATAGTCATTTTTTAGGGTTATCCACAAGCTTTCTCCACAAGTTATCCACAGACAGGGACTGTTTTTTAAAGTTATACACAGCTATAATAATTTCCGTGTTCAAGACACACTTGTTTCAAGCGCTGTTTAAGCGAATTTTTATCACTGCCTAACAAGTGATTCCTCAAAAATTGAAACAAGCAAATAAGAAGAAACAGAATAAAACAGAGAGCTCCTGACAGGCTCCTTATTGAATTGACAAAGACCATTGATTGTATGTCTCAGCACATCACTTCGATTTCAGATTTTTTGTTAATTCACAGATTGCACAAAGTTGAATGCAATCCATTTTCGTCACTTCGCAGTTTAAGAAGTGCACTCAATCTACTTAACAAGATTAACCCATGCACAGAGACGCTTGCC